>CAZBYB010000007.1:582-927 GCA_964496225.1 uncultured Yersinia sp. | reverse complement strand
GAAACTCACCGCCCTGCGTCTGGCATTCCCCTTGTTCATGGCACGGACCACGGACGATGCCCGCATGCAGGCCTTCGTTCTTTTTGTCGACCAGGGAGGAGAAAGCCTGCAGCAACAGGCGATATTCGATGCACTGCACACTTGGTTCAGTGAAAAAGCCCCTGGCATACCGGGCTGGAGCGCCTGGCCTGCAGAATATCACGATCCCCATGGCAGTGCCGTGATGCATTTCTGTCAGCAACATCATGAAAGTATAACGTTTTATTTGTGGTTACAGTGGCTGGCGGCCAGTCAGCTGGCTGGTTGCTTTCAACTCAGTCAGCAATACCTGATGCCGATCGGCCT
>CAZBYB010000007.1:0-572 GCA_964496225.1 uncultured Yersinia sp. | reverse complement strand
GGCAGTGGGCGTAGCCGAAGACAGCGTAGAAACCTGGGGTCAGCGCGAGCTGTACTGTCTGCAGGCATCCACAGGCGCTCCGCCGGACAGACTGGGTCCTCTGGGCCAAAACTGGCAGTTACCTCCCCTCAATCCTCATATGATGACAGCGCATGCTCATCAACCTTTCATTGATCTGTTACGTGCCAGCATGAAGCACTGTGGCGCATTACGCCTGGATCATGTGATGTCGCTGCTACGGCTGTGGTGGATACCCAGAGGAAAATCTGCCAGCCAAGGGGCTTATGTCAGCTATCCCCTTGATGATTTACTGGGAATATTGGCTCTGGAAAGTCAGCGTCATCATTGTATGATCATCGGTGAAGACTTAGGTATTGTACCCCCGGAAATCGTTAGCCGCTTGCACGAGCAGGGTGTTTATTCCTACCGAGTGCTGTATTTCGAGCATGACAGTGAAGGGCATTTTCGGGCTCCATCCCATTATCCGCGCCAAGCCATGGCGACTATTAACACCCATGATCTACCGACCCTGCGAGGTTACTGGCAGGGTGATGACTTAGCCCTTGGACATC
>CAZBYB010000006.1:30165-38244 GCA_964496225.1 uncultured Yersinia sp. | reverse complement strand
ATGATGGTCGCGACGCCGCCGGTGGCGGCCGACTGGGTGAAGCCAAAGTCGAACAGCGCCGTGCGCGAGGGTGTGGCGACGTGGCTGACGGCGGTTTGCCATTCCTGAATCCATGCACTACGATTTTGTGCGACTTCGTCGCCAGAGTATTGCAGCACCTTCTGCGGCATAATCAAATGCCTGAAACTATCAGGCAGCGTGGTTTTAATGACAGGATACATCCAGTTACCCGTTGGGATAGTTTGCTGAAAAGCAGGTGTGATCAGAAATTGCATAAAGCGGCTGGCTAGTTCAGGTTGTTTACTCGTGGCCATCATGCCTGCCGCTTCAATTTGCAAATAGTGGCCTTCGCTGAAGGCAGCTGCGGCATACTGGCTCTGATGCTCTTTCGCCAGATGCCAGGCTGGAGAAGTGGTGTAGCTCAATACCAGATCAGCTTCTCCCTGGAGAAACAGACCATAAGCTTCACTCCAGCTTTGCGTCACCGTCACAGTTTTTTTTGCCAGCTTCTGCCAGGCAACGTATGCCTGCTCGCCATAGATTTTTTTCATCCAGAATAATAAACCAAGGCCCGGTGTACTGGTGCGTGGATCCTGATAGATTATGCTCCATGGCTGCAAGCTGTTCACCAGTTCATGCAAACTTGCCGGTGGATTCTGCAACTTATCCCTGTTATAAACAAAGGAAAAATAGCCGTAATCGTAGGGCACAAACGTTTTACTGACCCAAGATTCAGGCAACAGTAAGTGACTGGTATCTATTGTATGTCTGGCAAACAAACCCGTCTGTTCCGCAGACTGCATCACATTATTATCGAGACATAACACCACATCAGCCGGGCTGTTTTTACCTTCCATCCGCAGACGGTTAAGCAACATCACTGCATCAGGGAGTTTAATAAATTTCAGTATACAATCGCACTCTGCTTCAAAGGCCTTTTTAACTGCAGGTCCCGGGCCCCAGTCGCTGGCAAAGGAATCACAGGAATACACTGTCAGAATCGTTTTAGCCCATACGGAAAAAGCCGGCCCGATTGTGGCCAAAAATAACAGACAGGAAAACCATTTTATCAACACGTTCGCACTCCTTAAACAAAAAATACTATCAAGGGGACATGGCAACAGCGTGACATACCCTGATAACATGTCGACGACACATAAATTTTGTTGAACATACGCGAAAAGCAGGCTTCAGTCAGGTATTGTGTCTATACGACAGCGATAAGACCTCATGGGAACATAAACCATTATATTACACTATTTGGCCATCCAGACACCAACGCCACGTCCATCCCATTATAACCTGGTAATAGCTATCATCCGCACTCAACGTTCAATAGATTGAATCCTCTGCTAAACCCAATGGCAACAATGATGATGTTTAGTGCTGTTTTGTCGCATGAAGCTTGATAAAGCTAAACGAGCCTGGATCGTTTTAAATGGTCTGATCGACAAAATATATCAATGTTCTATAATGAAATCATTAACCTTATAAATATAAGGATAAATGATTATGAAAAAGAAACTCTGGCCACTTTTTCTGGTATCACTGACAACGATTATCGTTTCAGTGTGCTTCTCTGGTATTGCCTCGACAACAATATCCGTATCCAATAAAGACAGGAATCAATGCTCGACCTCCTGGCAATAATTTGTAATTGCTGTTGGAACAAAATATAACACTCCCCAGGCCCTTACCACCAACCCAATTGTTAAAAGTTATGCATATCTCAATTCAGTCAAGTTATTGCGAATATAAAATCAATACATGATTGCTATGAAAAGACAATATTTTTATCAATTTTAAAGGATAATTAATTAGAGAATAATTATTGCTAAGTGATTGGTAAGGCACTGAAACGTTTTTAGCTTAATAACGCCAATATCATAGCTAATATTAATTTAGCTATTAATTAATATTATTAACAATGTGTTTATTCCAAACAATTTTTTATAAAGGTCTCTTGAAAAATTATTTGCATAATACTGTTGACTATTATAGTCAGAGAAAGTATTTTTCATTGTATTTTAATATTGTTCTACAAGTATTTTATTTAAAAACAGAAAATAACCTTCTTCGATATCATCCCATTGATTAATAAAAACAATGTATTATAATCTGTTAATTATCTTAGTTATACTTGGCTATTAAATAAATAAAATAGGAATATTAAAAATATATAATAAAATCAAAAGCAAAAAAAATAATATAAAATGGCCTGATTCCTTAAAAAAAGGCAGCAAGATCGCAATCATTTCCCCCGCTGGATATGTGAGTAATCCTGCTTTTTTAAAACATGTCGATAGCCTCATTAAAGAACAAGGATATATTCCTGTATACTCCAAAAACCACTTAGCAAAATATGAACGTTATTATCACTATGCAGGAACAGTGGAAGAAAGATTGGACGATCTACAACAAGCATGTGATGATCCTTCTATAAACGCTATCTGGACTACACGTGGTGGCTATGGAAGCGTACAATTATTAGAGAAACTTAATTTGCGAGCACTGATGGAAAAACCTAAATGGTTAATAGGTTATTCAGACATCACCTATCTACATAGTTTCTTTAATCAAAAAGGTATTGTTTCAGTACACGGGCACAATGTCATTCCAACGTTGAGTAATGGAATAACTCCACCTGCGTCCTCTTATGATTTAATATTTCAAATATTGAGTGGGAAAAAACCAGAATACAAATTGGCACCACATAATCTTAATCAGACAGGTAAATCTTCTAGTATTCTAATTGGTGGAAATCAAACCATCGTTGGTGCACTTTCAGGCACACGTTATAATTTTAATTATCAAAATGCCATATTATTTTTGGAAGAAATAGGTGAAAATGCGTATTATAGAATCGACAGGCAAATGCACACATTGGAAACAGCGGGTGTACTCGCTAAAATAAAAGGCATGATCATTGGGTCGATGCGAGATATTGGCGGAGAACAGTCTGATTTTAATGAAAATGCTTACAACATCATTCATGAAAGAACCTGCAAATATAATATCCCTAAAATCTTTGCCTTTCCTGCTGGTCACGTTCCAAACAATTGTCCCCTCATCATCGGCGCAAACATTGCCATGGAAATGAACATAGCATCGTACAATATCCGGTTTAAGATTTAGAAACTGTCATCGAACTATTTTAGCCAGCAAAGAGCAGAAGCAACGGGTGTTACAGCTCAACATGGTTATGGGTTTTACTCCTGAGGATATCAATCCTGTAACAGAATCGGATTCGATATTAAATTGCTCGCTAGAGCCATGATGGCTTTTGATATACTATGCTAGCCTTAATCACCAGTAAGCCTCACTGTTCTGTCTGATGTCCATCGACTTTAGTCCATGGCAGATTAATTTTAAATGAAAGCCTATTAACTGCTTTAACAATGAATAAAATAAGAAACTTTTGCATTATTGCTCACATTGACCACGGTAAATCGACGTTATCTGATCGCATTATCCAGATTTGTGATGGATTGTCAGACCGCGAAATGGCTGCTCAGGTACTTGATTCTATGGATCTTGAACGTGAACGCGGCATCACCATTAAAGCGCAAAGCGTCACATTGAATTATCAGGCTCAGGATGGGCAAACATACCAGCTAAACTTTATTGATACACCCGGGCATGTGGATTTTTCTTATGAAGTTTCCCGTTCACTGTCTGCCTGTGAAGGTGCACTGTTAGTCGTTGATGCTGGTCAGGGTGTGGAAGCCCAGACGTTGGCAAACTGCTATACCGCCATGGAAATGAACCTGGCCGTTATCCCGGTCTTAAACAAGATTGATTTGCCTGCTGCAGATCCAGTCCGTGTAGCGGAAGAAATTGAAGATATTGTTGGTATCGGCGCAGCAGATGCCGTACGTTGTTCAGCCAAAACCGGCACCGGAGTACCCGAGGTCCTGGAACGTCTGGTACGGGATATTCCCCCCCCAGAGGGTAATGCTGACGCCCCCCTGCAGGCACTGATCATTGATTCATGGTTTGATAATTATTTGGGTGTGGTTTCCTTAGTCCGAGTTAAAAACGGCATGCTGCGTAAGGGCGACAGGGTTAAGGTTATGAGTACTGGCCAGGCTTATCATGCGGAGCGCTTAGGGGTCTTTACGCCTAAACGTCTTGATCGCGATGTCCTGAATTGTGGTGAGGTAGGCTGGCTGGCGTGTGCAATTAAGGATATTCTTGGTGCCCCGGTAGGAGATACTCTGACACTGGCGCGTCAACCCGCTGCAACACCATTACCCGGCTTCAAAAAAATCAAACCTCAGGTTTACGCTGGATTATTTCCAATCAGCTCTGATGATTATGAATCCTTCCGTGATGCGCTTGGCAAATTGAGTCTCAACGATGCCTCCTTATTCTATGAACCAGAAAGCTCTACAGCGCTGGGATTTGGCTTTCGCTGCGGCTTCTTAGGATTACTGCATATGGAAATCATTCAGGAACGTCTGGAGCGTGAATATGATCTGGAGCTTATCACCACGGCACCCACCGTTATCTATGAAGTTGAAACAACTGATAAAGAAACAATGTATATCGACAGCCCATCAAGGTTACCCCCCTTAAACAGCATCAAAGAATTACGTGAACCTGTTGCGGAATGCCACATGTTACTGCCACAGGAATATTTAGGTAACATCATGACACTGTGCATTGAGAAACGGGGTGTACAAACCAACCTGGTTTATCATGGTAAACAAGTGGCGTTAACCTATGAGATTCCCATGGCAGAAGTGGTGCTCGATTTCTTCGATCGTTTGAAATCCACATCCCGCGGCTACGCTTCGCTGGACTATAACTTCAAACGTTTTCAGGTATCCGACATGGTGCGCCTTGATATCCTGATCAACAATGAGCGCGTTGATGCACTGGCGATTATTACCCACAGGGATAACGCACAGTACCGTGGCCGGGATCTGGTTGACAAAATGCGTGAATTAATCCCGCGCCAACAATTTGATATTGCGATCCAGGCAGCTATTGGTAATCACATTATTGCCCGATCGACCATCAAACAGTTGCGTAAAAATGTACTGGCAAAATGTTATGGTGGTGATGTCAGCCGCAAGAAAAAATTGTTGCAAAAACAGAAAGAAGGTAAAAAACGCATGAAGCAGCTGGGTAACGTTGAATTACCGCAAGAGGCTTTTTTGGCTATCTTACATGTTGGTAAAAAATAAATAACAGCAAAATAATAAGGAGTGTGCATGGCAAACACGTTCGCCCTAATCCTGGCTATTGCGACCTTGATAACGGGCATCATCTGGTGTTTTGAACGCCTGAAATGGGCACCCGCGCGCCGGGCTCGCGCAACTGCCCCTCCCTCTGCCAGTATGGTAGAGGATCAAACACCCTCTGATGCACTGCCGCCCGGCTGGATAGAAACCTGTGCATCGCTATTTCCTGTACTGGCACTGGTATTCAGTGTGCGTTCCTTTTTTTATGAGCCTTTCCAGATACCTTCTGGCTCAATGATGCCAACGTTATTGATAGGTGACTTTATTTTGGTTGAAAAATATGCTTATGGAATCAAAGAACCTATTACGCAGACCACACTTATCCCAACAGGCCACCCGCAACGGGGTGATATCGTCGTGTTTAAATACCCGTTAAATCCACGTCTGGATTATATTAAACGCATAGTGGGCTTACCCGGGGATCGCATTATGTATGATTCTGTTACCAAACAAACCCGCATTCAACCATCCTGCCCCAAGGATGATTCCTGCCCGTTAATGGTCAACGAAAATACACCCGAGCCCAGTGTGTTTGTCCAAACTTTTCCCTACAGCGGCCAGGATGGAATGCCGGGAAAATTTTTTCAGGTCCCAATAGAAAATTCTATTAATAACAATGAAATACGTTTAAACAGGCACACAGAGCAACAGGGGTCAATATCACACACCATCCTGACACTACCCGGCACACAGGACAGGCAGGCACAATACTATCAGCAGGCTGGACAGCCTCCAGGCGTATGGGTAGTACCAGAAGGTCACTACTTCATGATGGGTGACAACCGTGATAATAGTGCAGACAGCCGTTTCTGGGGGTTTGTCCCAGAAAAAAATTTAGTGGGTAAAGCTACTGCTATCTGGATGAGTTTCGAAAAACAGGAAGGTGAATGGCCAACGGGAGTCCGCTTAAGTCGCATTGGTGGTATTCATTAATAGATAAAACTCATGAATTCCAGCCTGATAAATAGACTACAACCTAAGATAGGTTACCATTTTCGACAACCGGCACTTTTATTACAGGCCTTAACTCATCGTAGCGTCAGCAGCAAACACAATGAACGTCTGGAGTTTCTCGGGGATTCCATTCTCAGTTTTGCAATTGCCAATGTGCTATATCATCGCTTTCCAGATGCCGATGAAGGAGATATGAGTCGTATGCGTGCCACGCTGGTTAAAGGCAATACCTTAGCCGAAATGGCCAGAGAATTTGATCTGGGTGACTACCTGCTCCTCGGACCTGGCGAATTAAGAAGTGGTGGTTTTCGCCGTGATTCCATTCTGGCTGATACGATGGAAGCCTTGATTGGTGCTGTATTCATGGACAGCGATATCCAAACCGTAGAGCAGCTGGTGCTCACCTGGTATCACAAACGCCTGGAAGAAATCAGTCCGGGTGATAAACAGAAAGACCCTAAAACACGCTTACAGGAATATTTGCAAGGTCGCCATCTGCCACTCCCTTCATATCTGATTGCCCAAGTGAGTGGTGAAGCACATGATCAGGAATTTACTGTTCATTGCCTGGTGCAGGGTTTGAGCAGTCCTGTCATAGGGAGCGGATCCAGTCGCCGTAGAGCAGAGCAAGCCGCGGCAGAACAGGCGCTAATACAACTGGAAATGGAATGAAAGAAAAAACATACTGTGGTTTTATTGCGATAGTGGGACGGCCTAATGTCGGTAAATCCACATTGCTGAATCAAATCCTGGGGCAAAAAATCTCTATCACCTCACGCAAACCACAAACAACAAGGCACCGTATTCTTGGTATTCATACTGACGGCCATTATCAAGCTATCTATGTTGATACACCCGGGTTACATCTTAAAGAAGAACGCGCAATTAATCGGTTAATGAATCGCACTGCGTGCGGTTCAATGGATGATGTTGATCTGATCATTTTTGTGGTTGAAGGTACACACTGGACCCCAGACGATCTGATGGTACTCAATAAGTTACAGGCCGTGAAATCCCCTATATTACTGGCCATCAATAAGGTGGATAAACTGGCTGATAAATCTGAGTTATTGCCACATATTTCGTTCCTCAGTCAACAGATAAATTTTCTTGATATCGTCCCTGTCGTGGCAGAAACAGGCATGAATATCAATAAAATCATTGAGATTGTGAAAAAACAGCTACCGGAGGAAACGCATCATTTCCCGGCAGATTGTATTACGGATCGCTCTGAGCGTTTTATCGCTTCAGAAATTATCCGTGAAAAACTCATGCGCTTTTTAGGTGAAGAATTACCCTATGCCGTCACCGTTGAGATCGAACAGTTTCTATCCAATGCACAGGGGCATTATAATATCCAGGGTTTAATTCTGGTGGAGCGCGACGGCCAAAAAAAAATGGTCATAGGCCATCAAGGCTCCAGGATTAAAACTATCGGCATTGAGGCACGACGTGATATGGAAAGAATCTTTGACACCAAAGTCCATCTTGGGCTCTGGGTAAAAGTAAAGTCTGGCTGGGCGGATGATGAAAGAGTATTGCGCAGCCTGGGTTATGTTGATGATCTAAAATAATAATCATGTCAATGGCCTACTGGCAACGTGCCTTTGTTCTGCACGGGCGTCCTTACCGTGAAACCAGTGTCATCCTTGATTTATTCACTGAACAGGATGGCCGGGTGGCTGTACTGGCAAAAGGTGTGCGTCGCCGATCGTCCAACCTGAAAGGGTATCTGCAACCTTTTATACCGTTACTGGTGCACTGGAGTGGACCTGCTGAACTCAAAAATTTACGTCATGCCGAACCTGTCTCTCTGGCGCTGCCCTTAAGAGGCCTGATGCTCTACAGTGGTTTATATGTCAATGAGCTCCTGGTT
>CAZBYB010000006.1:22896-30155 GCA_964496225.1 uncultured Yersinia sp. | reverse complement strand
GAATATCAAACAGGCTATCGTGAGTTATTTTTTGCTTATCTTGATTGCTTGCTGGCACTGGCTGAAAATAATGGCACACCGGAAACGGCACTGCGCCAGTTTGAACTGACGGTATTAACCAGTCTGGGTTATGGGGTTGATTTTCTCCATTGTGCACACAGCGGAAAGCCCGTCTCTACCGCAATGCATTACCGTTACCAAGCAGCAACAGGCTTTATCGCCAGTACGCAAATTGATGATAACAGTTTCTCCGGGCATGAATTACAGGCCTTAGCGGCATGCCATTTTCCTGACGCACAAACGCTAAGGGCGGCTAAACGTTTTACCCGCATGGCTTTAAAACCTTATCTTGGTGCAAAGCCATTAAAGAGTAGGGAACTTTTCACCCATCTGCATGCAAAACAGGCGTAGATGGCAACCCATCTGGCTTTCCATGAAAAAGAGGCATCATGACTGATTTACTGTTAGGTATTAACATCGATCATATTGCTACATTACGCAATGCCCGTGGCACAATCCATCCTGATCCCGTTCAGGCGGCTTTTATTGCGGAACAGGCAGGTGCTGATGGTATTACGGTGCATTTGCGTGAGGATCGCCGTCATATCACTGATCGTGATATACGTATTCTGCGCCAGAGCATACAGACCCGGATGAACCTTGAAATGGCAGTAACCCGTGAAATGCTCGATATTGCCTGCGAATTTCTGCCCCATTACTGTTGCCTGGTGCCGGAAAAACGTCAGGAGATTACCACTGAAGGGGGGCTGAATGTTGCCGGGCAACAGGATAAAATTGCACCGGCCATTAAACAATTATCCCGTGCTGGGATAACCGTTTCTTTATTTATAGACGCCGACGTTCACCAGATAGACGCCGCCGTTGCAGTAGGTGCACCTTATATTGAAATTCATACCGGTGTCTACGCAGATGCGGCTACTGATCTGGCCCGTCAGACCGAATTACAGCGCATTGCCCACGCAGCCACTTATGCGGCTGACAGAGGCTTAAAAGTCAACGCGGGCCATGGTCTGACTTACCATAATGTACAGCCTGTCGCGGCCCTTCCCGAGATCCATGAACTCAATATTGGCCATGCGATTATTGGTCGGGCCGTGATGACAGGTTTATCCTCAGCGGTTGCTGACATGAAATTGCTGATGCGCGAAGCACGTCGTTAATAATAATGACTGAAATACTCAGCCTGTCAGGAAGGTATTAAATGATGAATCTCTCTACCCTGATCTCAGAAAGCCGTAACCCTGCGACAATGGAGTTGGACACCCTTTCAACGCTGGATATGCTGACCTGCTTTAACAATGAAGATCAAAAAGTGCCACAGGCTATCCATGAGGTGTTACCGGCTATCGCTCACGCTGTAGAGCTGGCAGTGTGTGCCATAAAAATGGGCGGACGCCTGATCTATATTGGTGCAGGGACCAGTGGCCGTCTTGGCGTACTGGATGCTGCTGAATGCCCACCCACTTTTGGTATACCCAGTGATCTGATTATTGGTGTGATAGCGGGTGGAACCACCGCGTTATCAACCTCGATGGAAGGTGCAGAAGACAGCTTGACAGCAGGGGCAGATGATCTTAAATCACTGGCGTTAACGACAGCCGATATGGTCGTCGGTTTAGCCGCATCGGGACGTACACCCTATGTGGTTGGTGCACTCCGTTTTGCCAGAGAGCTGGGTTGTAAAACGGTGGCGATCTCCTGCAATCCTGTTTCACTCATTGCCAGAGAAGCCCACATCGCTATTTCACCGATGGTGGGACCGGAAGCACTGACCGGCTCTACCAGGATGAAATCGGGCACGGCACAAAAAATGATACTCAATATGCTTTCTACCGCAACCATGGTTAAATTGGGTAAAGTGTATCAGAATCTGATGGTGGATATTAAAGCCACTAATGCGAAACTCATCGACAGAGCCTGTCGTATTGTCATGGAAGTTACGGGCGTTACCCATGATGCAGCGAAACAGGCACTGACCCGCACTGGATTTGTAGTAAAACCAGCGATCCTGATGCTGCAAAAAAACCTGAATGCCGGGCAGGCACAACGGGATTTACAGCATCATCATGGCTGCCTGCGTGCGGCACTTGACGAAAAAACGAAAGAAACGCCATAAACAAAGGAGTCTGCGTGCTTGATAACCTGGATGATGAATACTGGATGCGGCAGGCGTTGCAACTGGCGTTGAAGGCACAACATGCAGGAGAAGTCCCGGTTGGTGCGGTCCTTGTATTGGATAATCAGATCATTGGCCAAGGATGGAACAGCAGCATCACACATCATGATCCCACGGCTCACGCTGAAATAATGGCCCTGAGACAAGGAGGACAATCGTTATTTAACTACCGCTTATTGAATACCCGGCTTTATGTTACCCTGGAGCCTTGTGTCATGTGTGCCGGAGCCATGATTCACAGCCGTATTCATCGCCTGATATATGGTGCTGATGACTTGAAAACAGGGGCAACAGGGTCGCGGCTGGATGTTTTGCGTTATACCGGGATCAATCACAGAATTCAGACAACAGCGGGAATTCTGGCAGAGGATTGTGCCAACCTGCTCAGTACTTTCTTCCAACAACGACGTGCAACAAAAGGCACACAAACGGGCTGCATAATACAGCCAACGCTGACAGAAAAAAGCCAGAAAACGTAAACAGGCTGGAGCAAGTTACCCAATTATTGGCTCCCCTGACTACCAGCAGGATAAGCTATCTCGGACCCGTTATTGATGTTTGCTGCCAGCTGTTGTGCTGCTTTCTTCTCCTTATCCTGCAGATAACCGACCAGACTGACCTGATAGCGACGAATATTTTCCACATATTTATAGGCTTCATGTCCGCGGGCATAGCCGTAAACTGTATCCTGATAGTACCGCTTCTGACTTAGCATCGGCAGACGTGTTTTCACGTGAACCCAGCTATCGGGATCACCCTGCTGTTTTTTTGTCAAACGACGGGCATCCAGTACATGACCATAACCCATATTGTAAGCAGCCAAAGCAAACCAGATACGTTCATCCTCCGGTATTGTTTCAGGTATTTTCTGTATCAGGAATTTCAGGTAAGCGGCCCCACCTTTAACACTTTCTTCTGGATCAAGGCGATCATGAATGCCTAGCCAGCTTGCCGTTGCACGGGTCAGCATCATCAATCCACGCACACCAGTAGGCGAGACAGCCTGTGGATCCCAGTGTGATTCTTGATAAGCAACCACAGCCAACAACCTCCAATCGATTTGTGTCGCATATTTTTCAAATAACGGGCGAAAAGTAGGTAACACCATATCAATTGCTTTTAAAAACGTTTTAGTATCGACATAGTCAAAGTTACCAACGTGCCCCAAATATTTTTCTTCCAGACGGGCAAGGTTGCCCTCTTCTATCATGTGGCTGTAAAAATCCAGCATGGCCGCATATAGGCTGTCATCATCGGTACGCTGAAAAAACCAGGAAACAGGTTCTTCATCAGTGATATCAAACGCTACCGCAAGCTGTGGATGAACACGTTGCAAGAATGCAATGGTAATCGAATCACCTAAGGTATAGTCCAGTTTACCTTCAATGACCTGTTCCAGTAACTCTTTGGAAGAATACTCTGTCGATAATTCCCACGCCAAATCTGGATATTGAGTTTGTTTTAACTGCTTCAATATCGTGATAGAGGTAGAGCCTGCAGCAACAACCAACTTACCCTTCAGATCATTCAAGGATTTTGGTCGTGGTGCACCCTGACGGTAAACCAGTTGTTGAGATACTGAATAATAAGCAGGACCAATATATGTATGGCTTAATCTCCCATCAGTAGGTATCAGTCCGGCAACCAGAAGATCAGTGTTATCGTTCTCTAAATCATCAAACATTTCATTAACATTATTACGTATGCTGACTTTTAGTTTCACGCCAAGGTAATCCGCAAAATATTTCGCCAACTCATAATCGAAACCACTTAACCCATTTTTATTCGTGGAATAGATCAGTGGAGAATCCAGGGTACTGATACGCAGTTCTCCCTGCGCTTTGATTTGTGAAAGTTTTCCATTCTGATCACTGCGCCAGGTAATATTGGGCCACAACGCAAGCGCCAGAAGCAAGGAAACAACACCGATCACAAAATAGTTTAATTTCAAATGTGTCAAATGATTGTCTCTCGGTAGCGCTGTATGCAATCCTTAATAGACCTCTTATGATAAAGTTTTATAAGAGGTCTGTGCCACTGTATCGATACAGTATGACAAATTGGCCTGGCGCTAACTTGTGATAAAATAATTACGCAAACGATTTTTCAGGGGAGTACTTCACTCACAGTGAAATATAAGCCCTCTGTTTGCACGCAGTGAAGCAGGGTACCCTGCTTCGTCATATCAATGTCAGCATCACACTGATAATCAATTATGATGATTATGCCATACTCCATTTTATCTTTGACGTTGTTCTGGCATGTTTCTACCGGAAAACTTGAAAAAAGGGCGTTTAATGATAATAAAGAAAGCGGTCACAAAGTGTCATACTTTATGTTTTATGATGGGATTATTCGTGATGACACCCTGAAAATGTGCACCGTGAAAAGGATTCAGCGCATAAAGCATATGCACGGAATTCATTGGGGTAACGATACCGGATAAAATGATATCAAGGATAATGCCGACGTTTGCAGGCTTGTTAACAAGCCACCTATACCTGAAACTTAACTATAATATGGTCATGTTTGTTTGATAATCAAATCCAGTGCAAGGAGATTTTATCCATGAACGTGAAAAATACGCTGATATTTCTAATCAGTTTTATGTTGTCTGTTGGGTCTTTTTCAGCCATGGCACGCTTGGGTGGTCTTGATTCAGGTTGCCTTTCTATTATCAGAGGTAATTTCAATACGCTTTCACTTAATGCATCAGGTTCCATAACAGTCAATCATAATTCAGGCCATCCTTATACTACTGAGCAACTCAAGGCATTAAATGATGCCATTGCAATTTTTAATGCAATGACCAGTGATATAGATAAAGCAATTACAGCTGTAAACAACTTAACCGCGGGTCATGTAGTGGCTACCACATTTGACGTATCCGGAACATCGGTGGCTACTGCGATAAATACGCTAAAACAAGATATGTTTGTTGTTGCTGTATCAGGCGTATTAGCTCCACAGGTAGTAACTCAAATAAGAGGGGTGTCATCACTAAATTTTGGAAATATTAGTACCTATCTTGATAAAATATTATCGCCGACGACCGCGGCTGCACCTTTTTGTAGTATTCAGGCCATTTTTTGATCTGCGACCCATTGCCTGTTTGATCCCTGAAGATATCGACTGGTTCTGTTATGGTTAGCATGGAAATATTGATCGGGACTGATATCGAGAAACACCATTACAACAGATTCTGAGTCATGACCGTTTTTTATAGATCTACTGATGTCTGTTATAAAAATCACCTGCTCATTCTGTTCATTTTTAGTGATCAACTAAAATTTATCACTGGAATAAACTGCAGGAAACGAGTTTATTCAAACTGTCCCCAGCTGATATCTGAGATTATGAACAGGCTCTAAGATTATTTAATCTTACCTTCTTTGTATAAAACATGCTGACGTATTACGGGATCAAATTTCTTTAATTCCAGCTTTTCCGGCTTGGTACGCTTGTTTTTCGTAGTCGTATAGAAATGACCGGTACCAGCAGACGAGATCAGCTTAATTTTCTCACTCACATTTTTGGCCATAGTAGTGCTCCTTAATACTTCTCATGACGGGCACGAATTTCGTCCAGAACCGTTTCAATGCCTTTTTTATCGATGCAACGCATACCTTTAGCAGATACGCGCAGTGTTACAAATCGTTTCTCTTTTTCAACCCAAAAACAATGGAAATGTAAGTTAGGTAAAAAACGGCGTCGAGTTGCGTTCATGGCGTGAGAACGATTATTACCACTCATAGGACGCTTACCAGTAACCTGGCAGACTCGTGACATATTATCTCTCCCAAACAAAATAGACTTAACCCTCACAGGGCCTAAGCAAGGCTTATCTTACCGAATTAAAAGGGAGCCAGTATACGTGCTGTATCGCTCCTGCTCAAGCCCTGAAAAAATAAAGATTTCGAAAAACGACGATCAATACCGTTAAATCCAACCACGCTCTGCAAAAGAAACATATTCACCGCGCCCTACCACTAAGTGATCAAGTACACAAATATCTAATAACGAACAAGCCTTTGTTATTTTGACAGTAATAATACGATCAGCGTTGCTTGGCTCCGCTTTGCCCGATGGATGATTATGCGCCAGAATTAATGCGGCAGCGTTAACCTTGAGTGCTTCACGTACAATTTCTCGTGGATAAATATCAACACTGTTAATTGTCCCCATGAACATCTCTTCATAGCGGATCACTCGATGTTGATTATCCAAAAACATCACCAGAAAAATCTCCCGTTCACGATGCGATAAGAGATTATGTAGGTATTTTTGTGTGATTTCCGGGCTAAGCATGGCACTTTTTTCTGATAAATGCGCATAGAAAAAACGGCTAGCAAGCTCTGATGCTGCTTGGAGTTGGGTATATTTTGAATCCCCTAACCCTTTTTGGGCACAAAACGTTTTGTAGTCTGCAGACATTAAATTATACAGAGATCCAAATTCATCGATTAGGCCCTCTGCCATCTCCATTACATGCAGGCCAGGCAAACCTGTACGCAAAAAAATGGCCAGTAATTCCGTGTCTGCCAATGCCGCTGGACCATGCATCATCAATTTTTCACGAGGAGCAAGTCCACCATACCATCCACCCATTCATTAATCTCCAATTTATGATTTCGGTCGATCAGTATTACCTATGGCTGGGCAGCAAACGATTTTATGTCTCCATTCTTGGAAAATATCACACAAAATTTTTATTAAGCAGGCGGCAGTTTTACTATAAAATTATATTCTTATCATTATCCATCGCAGCCGCAGAAATATAGATGCGATGGCCTTTCAGAAGCAATGATACCACCTGGCTGGGGCCAAACAGGAAATTATGGTCGTATCATGTATCAATTTCATTCATTCAGGCAATCGTGATGGCGGAACTTTCCGGTAAACATATTGTACTTGGCATTAGTGGAGGCATAGCAGCCTATAAATGTCCAGAGCTGGTGCGCTGTCTGCGCGATCAAGGTGCAGAGGTGCGGGTCGTGATGACAAATGCAGCCAAGGCATTCATCACGCCATTAACCTTACAGGCAATATCAGGTTATCCTGT
>CAZBYB010000006.1:22586-22886 GCA_964496225.1 uncultured Yersinia sp. | reverse complement strand
ATTTGCTGATTCTGGCACCCGCTAGCGCGGATTTATTAGCCCGCCTTGCAGCAGGTATGGCGAATGATTTGCTCAGTGCACTCTGCCTTGCCACTACTGCAGTTATCGCTGTGGTGCCAGCAATGAACCAGCAAATGTACCGAGCAGCAGCCACTCAAGCGAATATTCAGATATTGCAAAGCCGTGGCGCCCTGCTATGGGGGCCGGATCATGGACATCAGGCCTGTGGTGATGTTGGCCCCGGACGGATGCTGGAACCCAGCATGCTCGTTACTCTGGCAAATAATTATTTTTCTATCA
>CAZBYB010000006.1:16621-22576 GCA_964496225.1 uncultured Yersinia sp. | reverse complement strand
TAATGAATTCAACAATTAATGCGATGTTAAAATTATCAGGAAAGATTTTAGCGGCTTAAAAATACTCATTACCGCGGGCCCAACTCAGGAAGCCCTGGATCCTGTGCGTTTTATCAGCAATCAAAGTTCGGGTAAGATGGGATTTGCCATTGCACAGGCTGCTGCCACGAGGGGTGCCAACGTCACGCTCATTGCTGGGCCGGTGAATTTATCCACTCCTGTGAATGTTGATCGGATTAATATTATTAATGCTCTTGAGATGCAGCAGGCTGTGCAGCAGCAACTTGTTTTAAAAAAAGATATTTTTATCTCCTGTGCGGCAGTGACTGATTGGCGAGCAAAACAACCCTCAAAAGAAAAACTCAAAAGACAGGACACTGAAATCATATTCACTATGATAAAGAACCCTGATATCGTTGCTGAGGTTGCTGCAATGACTGAAAATCGCCCTTTTGTTGTTGGATTTGCTGCTGAAACCCAAAATATGGAAGAATATGCGCAACAAAAAATGATGCAGAAAAATCTGGATCTGATTTGTGCCAATAACATATCCCTTGCCGGGCATGGTTTTCATAGTGATACCAATGCACTGCATCTTTTTTGGCCAAAGGGTGAGAAGCAGGTTGCACATAGCGAAAAATCACGCCTCAGTCAGCATTTATTGGATGAAATTATTAGACTTTATGACACAAAAAATCGACGTTAAAATTCTGGACCCACGTATTGGTCGGCAATTTCCATTACCAACGTATGCAACATCAGGATCTGCCGGGCTTGATCTCCGCGCCTGCCTGGACAACGAGCTAAACTTGGTTTCAGGGGAAACCATCCTGGTTCCCACAGGGATCGCTATTCATATTGGTGATGATACGCTGGCTGCTGTCATCTTGCCTCGCTCAGGCTTAGGTCATAAGCATGGTGTAGTATTAGGCAATCTGGTGGGATTAATCGACTCCGATTATCAAGGGCAGCTAATGGTATCTGTATGGAATAGAAGTCAAAATTCGTTCAGCATCAAACCGGGCGAACGTATTGCACAAATGGTATTTATACCTGTTGTGCGGGCAGAATTTAATATTGTCGATGATTTTTCACACACTGAACGTGGTACGGGTGGTTTCGGCCATTCTGGCCGTCATTGATATACTCACGCATTCAGTCTGCCTGGGCTTGGTCTATCACTATTGACAATAGGTGTGTGTATTCCATGAATTTTATCATGCTATTTTTTTGTGCGTCACCGGAAAACAACGATAAGGGGAAAAAACACTCACCATAAAACCGCACAAAGGAAGAAAACGATGGCGCTGTCATAAAGAGGATTAATCATATTTTCTGGAAAATGCTTCATCGGTGTTGCACAGGTAAATGATGCCTTCAATAAAGGCAATCAGTGAAGGTATAAATGTCCAACAGAACAGTAAATAAAGAAGGCCTTGTCCAATTTTACCCAGATAAAATTTGTGAATACCGAAGCCACCCAAGAAGAATGCAAACAAAGCCGCGACTAACCGATTTTTTTCACGTTGACTGATTAACTGAAACGCGCCGCAATGTGGGCATGATCGGGTAGTAGAATCAATTGTTTTGCCACAATGCCGACAAAAAGCGATATCGGGCATAAGCACCCCCATGATGGTAAATAGAAAATATAGTCAACATAAAATGCCTTGTCAAAGGCACATGACTGGCTAATTCACCTTCTCATAACAGGTTGATAACGCTTAAAAGACGAATTCTTAAATACCATATTGCTGGTAATAGGCTTTCATTGCAGCAAGTTGCCCTGTCATTCTTGGGCTTTCTTCCAGAAAAGAAATCAAATCGGTTAGTGTGATAATCGATGCAACCTTGCAGTGATAGTTATATTCAATTTCCTGAATCGTAGAAAGATGACCATAACCGCGTTCCTGACGGTCCAAAGCAATCATCACCCCAGCCAGGGACGCAGGGTATTCATTGATAATCGCCATGGATTCCCGTATTGCGGTTCCAGCAGTGATCACATCATCCACCAACATGGCCCGTCCCAACAATGGACTACCGACGACCCGGCCCTTCTCTCCATGATTTTTCGTTTCTTTACGATTGAAGCTGTAAGGAACATTACGTTGATGCTCTGTCGCCAATGCGACAGCGGTTGTGGTCACAATAGGGATCCCCTTATAAGCAGGCCCAAACAAAAAATCGAAATCAGTACCTTGATCCATTAATGCTGTGGCATAAAAACGCCCCAGTAAGGCGATGTCAAACCCGGTGTTAAATAGACCTGTATTAAAATAATAAGGACTGATGCGACCCGATTTTAAGGTAAAGGTACCAAATGTTAAAACCTGCCTGTTCAGAGAGAATTCAATAAAATCACGTTGGTAGGTTTTCATTGCTTATCTTCTTAATACGGCTCGTTGAGCCTGAAAAATTGTTTTTATCCCATTGTGTGCGAGCGCTAAAAGTGTCGCTAATTCTTCGTGACTAAATGGTTCGCCTTCTGCAGTACCCTGTATTTCAACTATCCTGCCATCCTCTGTCATCACGACATTCATATCCGTTTCTGCGACAGAATCTTGAGCATATTCCATGTCACAAATGGTTTCACCTTTTACAATACCAACAGACACTGCGGCGACCAGCCCTTTCAGCGGGCTCACTTTCAGCTTACCGCGGGTAACTAAAGTATCCAGCGCATCAACCAGTGCAACGCAAGCCCCCGTAATGGCTGCAGTGCGAGTACCGCCATCGGCTTGCAAGACATCACAATCCAGTGTGATTGTGAATTCTCCCAGTTTTTTGAGATCCACTGCCGCCCGCAAGGATCTGGCAATAAGCCTCTGGATTTCCAATGTTCGCCCTCCCTGTTTTCCTCTGGCCGCTTCACGAACATTGCGGCTACAAGTCGCACGCGGCAACATACCGTATTCAGCCGTAATCCATCCCTGCCCTTTAATAAAACGCGGGATCCCTTCTTCTACCGTGGCAGTACATAAAACTTTAGTATGACCAAATTCAACTAACACCGAACCTTCGGCATGTTTTGTATAATGACGCGTCAGGGTTATGGGACGCACTTGTTTTACATCTCTGCCTGCGGGATGCATGGGTTTTCTCCAGATTAAAATTAAACTCGCCGTCACCTATTATACGGATTGGATGATGTGATGCCTATCCTGAAGACTGTAGCGACGCTATAATACCCCGTTATTTTCCTACCACCAGAGAACAATGATGATTCGTAGCATGACAGCCTGGGCCAGGTATGATCTGAAAAGTGAATGGGGTAACGCGACTTGGGAATTGCGTTCCGTTAATCAACGTTATCTGGAAAGTGATATCCGTTTACCAGAACAGTTTCGCAGTCTGGAACCGATAGTCCGCAATCGAATTCGTGCTCGTCTTACACGTGGCAAGGTTGAATGCAGTCTGCATTTTGAACCCAATATCCAAATACACCACCGGTTGATGCTGAATGAAAACCTGGCAAAGCAGCTGATTAAAGCGAGCAATTGGGTAAAAATGCAAAGCGGTGCAGGAGAAATCAATCCACTTGATATTCTGCGTTGGCCCGGTGTTATGACAACGGAAAAACAGGATCTGGATGCTATTGGTACCCAGTTGATCCAAGCGCTGGAAGCCGTACTGGATGAGTTTATCATCAGCCGCGAAACTGAAGGTACGACACTGAAAAAGCTGATTGAACAACGTTTGGATGCCATCAGCGATGAACTGCATAATGTTCGGACTCATATGCCAGACGTCATACGATGGCAGCGTGAAAGACTACTGCGCAAACTGGAAGATGCACAGATTCAACTTGACAATACCAGAGTGGATCAAGAATTAATATTGATAGCGCAACGCCTTGACGTAGCAGAAGAACTTGATCGTCTGGAAATGCATGTTCAGGAAATATGTCATACGCTGCAAAAAAAAGAGGCTGTTGGGCGGCGTCTGGACTTTATCATACAAGAACTGAATCGTGAGGCGAATACACTGGCATCCAAATCAATCAATATTGATATCACTCATTCTGCTATTGAATTAAAAGTGTTAATTGAGCAAATGCGTGAACAGATTCAAAATATTGAATAGCATATAAAAATTTTGGCCTCTGTCATTTCTCATCAATTGCATTCCATGGATTTTATGAATGATGTCATCGTTTAATTTCCACATTCAACCCACGGTGGAAAAATACCCTATGAAATGTTAAAAACTAAACTCAAATCTTGAAGACCAGATGACTACCGGGGCTCTGAGGACACACACCGGATATCAGGAGCACGTTAATGAAAATTATGCTATTCAGTGTGCAACGTTACGATAAATTTTTTTTTGATAAAATCAATCAACAGCAGTTTGCTGCTCAGGATTTCATACTTGATTACCGGCATGAAAGGCTGACTGAACTTTCAGCCAGCCTCGCGCAGGGAAATGATGCCGTGTGTATTTTTGTTAATGATTGCCTTGATAAAGCCGTACTCAGGCAATTAGCCAATGCTGGAGTGCGAGCCGTTTTATTGCGTTGTGCCGGTTTTGATAATGTCGATTTACCTGCTGCTAAAGAAGCAGGGATGTTTATCGCGCGGGTCCCTTGTTACTCTCCTGAATCTGTTGCAGAGCACACCGTTGCTCTCATTATGACCATGATAAAAAACATTCATCGTGCATATAATCGTGTGCGTGAAGGCAATTTCCAGCTTGATGGCCTTCTGGGTAAAACCCTGCACGGTAAAACCGTAGGTATGATAGGTACTGGCAAAATTGGTCTGATTACTGCGCGCATGCTAAAAGGATTTGGCTGTCATCTTTTGGGTTACGATACGGTCGAAAACGAACTATTCCGTGAAACAGGGCAATATGTCGGATTTAACACGTTACTCAATAGCGCCGACATCATTTCCCTGCACTGCCCATTGATACCTGCTACCCGGCATCTGATTAACAGACAGTCGCTGCAGCTTGTAAAACCCGGAGCAATGCTTGTTAATACTTCACGAGGCGCGTTGATTGATACTGCTGCTGTGACAGATGCACTAAAATCACGCCATCTTGGGGCACTTGTTATGGATGTGTATGAACAAGAAAGTGAGTTATTTTTTCATGACCATTCCTCAGAAGTGATCAGTGACGATGTGTTTCAGCGTCTGATGACTTTCCCCAATGTGTTAATCACAGGGCATCAGGGCTTTTTCACTGAAGAGGCATTAAATGAAATCGCAAGCGTCACATTGCATAATCTGCAATGCTTTGCTGAATCACGTCACTGTCCAAACCAGCTTGTGATAAAAGAAGACTAATGGCCAGTATCCATTAGCGGTATACATGCCCGGACATTTTAATATATCCTTAGTACTGTGTTTAGAATTCCTGCTAAAGGAAAAAAGTCATAGCAAGCTCAAGAGATTACCTACAATGACACTCAAACGAACGCAATATATCCATCGGGAGACATTCCGTAAATCTTGGCGCACTTATCAGGTGGCACCTGTAGCACTGGCGATCGGCGCCGCATGCATGCTATCGGCGTGTGAGAAAACCGATGAAACCGTTTTCCTGTACCAAAATGCCGATGACTGCTCCCAAGCCAATCCCGGGAGAAGCGAGCAGTGCACCACCACATATAACAACGCGTTAAAAGAAGCTGAAAGAACTGCACCAAAATATGCTACTCAAGAAGACTGCAGCGCAGAGTTTGGTGAAACGCAATGCACACAAACGCAAATACCTCAGATGGGGCAAATATCCACCGCATCTGAACAGACTGCACAACAAAATGGCAGCCTTTGGATGCCACTGATGGCGGGTTATATGATGGGCCGGATGATGAGCAATGGTGCCGGATTTTCCCAACAACCCTTGTTCACTTCTACATCAGCCAGCAGCCCGACGCGGGGTAAATTTGTTGATGCCAGCGGTAAAAACTACGGCCCGGTAACCAGCGGACGTACCATCACTGTG
>CAZBYB010000006.1:14098-16611 GCA_964496225.1 uncultured Yersinia sp. | reverse complement strand
GCCCAAAAATGCAATGGCACCTAAACCCACGATCACCAAAACGATTACCCGGGGTGGTTTTGGTGAATCGGTTACCAGGGCCATGCAACACGGTAACAACACCAGGGCAACTCAATCCGGTTCGCGCCGCCTGAGTGCCGGCGGCTAATGATTCATGAAGCGTCTGGCCATTACCGAGCGCCCAGACTGGCGTGAAAAAGCCAACGAATTTGGCTTTCGTTTTCATACCCTGCATGGCGAACCCTACTGGTGTGAAGATGCCTGTTATCAATTCACGCTAGGGCAAATTGAAGAGCTGGAAAACACCACGGCAGAGCTGCATCAAATGTGCCTGCAGGTGGTAGATAAAGTAGTCAACAGTGATCAATTACTGGCTAAATTCCGTATTCCCAGACACTGCCAGGAATTTGTTAGAAATTCATGGCAAACCCGACAACCCTCCCTTTATTCACGACTTGACTTGGCATGGGATGGCAAAAACCCGGCAAAATTACTGGAAAATAATGCAGATACTCCCACCTCACTGTATGAAAGCGCCTTTTTTCAGTGGTTGTGGCTGGAAGATCAGATTAACGCTGGTCACTTAAGTGGTGATACTGATCAATACAACAGTCTGCAGGAACACATCATTGCACACTTTGTTGATTTGAAAAAAAATCAGCAGATTGATCTGCTCCATCTGGCTTGTTGCCAGGATAATGAAGAAGACCGCTGTACCGTACAGTATTTGCAAGACTGTGCAACAGAGGCTGATCTGCCCAACGCATTTCTCTTTATGGAGGATATTGGCCTTGGGGAAAAGGGCCAATTTACCGATCCTGATAATCAGGTGATCAACAACCTGTTTAAACTTTACCCTTGGGAATGGATGTTCCGTGAAACATTCTCAACCAAATTATCCGATGCCAATGTTAACTGGTTGGAGCCAGGCTGGAAAAGCATTATCTCTAATAAAGCACTGTTACCTCTGTTGTGGGAAATGTTTCCAAACCATCCCAATCTGTTGCCTGCCTGGTTTGCAGAGGATAATCATCCTAAACTCGATCACTATGTGATAAAACCGCTGTTTTCACGTGAAGGTGCCAATGTTCAGATCGTCAAAAATGGTGAAACACTCATGCATACTGACGGCCCGTACGGCGCAGAAGGGATGATTATTCAGCAATTCCATGCACTACCCCGCTTTGGTGACCGTTATACTCTGATTGGCAGCTGGCTGGTAGATGATAAACCCTGTGGCATTGGCTTGCGTGAAGATCACGCTTTAATCACCCAGGATTTATCACGTTTCTATCCACATATTATTTCAGGTTGAGCATAAATCATGTCACATTTCATATTGTTATGATAACACTGCTGTAAAGTGCAGTATTATGATCATGAAAATAAAGCGCATTCGCTCTCTCTGTTATTCCTGCCATCGTATTCACCACCCCTGAATTAAAAAGCGGTGGAACTGAGGTTATTTTTGGTTCCGTCGCAAATTCATGTGAAACTTTCAGGGGATTACCTCAGGATTACTGACCCCGTCCGGATAATAGCTCATACGTCAAGGTGCTTATCGTAAGCTGCTGTTTACAATAAGGCCCATTTTTACCAGTAATGCTCGCTAGTAATCTGCCCGGGTTTGCGACGCAAATGTTTTTGCATCTGATAATTATCGATCAAAAGCTGTTGCGTATCCCTGACCATTTGGGGATTGCCACATAACATAATATGACTGTCTTTAGCATGAAGGGGCAGGCCAACTGCAGCTTCCAGCTGGCCATTTTGCATCAGGGTGGGTATGCGACCAGTGAGTGAGCCTGTATTTTGCTCGCGACTGACAATGGTTTGAATTTTCAATTTGCCATTATAACGTTGCTGGAGTTGCTGCATCAGAGGTAAATAGCTAAGATCAGTTATAAACCGGACCGCATGCACCAGTATCAGGTGCTTAAATCGTTCCAGATCACGTTCTTCCTGGAGCATGGACAGATAAGGCCCAATTGCGGTCCCTGTTGCCAGCATCCATAAAATGTCACATGAGGGGATCTCTGCCAGCACAAAGAAACCCGCGGCCTGTTTGGTTACCATCAGTTCACTGCCAATGGACAATTGGTGCAACCGCGAGCTAAGCTTGCCTTGCGGTACGGTAACCAGATAAAATTCAAGGTTGTGATTTCCTGGTGCATTCACATAGGAATAAGCACGTTGTACCTGTTTTCCTTCAATATTCAGTGCCAGCTTGGCAAATTGCCCGGCAATAAAAGCATCCACGGGCGCATCAACATGGATGCTGAACAAACTGTCTGTCCAGTGTGTTACTTGAGTGACTCTACCATTGACCCATTCAGCCATAATTTACTGTCCCTGCGATTAAGGTAGGGAATGCTACCCATTGATTTGTTATCATACTCTGCATTTCTTAGATAGGACCGCATGCATGTTATCAGCCCTTCAGTGAAATTTTTATCATTATCTTTTATATCAAAATTTGTTTCTACGAGTACTTCTGTAGTTGCAGGAAAACT
>CAZBYB010000006.1:3480-14088 GCA_964496225.1 uncultured Yersinia sp. | reverse complement strand
GGACCCCAAATTAGCATGTTATTATGAAGTACAATTGGCGTGTTCTCATGCCCCTGGACAGGGAGCAGCAGGTTACATACAATCAAGCATTTTTATCAGGTGCCGCCACTTTCCCGTGAGTGATGTGTGTTAAAAGGGGCAAATACTTAAAGGAACTACATTGTTGAATGTCTGTTGCAGGATATCTTGAGCTCAGCATACCCTGCAACAGGCACTTACTACTTGTGGCTGCTATCGATGGATGTACGTTTTGCTATCATAAAAAGGACCGAAGAATGTCATTTGAACTATTTGAAAAATTGGAATTAAAAGTTCAGCAGGCGGTTGAGACTGTTATATTGTTACAGATGGAAGTTGAGGAGCTGAAGGAAAAAAATAATACGCTGTCTCGTGACATTCAAGATGCCACAGGGAGAAATGAATTAATAATGCGTGAAAATGAACAATTAAAACAAGAAATTGAAGAGGTAAAGCAAACAAATAGTGCCCTGTTACGTGAAGTTCAGGACACCGCAGGGAGTCACGAATTATTGATTCATGAAAATGAGAAGCTAAAACAGTATCAACATTCATGGCAAGAACGTATTCATGCTCTGTTGGGTAAAATGGAAGAAGTATAAATACAGATTGTTGTTATTCCATGTCCAGCGAATCCTCAGCTAAGATAATGCCTGTATTATCTGCATAGAGATGGTCTTGTGAGAAAAAAGTGACACCCCCGAAATTAACGCAGACATTACTTTCACCTGTGCCTGCACTGGATGCGCCTGTTGGTACAGCCGCCATTGCCTGGATACCGATATCCAGTTCAGCAAGGGCGTCCACTTGGCGCACAGCCCCGTAAACGACCATGCCTTCCCACTCGTTCTGAATAGCGAGCTCAGCGAGCTCAGCATTAATTAACGCGCGGCGCATTGAACCCCCTCCATCGATCACCAGTACACGGCCGCGACCATTTTTTTCAAACAAACTAAACAACAAACCATTATCTTCGAAACATTTTGCTGTCATAATTTGGCCGCTAAATGAAGTGCGTCCACCAAAATTGGTAAACAACGGATCGACAACATGCACTTCTTCATGATAGATATCACATAGCTCGGAAGTATCATATTTCATAAGATTGATATCGGTGACCACTGGAAGCTGGCAGTATATCCCCTTCAAGGGCGCATTGACAAAACCATCAATTGTTAAAGGTGTCTGTGTTTTTAAGTCTATAACTACAAGCATATAGCCTCATTATCACTGAAAATAGCAGCGCTGGAGGCCTTTCTTAACGGGCAGAATAACGAGAATTAAAGAATGAATCGTCGCAAATCTTCATCGGCGACCAGTTTATCCAAGTGCAGACCTACATAATCATCATCAATGGTAACCAGCTGGCCATTCCTTTCGCTGGCATCGAAAGAAATATTTTCCATTAAGCGCTCTAAAACGGTATGTAAGCGGCGGGCACCAATATTTTCAGTCTGCTCGTTAACTTGCCAGGCAGCTTGTGCAATGCTACGGATGCCATCAGGTGTAAAATTAACAGTCATGCCTTCCGTAGCCATTAATGCCTTATACTGCTCGGTGAGTGAGGCGCTGGGCTCGGTAAGTATACGTTCAAAATCTTCAGCGCTTAAGGCTTCCAGTTCAACACGGATGGGCAACCTGCCCTGAAGTTCAGGAATTAAATCTGAAGGACTGGCAATCTGGAACGCACCTGAGGCAATGAACAAAATATGATCAGTCTTCACCATGCCGTGTTTGGTAGAAACAGTGCAACCTTCCACCAACGGCAGCAAATCACGCTGGACTCCTTCACGAGAAACATCATGGCCTGAAGTTTCACCACGTTTACAAATTTTGTCTATCTCATCAATAAATACGATGCCATGCTGCTCAACAGCATCGATAGCCTGTTGTTTCAATTCTTCCGGGTTGATCAGTTTGGTAGCTTCTTCTTCAATTAACAATTTAAAAGCTTCCCGTACATTCAATCTACGCAATTTATGTTTTTGGCCGGCAATATGATGAAACATTGATTGCAATTGATTACTCATCTCTTCCAAGCCTGGCGGCGCCATAATTTCCATACCATGGGGCATGGTAGCAAGGTTAATTTCTATTTCTTTACTGTCTAACTCACCTGCACGCAGTTTTTTACGAAAAATCTGGCGTGTAGCAGAAGGCGCCTTGGGTTCTTCAGGCTGGCCCCAATCGTTTTTTGCCGAGGGAATTAATACGTCCAGAAGACGTTCTTCAGCCAATTCTTCAGCACAGTAACGCATTTTTTCCATGGATCGATGACGGGCCATTTTAATGGCTGCATCGGTGAGATCACGGATAATAGAATCAACTTCTTTACCCACATAGCCCACTTCAGTAAATTTAGTTGCTTCAACTTTGATAAAAGGCGCATTGGCGAGTTTTGCCAGCCGACGGGCTATTTCAGTTTTACCTACTCCCGTTGGGCCGATCATCAAAATATTTTTTGGCGTAATTTCAAGCCGTAATTCTTCGTTGAGCTGCATACGGCGCCAGCGGTTACGTAGGGCAATAGCGACAGCACGTTTAGCTTTTTCCTGACCGATAATATAATTATCGAGTTCGCTGACAATTTCGCGCGGGGTCATTTCAGACATAATGCGATCCTTACGCTTTAAAGGTGAGTTCTTCAATGGTGTGGAAACGATTGGTATAAATGCAGATATCCCCGGCAATATTCAGTGATTTTTCAACGATTTCTCTGGCACTTAAGTCTGAGTTTTCTAATAATGCCCATGATGCTGCTTGAGCATATGGCCCACCTGAACCGATCGCGATCAGGTCATTTTCGGGCTGTATAACATCACCATTACCGGTAATGATCAGTGATGCTTCTTTATCAGCAACGGCGAGTAATGCTTCAAGACGACGCAACATACGATCGGTGCGCCAGTCTTTGGCCAGTTCTACTGCTGCCTTAACTAAATGGCCTTGATGTTTTTCCAGTTTATGCTCGAAGCGTTCAAACAAGGTAAACGCATCAGCCGTTCCACCTGCAAAACCTGCAAGTACGTGATCGTTATAAAGACGACGGACTTTACGTGCATGACTTTTCATGACCGTATTACCGAGGGTGACCTGGCCATCACCACCGATAACAACATGGCCATTACGGCGTACACTGACTATTGTTGTCACGAACAGAGCCTCGCAGGAAATAAAGAAATAAGTCTAACCCTAAAACACAGGGCAACGGGAAATACCATAAATGGGGGAACATTTATACTTTTCAAGTCCCAGTTAAGGAAGGGGTACAATTCGATATACTGAGGTGGGTGAGCTGTTGTAACATTTTATCTACAAAAGATCGCTGATGGTATGGTCCAAGAACGATGCGATTTTGGCCATGGTTAGTCGTAATGCGGCTTTCAATACCGGCAAACGCCAGTTGAGCACGTACAGCTTCAGCCTGATCACGGGTGTGAAAAACACCGCACTGTAGTATCCAGTAGGGGTTACTTTCCTGTTTAGGTTTGACTACCGGAGTAGAAAAAATTGTTGGTGTACTGGTTTTTTCTGGTGTTATCGTCGTTGGTGCGTTGTTCCTGGCTGAGGGGAACAAGGCGGTTTGTGGTACGGGATCCGGGCGTGGTATCTCTGGTGTGAGTTGCTGGCGCATATCAAGCTGCATTTGTGTCAGTAATTGACGTTGTTCATTGGTCAGTTGCGTGTGGGCATTCAGGTTGTTTGCAGTAAAAGGTTCAGCCGGTGTCTGAACACCTGTCTGACGATTTTCCAATTCTTTAATGTAACGCCAACGTTCCTCTGGTTTTGGTGGTAATCCACCGGGTGTTTTAGAATCAAAGGTTGTGACTAATGATGGATGAATCCATGATTTTTTATCCGCAATAAACCAGAAGCTGCCTATAAAAAAAAGTACCAAGACAGTGGCCAGTACTATAAAAATTCTGGAGATACCTGAGCCACGCTGTTTCTTGCGGTGAGAGGTTTTACCGCGTGTTGCTTTACGCCCGTAATTTACATAGTCTTTTTGTGCCACTGGAGTTTTAATCCTGAAGTTGTTATCTGGCATTAGGTGCGCCAGCACTCGCCCGAACAATTAATTTTGTCTCTAATAGCTGTGATCGGTTGGGTATTGCATGGCCCTGAAGTTGTTCCAGTAGTAATAACATGGCCTTTTGACCCATTTGATACCGAGGCTGGGCGACAGTGGTCAGTGGCGGTGAGCAGTATTGAGCAAGATCCAGGTTATCAAAACCAACGATCGATATATCCTGTGGAACCCTAATCCCGAGTTTGTAGGATTGCTGCATGGCGCCAATAGCCATGATGTCATTGTGACAGAAAATTGCAGTCGGAGGATGCGCTAATTTCATCAGCGTTGTAAATGCCTGAGCGCCCGTTTCATAAGTAAGATCACCCCGTACAACATAATTTTTTTCTACTGTCAGACCATTACGGTGTAATGCCTGAATATACCCCTCCAAACGATAATGACTAAAGGCCACAGATTCAGGTCCTGTAATGCAAGCAATTTTTTTGTGACCTAATTTGTAGAGATAGTGGACCGCTTCAAAGGCAGCAGTAAGATTATCAATATGCACTGTAGGCAAATCAAGTTCAGGCACAAACTCAATCGCCATTACGATGGGAGGGAGATGATGTCGTTCTTCTTTGCTGGTGTCAACGGGGAGAAATGATCCTAACAACAGGATGCCATCAATTTGTTTGGTCATGATTAAATTGATCAGGGTTTGTTTTAGCTGATGTTGCTCGGCACAGTGACTGATCAGCACCAGGTAGCCTTGCCGGGCAGCGGTTTGTTCAATTCCCTGGAGAATATCGAAAAAAAAAGGATTACTGATATCAGGCACTATCACCAGAATAATATGTGAATCATTGCGTTTCACACGGCGGGATAAAGCCTGAGGGAAGTAACCCACAGCAAGTGCAGCACGTTCCACTTTCTGCCGGGTAATAAGGGATACTTTTTCTGGATTCATTAATGTACGTGATACTGTTGCAGTTGAAACGCCTGCCATTTCAGCAACATCTTTCATGGTGGCCATGGTGAGTTTTTCTTTATGTTCCAATGTCTTTCTCCTTTTCTCTCCTCTCTTGATTTTGAGCCATTGACTGTTACTTTGGGATGTTTTTTCCTGCACGGGAACACAAGGTTTCTCACTAAGCAGGTCACACAGATAAGGCACATGCTTTTTTAAAGATAAACATCATATCACATTCATGGTCTGGGATATTTTAAACAGATTTTTTCGACTATTTGTTATTTAATTTGTATTAAAAATAATATCAATTATTTTTAATACAGTTTGGAGATCTGACAGTCACTGTTTACTTTCGTTCTTACCCAAAACAAGGTTACTTTACTAAAGATTAACTATCTATTGGATCCACGTCCAGCATCCACTTCACCTTCCTTGCCTGAGGCAACGTATTGATCGAAGGTAGCCAGATCGTGATGAGTTTTTGTAACAGCACCCGTGAAGGATGCTGCAATAATAATTGCCAGTGAAAGCGCCCGTTGCGCTTTGGCTGTAGTGCGGATACAGGGCCCATTACCCATAATGAGTCCTCTTCTGGCGCGCTCGTTTCTAGTAAATGCCGCACCTGCTGAAGGAACAGCGGCGCTTGATGATTATCGTGATCATCAGCCCGAATAAGAATATGGCTGGTATAAGGAGGTAACAATACATTTTTTCTTTCTTCCAGTGCCTGCTGGGCAAAAGCCTCATAACCTTGTTGTAACAATATATGTAGTAAAGGGTGTTCCGGGTGATGAGTTTGCAAGATGACTTCCCCTGGTTTTTCTGCGCGCCCGGCTCTGCCAGCAACTTGGGTATAAAGTTGTGCGAAATGTTCAGCAGAGCGAAAATCAGCTGAAAACAAAGCCCCATCGACATCCAGCAGTGCAACCAATGTGACATCAGGAAAATGATGTCCTTTCGCTAACATTTGGGTACCAATTAAAATCCGTGCGCCCCCTCGATGAACATCAGCGAGATGCTGTTCCAGTGCGCCTTTGTGGCGGGTGGTATCACGGTCAATACGTGTCATTGGGATGTTGGGGAACAACATAGCCAGCTGCTGTTCCAGCTGTTCCGTACCAATACCCACTGGCATTAAATGGGTGGAGCAACACCGTAAACATTGATGAGGAACATGGCGCTGGCCGGCACAATAATGGCAGCGTAATTGATGCTGGTGTTGATGTAAGCTGTAGTAATGGTCACAACGCTGACATTCTGCTATCCAGCCACATTCGTGACAGAGCAACACAGGCGCATAGCCGCGACGATTAAGAAAAAGGATAGTTTGGTTTCCTGCAGACAAATGTTGTTGCATCCGTTCCAGTAACGGTTGAGAAAGCCCGTTTTTAAGTTTTAAACCTTTTAAATCATATAGATAATGTTTTTCTGTTTGAGCGTTACCGGCCCGCATGGACAGTGTGAGCTGGCGGTATTTACCTGACTGTACATTGTGCAATGTTTCCAGTGCCGGTGTTGCGGACCCCATGACCAATGGAATATTTTCTTCTCTGGCGAGAAAAACAGCTAAATCTCGTGCATGATAACACCAGCCATTCTGTTGTTTATATGAGCTATCATGTTCTTCATCAACGATGATCATACCAAGACGAGCGAATGGCGTGAACAATGCTGAGCGGGTCCCAATCACAATGGCGACTTCATTATGGCGTGCTTTTAGCCACACCGACAGACGTTCACTGTCATTCAGGCCCGAATGTAATATCTCAATCGGCACATTAAAACGCTCACGAAAACGCGCAATAGTCTGTGGAGTCAGACCAATCTCCGGGACAAGAATCAATGCTTGTTTTCCCAAGGTGAGAATATTTTCCAGTACACTGAGATAGACTTGTGTTTTACCAGAGCCCGTAATGCCGGAAAGTAGCCATGCTGTAAACTGCTGATTTGAAATATCTATTGCCTCTACGGCAATGGCTTGCTCGCTGTTAAGTTGTAACTTATTTTCATAAATAGAAAAATTAATACGCCAGTCGCAGGGAGGGGCGTCTTGTAACTGAAGATCAGCCAATCCTTTACGGCGTAAGGCGTGTAAAGCGTTTTCAGTTAACAACATTGAGCTAATCTGGTGACGATAAAGCGGTTGCTGTCTTAAAGCAGCCAGTGCCTGCTGTTGCCTGGGTGCCTGTTTGAGGTTTTCCAGTGGTGTGGCTTTCCCTTGGGAAGTGGCAAACCATTGTTGAAGGAGAGCAGGTCGTGCTGGTTTTCCCTGACGTAGCAAAACAGGTAATGCATGAAAGAAAATTTCCCCCGGAGGATGGTGATAATAACGGGCTGCCCAATGGAGACTGCGCCACAGACTGGATGAAAACAGCGACTGACTATCCAGAATTGCGGTAATCGGTTTCAGTTGTTCAAGAGGTAACGCGCTTGTTTCACTCAGGCCGATAACGATACCAATCACATGGCGTTTACCAAAGGGAACAGTGACACGCGTTCCTGGTGCTGGGCAGGTATGATGTTGGCCGAGCCGATAATCAAATGTGCGTGTCAGGGGCACTGGCAACGCAACCTGAACAATGAACATGACACCACCCGGTGTGAAAAAGGAATAAATAGTTTATAAGCCGTTTAAAAACGTTTGTTGCACGTCGACATGTGAAATTTTGTTTGATCCACCACAAACTGAAGCAGCATTGACAATTTTGCCTTGATCTAAACCAGAAATGAAGAAGTGATGACTGATTTCCTGTTGTGGTTCAACAGGGGGAATGCCTGGATGCATTATGAATATCTGTTATGCACGGCCTGTCATAAAAATACAGGCGAGTAATAAGAGCTTCTTTATACTCATGCCTTAATTTACAACATTTTTTTAACTCTAATATCTTAGCATAAACTCCATAATGTATGACAGATTAAAGATCTCTTGCCCTGTACCGAACCCCAAACGGGGATACGGTTGCGCTGTTTACTCATATTCTATATAATCGCCCGCTGCTAGTTGATTTTTGTGTCAAATCCAGTGTTAAATTGCATGTGGCAGTTTGTTACTGAAATAATGTGGTAGCGTTTAATAATAAAGGCAGGGGTCTTTTTGTGAAAAAAGGTATTCACCCGAAGTACGAACTGATAACGGCGGCCTGTTCCTGTGGCAATGTTATCAAAATAAAATCTACTGTGGGCCATGATCTGAATCTGGATGTTTGTGGTGAATGTCACCCCTTCTATACCGGCAAACAGCGTGATGTGGCAACCGGTGGTCGTGTTGATCGCTTCAAGAAGCGTTTTGGTGTTCCCGGTGCTGAAATGTAATTTTTGTTTATCCCGATGATAGGGTGCTTGACGCACCTTATTTTTTTACTGCTCCTCCTCACACTTGTTCCCCTAAAGCAAAGCATGAAATCTAGTATTCAAAGGTATTGGGATTAATACCCCGTTCATGCATTAGTGCTTTTACAATTTCCGGGATTTCATCGTTGCGTTCTTTGCACAAATCTTCATCATTGGGTAGTGGTTGCCCGGTAAAGGCATGCAAAAAAGCTTCACAAAGTAGTTCACTGTTAGTGGCGTGCCGCAGGTTATTAATCTGACGACGTGTTCTTTCGTCAGTCAGGATCTTCAGCACTTTCAACGGAATGGATACCGTAATTTTTTTGACTTGCTGACTTTTTTTGCCTTGTTCAGCGTAAGGGCTGACATATTTGCCATTCCATTCAACCATGCAATACCTTACTTCATAAATTAAAAAACACTATGCTTCAAGCTAGACTTGATGTACAGCTTTTACGTGATTATCGGTCTATGACCGTCCTGCCAGTTTCTGTTTTTATCATTAGTCCACGTGCGAAATCAAACAGCCAGTAATAGGTATCAAGATATCGAATTGACAATAATTTTAACGGTTATTACGTCATTGCTCAATCTATCAGCAAGATCATACTCATGAATAAACAGATATCCGCGCTTGTAGCCTTAAAACGTTTATTGAGCTATCAGGCAGGAAATGCGAATACCATGAAAAAATAAGGGATAGTCAATTTTTTCAGTCGGTTATTTTGATGCTGATCAGAGTGGATAGCATTTTCGTTTTGAGTACAACCGTCCGACAGTAAACGTATTTTTCTAATTTTGTGACCATCATGCGTGCCAAAAAAAATCCCCCTGCTCCCCCTATTAATGTACCCGTCGCAGTGAAATAATCGTTAAAAAATAGCCACTGAAATAATATTCCACCAAAAATCAGACCCAACAAGGGTGTCAGATAAACCATTAATGCAAAAAATAACAGGCTACCGTTCGTTATTTCCAGCCAAATCTGCTGACCAGGTTCCAGAGGTTGTGCAATAGAAATCTCAAGCTGTCCTCTGGCCATACCCCTTGGACAACCTGCGTGATTTTTACAGCCACCACAGGTATGATGGTGATTGCGGTTTGTTTCATACTGTAATAATGCCGTACTTTGTTGCCAGGATATTACCGTGGCGCGCATTTTCATCATGATAACCTCACCAAAAAATTATTGAGAAGATCGAATATTCTTTAGCCTTGCCTGCAAATTGCAACGGTATTGCATTAGCTTTGAGAGCCTATTTTTTCTAAAACGGCCGGATGTTCATAGCCCTGATCCTGACGGATAGGCTAAAATGGTTATCATTCATCCCCTGCACACATTATAAATAACGGCATGCGATCATTCACTGAAAATACCAGCGATGTCTTGATCATAGGTAGTGGCGCCGCGGGTTTGTCTTTAGCCTTACGCCTTGCACCATACTGTAAAATAACGATCTTAAGCAAAGAACTGATTAATGAAGGTGCTACTTTGTATGCTCAGGGTGGCATTGCAGCTGTTTTTGACGAAACAGACAGCATTGAATCGCATGTTAATGATACTCTGATAGCAGGCGCTGGACTTTGTGATGAAAGTACTGTTGAGTTTATTGCCAGTAATGCCAAAAAATGTGTACAGTGGCTCATCGATCAGGGGGTACTTTTTGATACTGAGACCAATATCCATGGAGAAGCACGCTATCACTTAACCCGTGAAGGAGGACACAGTCATCGACGTATATTGCATACTGCCGATGCTACCGGCAAAGAAGTAGAAACTACCTTGTCAGGCAAAGCAAAGAATCACCCTAATATTAATGTCAGAGAGCGCTGCAATGCTGTTGATCTGATTATATCAACCAAAATTGGTCTCCCCGGCATCAAGCGCGTTGTAGGTGCTTATATCTGGAACCGGCAACAGGAGAAAGTTGAAACGTTGCGGGCAAACGCAGTGGTACTGGCAACAGGGGGAGCAGCCAAGGTTTATCAATACACCACCAATCCTGATATTTCTTCTGGTGATGGTATAGCCATGGCCTGGCGGGCGGGCTGTCGAGTTGCTAATCTTGAGTTCAATCAATTTCATCCTACCTGCCTATTTCATCCTAAGGCACGTAATTTTCTTCTGACTGAAGCACTGCGTGGCGAAGGGGCTTATTTAAAGCGTCCGGATGGTAGCTGTTTTATGCAGGATTTTGATCCGCGGGGTGAACTGGCACCACGTGATATCGTCGCACGTGCAATTGATCACGAAATGAAACGGCTGGGTGCAGAC
>CAZBYB010000006.1:0-3470 GCA_964496225.1 uncultured Yersinia sp. | reverse complement strand
GTCACAAGCCCATCGAGTTTGTCATACGGCATTTCCCTATGATTCATGAAAAACTGTTCTCTCTTGGCATTGATATTACCAAGGAACCTGTTCCCGTTGTCCCTGCTGCACATTATACGTGTGGGGGCATCATGGTCGATCAACAGGGACGTACTGATCTGGATGGACTATATGCGATAGGGGAAGTCAGTCATACAGGATTGCATGGCGCCAACCGTATGGCATCGAACTCATTACTGGAATGTCTGGTCTATGGCTGGTCTGCATCGGAAGATATCCGGATGCAGTTACCACATAAGCAATGGATGCACGACATTCCACCTTGGGATGAAAGTTGGGTAGATGACGCCGATGAGCAAGTTGTTATCCACCATAACTGGCATGAACTTCGCCTGTTAATGTGGGATTATGTCGGTATTGTGCGTACGACTAAACGTCTGGAACGTGCCCTGCATCGCATCAATACATTACAACAAGAAATTCACGAATATTATGCCCATTTTCGTATTTCCAACAACTTGCTGGAATTGCGTAATCTGGTACAGGTGGCTGAATTGATCGTACTCTGTGCCATGAAAAGAAAAGAAAGCAGGGGACTGCATTATACTCTTGATTATCCAGTACAATCCGATAACCCCCAACATAGCATCCTGACACCATAGCGCTAACGTGCGGTATAACCTCGATATTCAGCATTATTTTGTATGAATATCAATTTGTTACTGATAAAATGCGCTTTTAACTGCAAACGATATTCCTATAATTGCAAGGAAAACCTGTATGCCATCTCTTACATGGCAGAGTGTTCTCAGCCAGGAAAAGGAGCAACCTTATTTTCTTGATACGCTTACTTATGTTGCCAACGAGCGCAAGGCACTAAAAATAATCTATCCACAGCAACAAGATGTTTTTAATGCATTTCGCCTCACTGAATTACACCAGGTAAAAGTGGTCATTCTGGGCCAGGATCCCTATCATGGGCCCAACCAAGCACATGGGCTATCGTTTTCTGTGCGACCTGGTGTTCCTGTGCCTCCTTCGTTAGTCAACATCTACCATGAACTGACGACAGATATCCCAAGTTTTCAGCGACCCGATCATGGTTGTTTGCAAGGATGGGCGCAACAAGGGGTCTTACTGCTCAACACGGTCCTTACTGTAGAAGCAGGCAAAGCACATTCTCATGCCAGGTTGGGCTGGGAAACCTTTACTGATCGTGTGATTGCCATCTTAAATGAACACAGAAAAGGTATCGTTTTTCTTCTCTGGGGATCTCATGCGCAAAAAAAAGGGGGTATCATTGATCCGAAACGCCATTATATTCTGACAGCACCTCATCCCTCTCCTTTATCAGCTCATCGTGGTTTTTTTGGTTGTAAACACTTTTCTAAAGCTAACCAGTTATTGCAGCAACAAGGGGTAGCTCCCATAAACTGGAGCCTGGATTAGCTGACTAACCTGCCGACGGTATGGACATCTTTCGGATAAAACATACCTTGCTTCACTGATAAGAGATTTCAAACGGCGATAACGATACTGAGTGGTACTTTCAGGTTACGCTTTTTCTTTCGATACTGTCACCATTGCTGGTCTCAGTAATCTGCCATTGAGTCTGTAACCTTTTTGCATGACCATCATGACATGATTTGGCTTATGATCGGCTGATTCGAGCATCGCCATGGCTTGATGCGCTTCGGGGTTAAAAGGGATATCGACTTCATCAACCACTTCAATATCAAACTTCGCCACGACATCCAATAACGATTTTAGTGTGAGTTCAATGCCTTCAATCATTGGCAGCAAGGCATCGTGACTTTTATCTGCCAGTTCAAGGGCGCGTTCGAGGTTATCGATCACGGGCAGTAATGCAGAAGAGAATTTTTCCAGTGAAAACTTATGTGCTTTTTCAATATCCTGATCAGCCCGGCGCCGAACATTTTCTAATTCTGCTTTGGCTCGCAACAAACTGTCACGTTCACGCTGTAAGACTTCGGTGAGTTGTTTTTCCAATGCTTCAACACGTGGATTTAACATATCCACGATTGCGTCCGCCTCTGTTTCTGGGCCATATTGTTCTGATGTACCTTCCGTACCTTCAGAAACTTGCTCATCAGGTATTTTCTGTTCTTTACTACTACTCATGAATATCTCCGCATTTTAGCATTCTATTGCACTACCTTGCTTATTATGGGGTGGTAAAACTGGCGATTCAAGGGAACTGGGTACAATCTGCAGCACAAAAACATGACAAGAAAAAAGAGATGACCGCATGAACAAAAAATTCAATTGTATTGGTATTGTAGGCTATCCCCGTGTCCCGGCCACGTTAGTCACGCATGAAATGCTCTATCGCTGGTTACAATCGAAAGGTTACGCCATTATAGTCGAAAAGCAGATTGCTCATGATCTTTCCCTGAAAGAAGCTACCACGGGTAACCTTGCTGAAATAGGTCAGCGGGCTGATCTCGCTATTGTTGTGGGCGGGGATGGTAATATCCTGAGAGCAGCCCGTGTTTTTTCCCGATATGATATTAAAGTCATCGGTATTAACCGGGGCAATCTGGGATTCCTGACTGATCTTGGACCTGACAATGCCCTGCAACAATTATCAGAAGTACTGGAAGGAAAATATCTTAGCGAAAAACGTTCTTTACTGGAAGTTCATGTACATAGCACAAATCAGCAGGGCCGGAGCAGTACGGCTATCAATGAAATTATACTGCACCCGGACAAAGTAGCACACATGATAAAATTCGAAGTCTATATTGATGATCGTTTTGCCTTTTCACAACGTTCTGACGGTCTGATTATTGCTACTCCTACGGGTTCAACAGCCTATTCACTTTCGGCGGGTGGCCCGATACTTGCACCGACACTAGAAGCAATTGTTTTGGTGCCCATGTTCCCTCATACTTTGTCTTCACGCCCATTAGTCATTCACAGCAATAGTGTCATTCGATTAAAATTTTCCCAAACGAGCCATGATCTTTTCATCAGCTGTGATAGCCAGATCACTTTACCCATTCAAAAAGAGGAAGAGGTGGTTATCCAACGCAGCAATTTTTATTTGAATCTCATCCACTCCAGGGACTACAGCTATTTCGATACACTCAGTACGAAATTAGGATGGTCAAATAACTTATTCTAAAAAATATGAAAAAGCTATTTTACTCCAAGTAGAACCCGAATATACTGTATTTAAATACAGTTATTTTGTACAGGAAGCGCATCATGCTGATACAACTGATGATCAATAATTTTGCCATAGTGCGTCAATTAGAAATTGATTTTCAATCAGGTATGACGGCAATTACCGGAGAAACAGGAGCAGGTAAATCTATCGCTATCGATGCATTAAGCTTATGTTTGGGTGAGCGTTCAGATGTTAAAAGCATCCGTGCAGGAGCTACCCGTGTCGATATTTGCGCTCGTTTTTCCCTGATTGATACCCCATCCGCCGGGCAATGGCT
>CAZBYB010000005.1:41826-42045 GCA_964496225.1 uncultured Yersinia sp. | reverse complement strand
GACACCAGACTGCCGCGGATCACAGCGGGGATCTGTTGTAAATGGGCATAGCTTGGGGTACGGATCCGCGTACGATAACTCATGGTGCTACCATCACTGGTCAGATAATAACTGTTGATCCCTTTGGTGGCTTCAATCATCTGGAAGGATTCGTTTGCTGGCATTACCGGCCCCCAAGAAACCTGCAAAAAATGAGTGATAAGCGTTTCGATATGTTGC
>CAZBYB010000005.1:24798-41816 GCA_964496225.1 uncultured Yersinia sp. | reverse complement strand
GTGGATGATCGGCTTTAAAGGGGCCTTCCGGCATGTTATCCAGGCACTGTTGTAAAATACGCAGGCTCTGACGCAGCTCTTCAACCTTTAACATCACACGCTCATAGCAGTCGCCTTTATTACCCACTGGCACTTCAAATTCAAAATGCTCATAACCGGAATAAGGGCGTGCTTTACGCACATCAAAGTTAACACCTGTGGCACGCAACCCGGCACCCGTAACCCCCCACTCTAAGGCTTCTTTAGCATTATAGGCGGCGACACCCATCGCGCGGCCTTTCAGGATACTGTTCTTTAACGCCACCTGCACGTAAGAATCTAAACGCCCGGGCATCCAGGCAAGGAAATCACGCAATAGAGTATCCCAACCACGGGGCAAATCATGAGCAACACCACCAATACGAAACCAGGCAGGATGCATACGAAAACCGGTTATTGCTTCAACCAAATCATAGATTTTTTGGCGATCGGTAAAGGCGAAAAATACCGGGCTCATGGCCCCCACATCCTGAATAAAGGTGGTGATATAAAGCAAGTGGCTGTTGATACGGAATAATTCGGACAGCATTACACGAATCATGCTGACCCTATCGGGTACCACGATACCAGCCAGTTTTTCCACCGCCAGTACATAAGGCATTTCGTTAACACAACCACCCAAGTATTCAATACGATCAGTATAAGGAATATAACTGTGCCAGGACTGGCGTTCGCCCATTTTTTCCGCACCACGATGGTGGTAGCCGATATCCGGGACACAGTCAATGATCTCTTCACCATCCAACTGCAATACAATACGGAAGGCACCATGGGCTGATGGATGATTGGGGCCAAGATTAAGAAACATAAAATCTTCGTTTTGCGTACTGCGTTTCATCCCCCACTCTTCAGGTTTGAAAGTCAGCGCTTCCATTTCCAAATCTTCTTTTTGTTTGGTCAGTACAAAGGGATCAAATTCAGTGGCACGGGCAGGATAATCTTTGCGCAGAGGATGGCCTTGCCAGGTTTGTGGCATCATAATACGTGTTAAATGAGGGTGGCCATCAAAGGTAATACCAAACATTTCCCACGTTTCACGTTCATACCAGTTAGCATTAGGAAAAAGCCGGGTTACCGAGGGTACATGCAGATCGGTTTCAGCCAGCGCGATTTTCAGCATAATATCGCGGTTACGTTCGATGGAAATCAAATGATAAAAAACAGAAAAAGCTGCAGCAGGAAGGCCGTGACGATGAACACGCAGCCGCTCGTCCATACCATGCAGGTCAAATAACATCACATAGGGCTTGGGCAAACCTTTTAAAAAACTCATTACGGGCAGTAACTGTTCGCGCGCTAACCATACCACCACCATGCCAGTACGTGTAGCCTGAATGGTGAAAGTGTGTGGCCCAAAATGGTTACAGAGTACCGCGATCACCGGATCATCCTGATGATCACGAGTATGCCACTCAGGCTGTTCGGTATTGTGCGTGGTTAAATCTGTCATATTTTTCACTACATTCAATGGGCTCTTCAAGTCCATTGGCTCAATTTTTCAGGAAGCTATTATCTTGATGCAAGAGCACAAACCAAGGCTCAAGCTCTGCCAGGAAAATTCTGTAAACAACGCTGTTAACATTGCTTTGATACATTAACAATACCCAGGGTCTGTTGGGAAGCAACACATAGCTCAAACAAACTCATCAAAAAACCGTGTCAAATTTCGTCTGGAGTACGCAAGTGAGTGACAGCAATACGCTCAGCGTGCTTACGTTTTCTTTCCGGTTGCATATTGGGCCGATAAACCCCTTGATCACCCAATGTCCAGGAAAGTGGGCGACGCTCCTTGCCAATGGATTCCTGCAACAACAATAAGGCCTGCATGTAAGCTTCAGGGCGTGGAGGACAACCGGGGATATACACATCTACCGGCAAAAATTTGTCAACACCCTGCACAACAGAATAGATATCATACATGCCGCCAGAATTGGCACAGGCCCCCATGGAGATCACCCATTTGGGTTCCAACATCTGCTCGTACAGTCGCTGAATTACAGGAGCCATTTTGGTAAAACAGGTACCAGCAACCACCATAAAATCGGCCTGGCGTGGGGAAGCACGTAGTACTTCTGCACCAAAACGAGCGACATCATGAACAGCAGTAAACGAGGTCACCATTTCTACATAACAACAAGAAAGACCAAAATTATAGGGCCAAAGAGAATTCTTGCGACCCCAGTTCACCATGTTATGCAGCGCATGCTCAAGCTTCCCCATATAAACATTACGATGAACATGGGATTCAAGAGGATCACTGAGTATTTCCTGTTTTTGTAACGGATACAGATTGTTCTTATCGCTGGTATCTATACGGGTGAGTGTATAGTCCATGTGGGTTCCTCACGACAAATGTACGCTACTTTCTTATTTTCAAATTACTGTTATTAACTTAAAGGATTGCCCTTATTTTACACGGCGATCAGGGCGCTTGGGTGCCCAATCCAAGGCACCAATACACACCAAATAAACCAAACCAGCCAGTAATACAAAAATAAAAACAGCGGCTTCGATAAAGCCCGGCCAACCACTCTCACGAATGGACACAGACCAGGCATACAGATACAGGACTTCAACATCAAAGATAACAAAAAACATGGCAACCAGATAAAATCTGGCAGACAGGCGCATATGCGCAGAGCCAACGGAATCTATGCCAGATTCATAAGGGATATTTTTGGCATATGCGCGCGCTCTACCGCCTAAGAAGAAAGCACCCAACAACATGGACATACATAAACCAATCGCACCAATTGCAAATATGGCGAACGCCCAATGATGAACAGAATCTGCTGCAGTTACTGGCACTGGCATATTTTTTTACTTACCCATCGCAAATGATACGTAACATAATACTGACTACCTCTTACTTTTTGCGGTGAAGACTAATACCCGCATCGATTTCATCACCCAACTATTACAGAATATGATGCTAATCAATTAATTAATCATCGTTCTGTTTTACTATTTTTTGTAACATTTTGTCAATACGAATGGGATTAATCGCGCATAAATTTACTTTATACTGTGATTTTTTAACAACTCTAAATAACATGTTATTGAACAGGCCCAATACACTGGAAAAAATGCTAAATATTGCTTTCTTACCCAAACTATAGCAGCTTCTTCATAAAACTGTCGCTTGATCAGCAAATTCCAGATATTTTTTTGATCTTGCACACATTTCAGCTGTTATTTAAACAAACGCAGTCACTGGGTTCCACCTTCATCCCATAGCTTAAAGCAGATAAAATCCATGGGGTAGTGATGAGAATACCTTATTTTAAGGCACCCTATTCTAGGGATATAGGATACTATTAAACCTCTTGCAAAGCTTGCTGCCGGGAAACGAGTGAGATGAGGACCGAGCGCAAAACTGAATGTACACACAAGTACATGATGATGTGAGCAATAAAAACAACACACGGCGGCTTTCGCAGTCGAATTTTTCAAGAGATCTAAAATAACAAACGTTAATTCAGCAGAAGGTTTAATCATTTATGCCACTCATTGAAAAATCCAGAAAACTGGACAATGTCAGCTATGACATTCGGGGAGCCATACTCAAAGAAGCCAAGCGTCTGGAAGAAGAAGGGCATCGCGTGCTGAAACTTAACCTTGGTAACCCCGCACCATTTGGTTTTGATGCACCCGATGAAATTTTGGTGGATGTGATCCGTAATTTGCCAACTGCTCAGGGTTATTGTGATTCCAAGGGCTTATATTCTGCCCGTAAGGCTATCATGCAATATTATCAGGCGCAGAATATTCATGATTTAACCCTTGAAGATATCTATATAGGTAACGGTGTTTCTGAGCTTATTGTCCAGTCAATGCAAGCATTACTGAACATGGGTGATGAAATGCTGGTACCTGCACCGGATTATCCACTCTGGACAGCAGCAGTATCACTTTCAGGGGGTAAAGCTGTGCACTATCTGTGCGATGAAAGTGCAAACTGGTTTCCTGATCTGGACGATATACGCAGTAAAATCACACCACGTACTCGTGGTATTGTCATCATTAACCCCAATAATCCAACCGGTGCTGTCTACAGTAAGGAATTACTACTGGAACTTATTGAAATCGCTCGCCGGCATAATCTGATTATTTTTGCTGATGAGATTTACGATAAAATTTTATACGACGATGCAAGACATTATTCCATTGCTGCATTAGCACCGGATCTTTTCACTATCACCTTTAATGGGTTATCCAAAACCTACCGCGTTGCCGGATTTCGTCAAGGCTGGATGGTACTCAATGGCCCCAAAAAAAATGCCAGAGGCTATATAGAAGGGCTGGAAATACTCAGCTCAATGCGCCTGTGCGCTAATGTTCCTATGCAGCACGCTATTCAAACTGCACTGGGAGGTTACCAAAGCATTAATGAATTCATTCTGCCGGGAGGACGTTTATACAAGCAAAGGGAAAAAGCTTGGGAGTTAATTAACCAAATTCCCGGTGTTTCATGCGTTAAACCGGGAGGCGCAATTTATATATTCCCGCGTATCGATGCCAAGCGTTTTAACTTGCATGATGATCAAAAGATGGTCATGGATCTGTTACTACAAGAAAAAGTGTTGTTAGTTCATGGCAGTGCGTTTAACTGGCCTTATCCTGATCATGTTCGCATCGTTATTTTACCACAGGTTGACGATCTGGAGATAGCAGTGAAAAAGTTTGGGCGGTTTCTGGAAACTTACCATCAATGACAAACCACTAATCTGACAATATCAATCAAGAGAGCAGTATGAGCCATTTTTTTGCCCATCTTTCACGTCTCAAACTCATTAACCGCTGGTCGCTGGTGCGTAATTTGCGTACTGAAAATGTGTCTGAACACAGCCTGCAAGTTGCTTTTATTGCCCATGCCTTAGCGGTGATTAAAAATAGAAAATTCGGTGGCAATCTTAATGCACAGCGCATCGCGCTGCTGGCTATGTATCACGATGTCAGTGAAGTGATAACCGGTGATCTGCCAACACCCATCAAATATTACAATCCGCAAATTTCCTATGAATACAAAAAAATTGAACAGATAGCTCAACAAAAACTGATTGATATGTTACCCGCTGAACTGCAAGGTGATTTCAGGGAGTTGATCGACGAGCATTACTACAGTGAAGCAGAAAAAGACATGGTGAAACAAGCTGATGCACTTTGTGCTTATCTAAAATGCCTTGAAGAATTGTCGGCGGGTAATAACGAATTCAGTCAGACCAAAGCACGCCTGGAAAAAATGCTTGCCATGCAACAGCGTGCTGAGACGGCTTACTTTATGGAAATTTTTATTCCAAGTTTTAGTATTTCTCTCGATGAAATGTACCAAGATGCGGGTAGCTCAGACTAACACAGTACCCGCACATCTTCCCTGAAAAGCAAGAAGGTTACATAAAATAGGCTTAGATTCTAAACTGTTAATCAAGGTCATCAGGATCAGCGATACGCTGCAATCCAACCACATGTTCATTTTCGGCAGTACGGATCAGTGTTACCCCTTGGGTATTGCGTCCGATAATACTCATTTCCGCAACACGGGTACGTACCAATTTTCCTGTATCCGTTATCATCATAATTTGATCCGCTGCTGAAACCTGCACTGCGCCCACTACTTTACCATTACGCTCACTAACTTTAATGGAAATAACACCCTGAGTAGCACGGGATTTAGCAGGGTATTCAGCCACTGCCGTACGTTTACCATAGCCGTTTTCAGTTATCGTTAAAATTTCTCCATCATCACGAGGAATGATCAAGGATACAACCCTGTCATCGGCATGCAGGTTAATACCACGTACCCCCATCGCAACGCGACCCACTGAACGAACCTGTGTTTCAGGAAAGCGAACGACTTTGCCCTGCGTGGAAAACAACATAACTTCGTTGCTGCCATCAGTGATATCTACCCCAATCAGCTCATCACCTTCATTAAGATTGACAGCAATAATCCCTGTAGTACGCGGACGACTAAACTCAGTCAATGCCGTTTTTTTCACTGTGCCACTGGCTGTCGCCATAAAAATCTGATGGCCGCCTGAATACTCGCGCACCGGGAGTATGGCGGTAATCCGTTCGTTGAGTTCAAGGGGTAATAAATTAACAATGGGTCGACCACGAGCACCACGGCTGGCTTCCGGTAATTGATAAACCTTCAACCAGTAAAGGCGGCCACGGCTGGAAAAACATAAAATGGTATCATGGGTATTGGCTACCAACAGGCGATCGATAAAATCCTGCTCTTTAATACGAGCGGCAGATTTACCTTTACCGCCACGGCGCTGAGCTTCGTAATCTGTTAAGGGTTGATATTTGACGTATCCCTGATGAGACAACGTTACAACCACATCTTCCTGATTGATCAAATCTTCAATATCAATATCTGCCACATTGGCAGTAATTTCCGTACGACGCCGATCACTGTACTGTTCTTTAATCGCCTGTAACTCTTCACTGATAACAGACATCAAACGATCCGGATCCTGCAGCACAAAAACCAGCTCGCCGATCAAGGCCAGCAACGCCTTATATTCACTCAGTAACTTTTCATGCTCCAGATTGGTCAGTTTGTGCAAACGCAGATCCAGAATAGCCTGTGCCTGCGGCTCAGTAAGATAATATTTACCCTCACGGATACCAAATTCAGCATCCAACCACTCAGGACGTGCAATATCCCCTGCAGATTTCAACATATCAGCAACATGACCCAATACCCAAGCGCTGGCAAGCAGGGCTTTTTTAGCTTCAACAGGCGTTGCTGATTGACGAATCAGTGTGATAATTGGATCAATATTCGCTAACGCAACAGCCAGTGCTTCCAGAATATGGGCACGATCGCGCGCTTTACGTAATTCAAAAATGGTTCGCCGGGTGACCACCTCCCGACGATGGCAAATAAAAGCATATAAAATATCTTTTAAATTAAGCAGTTTGGGTCTTCCCTGATGCAGGGCAACCATATTGATGCCAAAAGATACCTGCAACTGAGTCAGGGAATAGAGATGATTCAATACCACTTCACCTGAAGCATCACGTTTTATTTCAATAACAATACGCATACCGTCTTTATCAGACTCATCACGCAATGTGCTAATCCCTTCCACACGTTTTTCTTTAACCAGCTCTGCAATTTTTTCAATTAGCCTGGCTTTATTAACCTGGTAAGGGATTTCATGAACAATGATGGTTTCACGACGGGATTTTTCATCGATCTCCACCTCAGCCCGTGCGCGAATATAAATTTTACCGCGACCTGTGCGGTACGCATCGATAATACCACTGCATCCATTAATGATCCCTGCGGTGGGAAAATCTGGCCCAGGGATATGTTCAATCAGTTCTTCGATGCTGATATTTTCATCAGCAATGTACGCCAGGCAGGCATCAATAACCTCCGACAGGTTGTGAGGTGGAATATTAGTGGCCATCCCCACCGCAATACCGGACGAACCATTGACGAGCAGATTAGGGATTCGAGTTGGCATCACCGCCGGAATTTGTTCTGTACCATCGTAATTGGGTACAAAGTCTACAGTTTCTTTTTCCAGATCCGCCAGCAGTTCATGGGCAATCCTGGACATGCGGATTTCGGTATAACGCATGGCCGCTGCAGAATCACCATCAACGGAACCGAAATTCCCCTGCCCGTCAATAAGCATATAGCGTAACGAAAAGGGTTGAGCCATACGTACGATGGTATCGTAGACTGCGCTATCGCCATGGGGATGATACTTACCGATAACATCACCGACGATACGTGCCGATTTTTTATACGCCTTATTCCAGTCATTACCCAGTACACTCATGGCATAAAGCACACGCCTGTGTACTGGCTTCAATCCATCCCGAACATCCGGTAAGGCACGGCCGACAATAACGGACATGGCATAATCCAGATACGAATTTTTCAGTTCTTCTTCAATGTTAACCGGGGTGATTTCTCTGGCGATGTCATTCATAAGGCCAATGTCGCTCTACTGCGATTCGAAAGGTGCAAAACTGTATCACAACTCACGGATTTTAGGGAAATTCTGCACTGAATTTTATCTAAACAGGGTGCTGTATCGATAAGCGATAACCTGCAAATCTGGCCTGAACACAAAAATTGCAGCGAGATACTACACTTCATGTATCCCGTTGGTTATTGTGATACATCTGTACTCACTGCCATCCGTCATTTCATCCTCTAAAGGAGAGATTTATGAAATAACAATTCAGTAGCAACAGGTGGTTAGTGGTTGCGTTTATTTTGGCTTTATCACCTCTTACGAACACGATAGCCGCATTAAACAGTGCTACAGACTGCGATACTGAAATCAATTTACAATGCAGAAATGTCGGCATTGATCAGGTAAGGCAGCAATGTTTACCTCTATTTACAAAGGCAATGGGTGGTGATGCCACACAAGCTGCTAATTATCTGAAGCGGGCCATTCAGGGGTCTTGTATTGATGCCGTTCCGATCTGCCCAAACAACTGCAAATGCACACCATAAAAACGGTTCTAATGGGACAGAGAACAGTTTTCCCCAAAAAACGTTCAATAACTGAAGGCGTTTTGTCTCTTTACTCTGTCTTTTTCAGTATGTAATCCCGGGCAGAAGCACCCTGACAGCGTGGAATGACAGGCTGTTTTTTTGCCTGATTTCGTCACGGATGGTGGATTTTTAGCCTAACGCACAACGCTGGCTATGCCAGCATCAAAACGCGTTGCCCTCTGTTTAAAAGTCAGATTTCCTCTTTTATTACCTGCCATTACCTTAATAACCATTATTAAATAAATTTTATTTAATTTTACTATCCACAATTAGTCATGCTTATTACGACATCAAACGTATTTACTGAATATGAGGGTAAATGATGATGAAAAAAAATCTCCTGGCTATACTGACGGCTGCTGTCTTAACGTCCGGAATGGCGCAGGCGACGAATTACCCTGCGGGCAGCGTGACACTAAATGGCTCCGTGGTCGGTACCACCTGTACTTTTACTTTAACGGGAACCGGTGCATCGGGTAACACGTTCACACTGCCACCTGTCCCCGTGAGTACCTTTACAGGTATTAATACAGAAGCAGGCCAGACAGACTTCAACGTAGACCTTAACAATTGTGGAACGCTTAGCGTGGCACAGCTTATGTTTAGCGGTACGGCGGACAGCAATCAAACTGATTCATTCGTAAACGCCGCTACCAGTACTCCTGCAACGGGTGTTGCAATACGCTTGAAAAGCGCAGCGTCTGGTAATACTTTTTCCCCTAATATAGGGACTAACGATGGGGCCGGGTTGATTAATAACTCGGTCACATTATACTTCAGATCTCAGTATGTACAGACTACAGCAACTCTCCCAACAGAAGGTAATGTCCTTACCAACGCTACACTGAACCTGATTTATTAGCCGAAAATGGGGTTTTCAGAGGCCTGAAAAAAGCCCTATCGTCAATATAATTATGAAGAATACACCAAACATATTCGCTGAACATGAGGGTAAAGTGATGGTGAAAAAAAATCTCCTGGCCATACTGACGGCTGCTGTCTTAACATCCGGAATGGCGCAGGCGACGAATTATCCTGCGGGCAGCGTGACACTGAATGGCTCCGTGGTTGGTACCACCTGTATTTTTTCTTTAACGGGAACGGGCGCCTCGGCTAACACGTTCACACTGCCACCGGTCCCCGTGAGTGCCTTTTCGGGTATCAATACAGAAGCGGGTCAGACCTATTTTGACGTAAACCTAAGCAATTGCGGAACTATCAGCTCGGCGGGGCTTATGTTCAGCGGGGCAGCAGACAGCGATCAAGCTGACGCATTTGAAAACACCGCTACCAGTACTCCTGCAACGGGTGTCGCAGTACGTTTGAGAAGTGCCTTGGGTTATATTTTTCCCCCGAATGTACTTACCGGAGGGACAGGAGCTTTTGGTAATGGCGCGATCACATTGCACTTCACATCTCAGTATGTACAGACTACGGCAACATTCCCAACAGACGGCAATGTCCTTGCCAACGCTACACTAAACCTGGTGTACTAGCTTCATTGGGTTTTTAAAGAGCCTGAAAAAGGCTCTTTATACCAGAATCCTACCTGTGTACCAGTAATGTTACAGCTGGCACATTAAAATCCACAGACATCATCACGCTTAGTGAGGTGATGGCCACAATTGAAAAAATAAACAATTTTCTAGCCCAGATCATGTCATTGGCTGTTTTATACCCGGACAATGCCATTCCCAACCACCAGATACTGACCGCAAATCCAACCACCAGATATTTATAGCCAGCATAACCGCTCAGTGTCAGCATCAGGGTTGCCACCATAAAAGCTAAGATGTAAAGAATGATATGATTTTTGGTCACCGAGATACCTTTGATGACCGGTAATACAGGAATACCTGCCTTCTGGTAATCTTGAAAACGGAAAATAGCAATAGCATAGGAATGTGGCATCTGCCATAAACTGAAAATAGCCAGCAGGATCAGGGCGCCGGCATCAAAATAGCCAGTGACTGCACAGTAACCAATAACAGGTGGCGCTGCCCCTGACAAGCTGCCAATCAGGGTGCCATAAACCGATTTACGCTTCATATAAAGACTGTAAACCACGACATAAATAATAAAACCAATGATAGCCAGTACTGTGGCCAAAACATTGGCGGCTATATAGAGCAGCGCCACACCTGCAATACCCAGTACTGCGGCGTAAATCAGAGTTGCCATGGGGTCAATCAGGCCACGTACCAACACCCGATTTTTGGTTCTTTCCATGATCCTGTCAATATCACGATCAATATAATTGTTAAATATACACCCGGAAGCAATCACCAATGACACGCCAATGAGCGTAATAAAAAAAAGAGGGTAATCAATCGTACCTTTAGAAGCAAGGAGAAAGCCCCCGATGACAGAAATCAGGTTACCAAAAATAATACCGGGTTTAGTGACTTGCAGGTAAAGCTTTATCATCAGTAATCCGTTAATCAACCATCATATTGATATGAAGGTGGTGCATGATCCAGAGTGAACCCCCAACGACAATCAGAATCAATAGCATACTGAACACAAGGGACACCAAGTTCCAGCGTTCTTCCGATGATCCATTCATATGAAGAAAATAAATAAAATGTACGATAATCTGTACTATGGCTAATATGACCACAGTAACTAAAATAATATCCTGCGAAGCACTGCCCTTCATGACCATAAAGAAGGGGATCAGAGTAAGAATGACAGAAAGCAGAAAACCGGTAAGATAAGATTTTAAGCTGCCGTGGCTGGCTCCATGTGCGTCAGTCGTTGTATGGCTCATTTATATCGCTCCTAACAGATAAACAACGGTGAATACACAAATCCAGACCACATCGAGGAAATGCCAAAATAAGCTCAAACACATCAATCGGGTTCGATTAACTGCACTCAGGCCATTTTGAGCGATCTGAATCATCATAATCATGATCCAGACTAAACCCGCCGTTACATGCAAACCATGGGTGGCAACCAGCGCGAAGAAACCTGACAAAAATGCACTGCGATCCGGGCCATAACCCTCTGCTATCAAATGATGAAACTCATACAATTCCATAGCCACAAAACACAGACCAAACAGAAAGGTTAAACCCAGCCAGATACTAACTTGACTTTTATCACCTTTATTCATGCTGAGCATGGCAATACCATAGGTGATGCTGCTGAAAAGCAACAGAAAGGTTTCTACCAGCACGAAAGAAAGATTAAAAATATCCTTACCGGAAGGGCCGCCCGCCGTTGCATGGGATAACACAACATAAGTGGCGAACAATGTTGCAAACAGCAGGCAATCGCTCATCAGGTAGATCCAGAAACCAAATACCTTATTCGCTCCTGCATCAGAATGCCCATGCCCTGCATGGGCCAGATTATGATGAGTTAAAGATTCAGTTGACATGATTCAGGCCTGCCTGGCTAAGTTGTTTATAACGTTGTTTTTCAATACGTTCAATTTCAGCGGTGGGAACATAATAATCAACATCTTCGTCAAAACTTTTGATGATCCAACACAGGATCATGCCGACAAAACCCACCAAAGCTAACCACCAGATATACCAAATCATAGCAAAACCAAACAGTAGGCTAAATCCAGCAATAACCATCCCTGCCGCAGTATTTTTTGGCATATGGATTTCCTGGTATTGCGTCGGTTTATTGTATGCTTGTCCCTTGTCTTTCATATCCTTAAATTGATCCAGATGATGAATATGAGGTACCTGTGCAAAGTTATAGAACGGCGGAGGAGAAGAAGTAGACCATTCCAGGGTCCTGGCATCCCAAGGATCACCTGTCAGATCACGGTTTTGCTCACGATCACGAATACTCACCCCTATCTGAATAAGCTGGCAAAGAATACCACAGCCAATAAGAGCAACACCAATGGCAGCAATAACCAGCATTGGATGGAATTCTGGATCAATATTCTGGCTGATACGACGCGTCATACCCATAAAACCTAATATGTAAAGCGGCATAAAGGCCATATAAAAACCAGTAATCCAGAACCAAAATGCACGGATACCCCATTTTTCGTTAAGTGTGAAGCCAAAAGCTTTCGGGAACCAGTAAGTCATGGCAGCAAAACAACCGAATACCACACCACCAATAATAACATTATGAAAATGGGCAATCAGAAATAGACTATTATGCAAGACAAAATTTGCTGCAGGTACTGCCAACAGCACACCGGTCATACCACCAACAGAGAAGGTAACAATGAAACCGATAGTCCATAATATGGAGGAATGATATTGTATGTTTCCATGATACATGGTAAACAGCCAGTTAAAAATTTTCACTCCGGTGGGAATGGAAATAATCATAGTCGCTATACCAAAGAACGCGTTCACATTGGCACCTGCACCCATAGTAAAGAAATGATGCAACCAGACAATGAACGATAATATCGTAATAACAAGCGTCGCCCAGACCAGTGAGCTGTAACCAAATAAGCGTTTTTTACAGAACGTTGCGGTCACTTCCGAGAATACACCAAAAGCCGGTAACACCAGGATATACACTTCCGGATGACCCCATGCCCAAATCAGGTTGATATACATCATCATGTTACCACCCATATCATTGGTAAAGAAATGGGTACCCAAATAACGATCCAAGGTCAGCAATGCAATGGTTACAGTCAGTATAGGGAAGGCACCGATGATTAATACATTGGTACACAATACAGTCCAGGTAAATACCGGCATTTTCATCAGAGACATACCGGGAGCACGCATTTTAATGATAGTGGCAAAGAAGTTAACACCCGTCAGCAAAGTACCCAATCCTGAAATCTGCAAGCTCCATATCCAGTAATCAACCCCCACACCGGGACTGTATTCTTTCGCTGCAAGCGGTGGATAGGCCAACCAACCCGTTTGAGCGAATTCACCCACTCCTAAAGAAAGGTTAATCAACACAACACCGACTACAAAGAACCAAAAACTTAAAGAATTCAGGAACGGAAAAGCAACATCACGTGCGCCAATTTGCAAAGGAACAACAATATTCATCAACCCAACAATAAAAGGCATCGCCATGAAAAAAATCATGATAACGCCGTGGGCGGTAAAAATTTGATCATAGTGATGGGGGGGTAGAAAACCTTCTTCCCCGGCAGAGGCCAGTACCTGTTGGCTACGCATCATAATTGCATCAGCAAAACCACGTAATAACATGACGATGGCAACAATGATGTACATAACACCGATCTTTTTATGGTCAACGGAAGTCAACCACTCATTCCACAACCACTTCCATTTACCAAACCACGTCAAACCTGCCATCAGAGCGAGCCCGCCAAGAATAATTGCACTAACGGTCACCATTATGATGGGCTCATGCAATGGAACCGCATCGAGTGTTAACTTTCCGAACATGATTTTTATTCCCCGACTCCTGCATGAAAAGAGTATTCGTTGATATCTTTAAGTGTTATATCCCTGTGTTAATGTCCATATTCGTTGCTGTGCATACCCATGTCTCCTGAAAATTTGCCAATAATATCTGTAAACAAATTCGGTTTCACACTGGAGAAATATTCAACCTGATTATCTTTGCTAGGCTGAGCCAGTCGATTAAAATCGTTAATGGAATTCATCACACCGGTAGATTGTTTTACCCTCTGCACCCATTGCTCAAAATCGTCCTGCGTTGGTGTTGCGATAGCGATAAATTTCATTCCAGAAAATCCAGCACCACTGTAACTACTGGAAATTCCATCGTATTCCCCTGCTTCATTGGCAATCAGATGCAGTTTAGTTTGCATACCAGCCATAGTATAAATCTGGCTACCTAACTGAGGAATAAAGAACGAATTCATGACTGAATTCGACGTAACTTTAAAATTCACCGGCACATTTACCGGGAAAGCCAGCTGATTGACGGTAGCAATGCCTTGCTCGGGATAAATAAATAACCATTTCCAGTCGAGGGAAATCACCTCAATGGTAATGGGTTTTTGATTACTTAAATGATCGATAGGCTTGTAAGGATCGAGCGCATGCGTACTCTTCCAGGTTATTGTTCCCAAGATGAGAATGATAAGAATGGGGACAGACCAGACAATCCATTCAATAATATAAGAATGAGCTTCTTCAGGACGATAAATATGAGTTATATCGGAGGAGCGATATCTCCAGGCAAAAATGAATGCCATCACAATCACTGGAATGACGACGATCAACATTAAGCCGAAAGCAGTTAATATCAGTGTTTTTTGCTCCATCCCTATTGAACCTTTGGGATTCATTAGCACCATATCACAACCACTGAGCATCAGCATTGCTATAAGTACGGCTAATATCACAGTGCTTTTATTGCATTTGTTATCTATCATCTAACGACCTCAACATCGGGAGCTTTATGAGGCCCCTTGCAAAACTTGGTTCTATAGGAACTGGTCATATGCATTGACTACCTTTACATTCCCTGGCAAAAACAAGTCTTGCAAAAGGCCCATTGTCGTTTTTTGTGTTCAGTAACATCTTACCGATAAGGCTATTATGTTGTAAACAGACTTGATGTTAAGTTATCACAGGGTTAATTATTAATGCTCGTTAATAGTCTACTATGTAAGCAATAATAATTTTTTAAATTACTACGGCGCACGATAATAAAAATGACATTACGCTATTCATGCTTAAGGGCAAATGATACCCCAAGCTTTAAAAATTATATTTAACAGAGTAAATGATACCATTCTGTAAGAAATCTTCCCCAAGCTTGTTACGAGCATAACGATATTGTATGCCAGTCGTAACCTGTTTAACCGGCGTCCACCATATTGCCATTGCGCCATTTATACCATTTTTACTACCATTGCCCACTGAATATTGATGTGCGCGATTCAGCTCTACTTCATTCCAGTGTGTGATACTGAATCTTTCATTCCACGCACTAAAATCATAACCCGCAACCCAGCCAGCAACATAACCGTTATTCCCTGAATAATAAGTTTGATCGACATAATGTAATGCTATAAAAGGCTTTAGCCAGAGCATACCTATGCTCATGTTGTAACCAAAACCGTAGATCCCATTCAACTCGTGAAAGTTCTTGTTGTCACCCGGTAATGAATAAATGCCGTAAACCTGACCATGCAGGTTAAAACCAGAATCATTGAGATAATAACGCCCGACAGTTTTAAAAGCGTAACGCTGATGATCACCCTGTTTATCCTCTCGCTTATTAAGAGGATTTTCTAAATCAAAAAAACCATAAAGCTCACCCCAGTGGTAACCCGCTCCTCCTTCCAACTCAATATAAGCAAAGTCATCTTTATGAGATACCTTCCCTGATTTATGCGTAGTACTAGTACTCCAGTCAAGATAATTCATGCTGACATTAGCAAAACCCCACTGATATTGCGCATATAACGAAGTAACCGGAGCAGCGATAACTACAGCCATTGCATTTATAATTAATTTATTCATATATTCCTCATATGAATTCATTTATAAAAAATAATAAAATATAATTGTTAATTATAGAAAGATAATCCTTATCAGAATGCTGTAGTCTCTACAGAAGCTAAATTAAAAAGTTAGCCATATCCATTAAGCAGTATAACAATAGAGAATTATGATGTTTATTTGTTTTATTAAAAAAAGTAATTTTTGAGCCCAATCAATTTACATATAACATAATATTATGATCATTTTGCACGCCTGAGTGATAGATAATCTAATCCCCCTCCCAAGATTACGCCTGCCACACTGGCACTGATGCCACAGAGGAGTAAAATATCAGCCATATTTTTTACCGACACCCAAGCTAGCGCCTTTAAAATAAGGAGTAACGCCCAAGCTATTAATAGTAAACATCCAACAGCGAACAAGTGCAATGCCTTGCGATAATAGTTTTTAAATTCGGTACGCGGAATAAATTTATCGGTTCGTTGGGTAAATTCCAGCGTTGGTTTGCAAATCAATAAAACGACCAAGCCTGGCAAGGCTGCTACAGTAGATAATAAATAAAACAGTGGCCAGTGATAAGTTTCAACAAACCAGCCAGCGACCGGGCCAACATACACTCTACCCACTGCTGATAGTGCTGACAGTAACGCAAACTGTGTTGCTGAAAATGTTTTATTGCAAAGTGTCATTAACAGAGCAACAAAGGCAGCTGTTCCCATCCCACCACAGAAATTTTCTAAAAAAACGGCACCCGCCATGGTAAAAATATTTTTATCCGTCACTGCCAGCATCCAGTAACCGATATTTGAGATAGCTTGCAAAACACCAAAAATCATCAGTGCGCGAAACAGGCTCAATCGCTGCATTAATATACCGCCAGACAAAGCACCAATAACGGTAGCAAACAGGCCAAAGGTTTTATTTACCAGACCGATTTCCCCTGCATCGAAACCAACAGCACGAATTAAAAAAGTCGTACTCAAGCTGACAGCAAAAGCATCTCCCAGCTTATACAGCACGATCAACAGCATAATAAGCCA
>CAZBYB010000005.1:0-24788 GCA_964496225.1 uncultured Yersinia sp. | reverse complement strand
AAGCGTTATTGCGACCAAAAAAATCTTTGAATGGTGCAATTACTGCCTGCTCAATGGTTTTTGGAACGTTTATCCCGGTATTTGGCTCCGATGCAACTAATGTGGCAAATACCCCAATAAATATCAGGGCCGCCATAAGCCAATAAGTATGCTGCCAACCTAACCAGCGATTTGCTAACCATAAGGCCAGTCCACCAGAAACCAACATGGCCAGACGATAACCCAGTACCGATATCGCAGCACCTGTTCCACGCTGTTCAGCATTAAGCCGGTCAGTTCTCCAGGCATCAAACGCAATATCCTGCGATGCTGAACAGAACGCAATAAATACTGCCATGACTGCCAGCCACCACAAATGTTTGGACGGCTCAAGACATCCGATGGCGATAATCGCCATAATTAACAATAATTGACTGATTAATAGCCAGCCCCGACGACGCCCTAAAAAAGAGGGTTTATAACGATCCATTAAGGGGGACCAAAGAAATTTAAACACATAAGCTTGTCCTGCCAGTGAGAAAAATCCAATGGTTTTTAAGTCAATACCTTCAACCGTCATCCAGGCCTGCAAGGTGCCTGACGTAAGAGCCAAAGGTAGTCCTGATGAAAACCCAAGAAATAAAAGGATAAAATAGTTACGCTGAGTAAAAATATTCAAATAATATCTGTACATTAATACAATCCTGCCATTTATACCCCAGTTTTATAAGCAGCATAAAAGTAATACAGCACTCACTCAGCGTCAGCAGGCTCCTACTAACGTGCATTTTTTTTGATAAAATCATTAACGCTAATATCTTGAGCCATTTCAGAAATAACGTCACTCAGTACTGTATCAACAGCATGGGTGATTTTGGCATTAGTCGCACGAAATACACCCTGCGTTCCATAAAGTGCGCGGTAATTTTTAGTAAATGTATTACGATTTTTCCCCTGCACACTGATGGAAAGATCCGCTTTGGTCATAATGTTGTAACGAAAATCACCTTGTTGTACATCAGCATACAACGCATTAACCAGAATTTGCAGGTTTGCTGCACCCTGTGGGCCGATCATATAACCTCGAGCTACCATTTGTTTTTCAAGTACTTCCTGTAGTAAAAAACGGAGATCGCGTGAAGGTGTCAGGATTTTCAATTTACCCTCTTGGTTTACTTTGGCAAGGGCAATATCCTGACGCAGATCAATCCCATTAATACTGACAATCATCCCCATCAGAGCAGGATCTCGCAAAGGTAACTCAATGTTTGGCATGATATTAAGGGTATCACTGGTGGTGCTACAACCTGTAAGGAGAAAAATGGCCAGAAATAAGGACGAAAAGAAAACTTTCTTTAGCATATTTATTTACTCAAAATTAACGCTAGCAGGGCCTGTCTGGAATATCGCAACAGGCAAAATCATATCAAAATATAATATAAAGGAACTTTATGATTCACGAAAAAATAACAATAAAACTAAAAGCAGCATTACAACCAATACATTTGAACGTTATAAATGAAAGCTACCGCCATAACATTCCTGCTGGTTCAGAAAGTCACTTTAAGATCATTATCGTAAGTGACCACTTTATTACACAACCTGTGTTGACAAGACATCGTGCGATTTATGGCATACTGGCGCTGGAATTGGCTGAAACCATTCATGCACTGGCCATCCATGCTTATACTGTCAAAGAGTGGGATGAATTACAACATATGACATCGGCCTCTCCTCCCTGTGTTCACGACAGATACCCGATAAAGTAACAATGAATTTTAATCAGCATACTTAACTTTAAGTCATCATACAGTACAGTTTAATGCTCCCATTCATTTGTCTACCTCGACTCGTAACAAATATGCCGTTATAATGCAGAGATTTTTCAGGGGGATCTTGTGAATAACTCCATAATATCAAACAGATACTTTTTTAACATCCGTTTGCTCTGCAACTGGAGATTATTTTTTAATACAAACGCCATTCCCATCATGCCGTTGAAGTTGACTGGTCACTGTAATTTTTTGAGGTAAGTGAAGATGCAAGCTTCTGTTGAAACCACGCAAGGCCTTGGACGCCGTATCACAATTACGATTTCTGCCGATAACCTTAATAAGGCGGTAAACAAGGAACTCATTAATACGGCTAAAAAGGTTCGCATTGATGGTTTTCGTAAGGGTAAAGCACCCATGTCAATCATTGCACAACGTTATGGCATATCTGTCCATCAGGATGTACTGAATGATTTGATGCAACACCACTTTGTTGACGCCATCACCAGGGAAAAACTTCATCCTGCCAGTTCACCGGATTACTTCCCGGGTGAATATAAACAGGGTGATGATTTTACCTACTCTGTTGAATTTGAAATTTATCCTGCAATTGAACTAAAGGGACTGGAACGTATTGAAGTTGAAAAACCCGTTGCGCAAGTCAGTAGTACTGATGTTGATGACATGCTGGAAACACTGCGTAAGCAACGGGCAATCTGGAGAACAGCTGATCGTCAGGTTCATGCACAAGATCGCGTTACTCTGGATTTTACTGGTTCCATTGATGGTGAGCCATTTGAAGGTGGTACAGCTTCTGATTTTGTTCTGCTGCTGGGTCAGGGCCGTATGGTTCCCGGTTTTGAAGAAGGTATCGTTGGCCATAAAGCCGGTGATGAATTCTCTATTGATATACATTTTCCTGAAGATTATCATGCTGAAAAACTTAAAAATACATCAGTTAAATTCGCCATTGTTCTGAAGAAAGTGGAAGAATCGGAATTACCGGAATTGACTGAAAAATTCGTTAAAAGTTTCGGTGTAGCTGATGGTTCACTGCAAAGCCTGCGTGCAGAAGTGCAAAAAAATATGGAGCGGGAATTGAAGATTGCCGTGCGTAACAGCGTTAAAAATCAGCTTTTTGATGGCTTAGTTAACACAAATACCATCGAAGTTCCTGTTGCATTGGTTGATAACGAAGTTAATCTGTTGCGTCGTCAGGCTGCGCAGCGTGCTGGTGGTAACGAAAAGCAGGCGCTAGAACTACCCCGTGAATTATTTGAAGAACAGGCTAAGCGTCATGTTATCATCAGTCTGTTACTTGATGAAACCATCAACAGCCATGAACTCAAAGTTGATCCCAATCGCATTAAATTACTCTTCGAAGAAATGGCATCTTCTTACGAAAATCCTAAAAAAGCGATTGATTTTTTTAGAAAAGACAAAAAAATGATAAACAAAATGCATCATCTTGCTCTGGAAGAACAAGCGGTAGAAATGTTGCTGTCAAGGGTCAAGGTCACTGAAAAATCGATAGCGTTTAACAAACTGATTCACCAAAGATGATGTCATCTAGCTTCAAACTCCATTGCGCATCACAAAAACAAAAATAGTGTTATTTACCTGAATGCCGCCAAATTGCTGCTATAGGTAGTCTGTGTGAAAAAACTACGGTTACTGACTGCTGAAACCCAGACATGATCATTGTTTATCTCAAGTAGAATCACAGCATCAGTTGAGTAACCCAATTCCATCAGGAGAATTAATAATGTCATACAATGGCCAGCGGGATGAATTAGCACCAAGCATGGCTCTGGTACCCATAGTTATCGAACAAACTTCACGCGGTGAACGTTCTTACGATATCTATTCCCGCATGTTAAAAGAACGTGTCATTTTTCTAACTGGTCAGGTTGAAGACCACATGGCTAACCTGATTGTGGCACAAATGCTGTTTTTAGAAGCAGAAAATCCGGATAAAGATATTTACCTTTATATTAATTCACCTGGTGGGGTTATTACAGCAGGAATGTCCATATATGACACCATGCAATTTATTAAGCCTGATGTCAGCACTATTTGCATGGGCCAAGCCTGTTCCATGGGCGCTTTTCTATTAACTGCAGGTGCCAAGGGCAAACGTATCTGTTTACCAAACTCACGCGTCATGATCCATCAACCTCTTGGTGGCTTCCAGGGACAAGCTACAGATATCGAGATTCATGCCAATGAAATTTTAAAAGTCAAGTTACGCATGAATGAATTAATGGCGAAACATACAGGAAAATCGCTTAAAGATATACAAAAAGATACTGAACGTGATCGGTTTTTGTCTGCCACACAAGCTGTAGAATACGGTTTGGTCGATTCTGTATTAGAATGCCGTCAATCACCTTCCACTTTAACTAAATGATATATATTTATTTGTCAATTTTAGCGTCATTGACTCTCTAGTCTGCAAGAGTAGATGGAATCCCCCTGCTATAATATTTGACAACGTCATCAACGAATGAGGTTTATTAATGACGAACAAATGTTATAAAAATGGTTCATGAATCTACTGTATTATTCTTGTTGTGGTAGATATGAAATGCGTAAGTAGACTTTTGGAAAATCCATGCATATCCAGGATTTTTGCTGGCCTGTCTCTGTGATAACTATTGATTTATATCGCAATATTATTTATGACGAGGCCAAAAATTTACAGCATCATTAACGAATGAGGTTTATCAATGACAGATAAGCGCAAAGACGGTTCAGGGAAACTGCTGTATTGTTCGTTCTGCGGTAGAAGTCAGCATGAAGTACGCAAACTGATTGCCGGACCATCAGTATATATTTGTGATGAATGTGTTGATTTATGTAACGATATTATTCGTGAAGAGATCAAAGAAATAACACCGCATCGTGCACGCAGTTTACTACCCAAATTACCCACACCGCACGAAATACGCCACCATCTGGATGACTATGTAATTGGTCAAGAAGCCGCTAAAAAAGTACTGGCTGTAGCAGTATACAACCACTATAAACGATTGCGTAATGATGAGGTTAATCATGATATCGAACTCGGTAAAAGCAACATTTTGCTAATTGGCCCAACTGGCAGCGGGAAAACATTATTAGCGGAAACTTTGGCACGCTTTCTGGATGTTCCCTTCACAATGGCAGATGCCACAACGTTGACAGAGGCGGGTTATGTCGGTGAAGATGTAGAAAATATTATTCAGAAGTTATTACAAAAATGTGATTATGACGTGCAAAAGGCACAACGTGGTATTGTCTATATTGATGAAATTGATAAGATTTCTCGTAAATCAGAAAACCCCTCCATCACTCGTGATGTTTCCGGTGAAGGTGTGCAGCAAGCGTTGTTAAAACTCATTGAAGGAACTGTTGCCGCCGTTCCACCACAAGGTGGTCGTAAACATCCGCAACAAGAATTCCTGCAGGTTGATACATCAAAAATTCTATTTATCTGTGGTGGCGCATTTGCAGGGCTGGATAAGGTGATTGGACAGCGCGTGAATAGCGGTACAGGTATTGGCTTTAGTGCTACCGTCAAAGGAGCATCTGAAAAAGAAACCGAAAGTGAATTATTACTTCAGGTGGAACCAGAAGATCTCATTAAATTTGGTTTGATTCCTGAGTTTATTGGCCGTTTACCCGTTGTTGCAACGCTAAATGAACTCAGTAAAGAAACATTAATTCAAATTCTTAAAGAACCTAAAAATGCATTAACCAAACAATATCAGGCATTATTCAGTCTTGAAGGCGTGGAACTGGAGTTTCGAGATGATGCAATCATTGCCATTGCTGAAAAAGCAATGGCCCGTAAAACGGGTGCCCGTGGCTTACGTTCTATCGTGGAAGGGGCTTTGTTGAATATTATGTATGATATCCCTTCAACAAATAGCGTGGATAAAGTAGTTATTGATAGCTCAGTGATTAAGGGAGAATCACCCCCACTGTTAATTTATGGTAAACCTGATGCTCAGGCATCAGGTGAGTAATAATTATAAAATACAGTGAGTTATCATGACAATGGGGGATTATATCCCCCATTACTTTTTACTCATCTCCTTGTTATTGAATATCTGGCATGCGCCCCCATATACAAGGTAACTTTTTTGAAACTTGTAATTAACCTGTTTCACAAACAAACCCACCTGACGGCAGTTAAACATGAAGAGAGAGCTCTATGAATCCTGAGCGTTCCGAACGCATAGAAATCCCAGTATTGCCTCTGCGCGATGTGGTGGTTTATCCGTACATGGTGATCCCATTGTTTGTTGGTCGGGAAAAATCCATTCGGTGCCTGGAAGCGGCAATGGTCCATGATAAAAAAGTCATGTTAGTTGCTCAAAAAGAGGCCTCAACTGACGAACCTGACATTAATGATCTTTTTTCCGTAGGAACTATCGCTTCTATCCTGCAAATGCTGAAATTACCTGATGGTACGATGAAAGTACTGGTGGAAGGGATACAGCGCGCACGTATTACGACACTATCAGACAGTGGTGAACATTTTGCTGCTCAGGCAGAATACTTTGAATCACCCGTGACAGATGAGCGCGAACAAGAAGTGCTGGCCCGAACGGCAATTAACCAGTTTGAAGCTTACATCAAACTGAACAAAAAAATTCCACCAGAAGTACTTACGTCATTACACAGTATTGAAGATGCCGCTCGCCTTGCGGATACCATATCAGCACATATGCCATTGAAATTAAATGATAAACAAGCAGTTCTGGAAATGACTGATGTCAACGAACGGCTCGAGTATTTGATGGCCATGATGGAATCAGAGATTGATCTTTTACAGATTGAAAAACGCATCCGCAATCGCGTTAAAAAACAGATGGAAAAAAGCCAGCGTGAATACTATTTGAATGAACAAATGAAAGCCATTCAGAAAGAGCTTGGTGAAATGGATGATGCTCCTGACGAATATGAAGTACTCAAGCGAAAAATGGAAGCTGCTCAAATGCCGAAAGATGCACGTGAAAAAACCGAGGCTGAGCTACAAAAATTAAAAATGATGTCGCCTATGTCAGCAGAAGCTACCGTAGTCCGTAGCTATGTTGACTGGATGTTACAGGTCCCATGGAACAGATACAGTAAAGTCAAAAAAGACCTGGTTAAAGCACAAAAAGTGCTTGATACCGATCATTACGGTCTGGAACGTGTCAAGGATCGCATCCTTGAATACCTTGCCGTACAAAGCCGCGTCAGCAAAATTAAAGGGCCCATTCTTTGCCTGGTTGGACCGCCTGGCGTTGGTAAAACATCCTTAGGCCAATCCATTGCACGGGCTACCGGTCGTCAATACGTGCGGATGGCATTAGGGGGCGTGCGTGATGAAGCCGAAATCCGTGGTCACCGTCGAACCTATATTGGTTCTATGCCGGGTAAACTAATTCAGAAAATGGCAAAAATTGGTGTAAAAAATCCATTGTTTCTGTTAGATGAAATCGACAAAATGGCATCTGACATGCGTGGTGATCCTGCATCTGCATTGCTTGAAGTTCTTGATCCAGAACAAAATATTGCATTTAATGATCACTATCTTGAAGTAGATTATGATCTGTCTGATGTGATGTTTGTTGCAACATCTAATTCCATGAAAATTCCGGCACCATTACTGGATCGCATGGAAGTCATTCGTCTTTCTGGCTATACGGAAGATGAAAAACTCAATATTGCCAGGAAACACCTTTTACCCAAACAGTTCGAACGCAATGCCATTAAAAAAGGTGAGCTGACCATCGAAGACAGTGCCATCATTAATATCATCCGTTATTACACGCGGGAAGCCGGTGTACGTAACCTGGAACGTGAAATCTCCAAATTGTGTCGCAAGGCAGTCAAAACCCTGTTAATGGACACTAGCGTAAAACACATTGAGATTAACGGAGAAAATTTAAAAAAATTTCTCGGTGTGCAGCTGGTAGATTATGGCCGTGCTGATACCGAAAATCGCATTGGACAAGTTACAGGTCTCGCCTGGACAGAAACCGGTGGTGATTTATTAACCATAGAAACAGCCTGTGTACCAGGGACAGGCAAACTGATCTACACGGGTTCATTGGGAGAAGTGATGCAGGAATCCATTCAGGCAGCATTGACGGTAGTACGTGCCCGCGCAGATAAGTTAGGCATCAACCCCGATTTTCACGAAAAACGGGACATTCATGTTCATGTTCCTGAAGGTGCTACACCCAAGGATGGCCCAAGTGCAGGGATTGCTATGTGTACGGCATTAGTTTCCTGTTTAACCGGTAACCCTGTGCGTGCAGGCATTGCCATGACCGGCGAAATTACACTACGTGGTTTAGTATTACCCATTGGGGGTTTGAAAGAAAAACTACTGGCTGCACACCGTGGTGGCATTAAAACCGTGTTGATTCCAGATGAAAATAAACGTGACTTGGAAGAAATTCCGCAAAATGTGATTGCCAATCTGGAAATTCATCCGGTAAAACGCATCGATGATGTCTTAATCTGTACATTACAGAATCCCCCATTTGGAGCACAACCTGCGTAAAAAATATAAGTAATATTGATGTTTTTTTAAGTACGGGCATGTGTATCTGAAGTTTTTTCTGTGATTAATGCCATGGCCTGCAAACGTGGTCCCTGCAGTTGCTTGCTAATGCAAGGCGGGCTTGATATAACAACTGCGTTGTCATATCTTCCGCAGAGATGTGTTGCGCGACGATAGAATTCTAAAGGGGATGAAATAGTGAATAAGTCACAATTGATCGATAAAATTGCTCAGAGCGCTAATATTTCCAAAACCGCTGCCGGGCGTGCATTAGATGTCTTTATTACAAGTGTTACTGAATCCTTGAAAGAGGGTAATGATATTGCACTGGTCGGTTTCGGCACTTTTGAAGTGCGTGAGCGTTCAGCACGCACTGGTCGAAATCCTCAAACAGGCAAAGAGATCACTATCCCTGCGGCCAGAGTTCCGGGTTTTCGTGCAGGTAAAGGCCTAAAATCTGCAGTAAACTAATTTAACCGATTCTCATCCTGTCAAGTTGTTGTTTATATCACGCAACCTGCCAGGTAACTCAGGTTAATAAGGTGCAAAGCGTATCGTTAAGGGTACGCTTTTTTTCATATACCCTGTACAGTCGAGATTCAATAAGTGCTCAACGATGTATCCAGAGAAGAGTGCCATTAATACCTATCTTATTTGTACAGGAAAGCCCACATATTCATTAACTCACACTACGGCGGAGTATTATCACAATATGATGGACAATTTACGAGCGATGACTAATCAAATCGTGCTCAAAATCATCCTTGCTCTAATGATACTTTCATTTATTTTAACTGGAGTCGGTGGTTATCTTACAGGTACTGGCAATGATTTTGCCGCCAAAGTAAACAATGAAAAAATCACCATGGCTCAGTGGGAACAGACTGTCCAACGCGAACACGCTCTTTTACAGCAACAATTAGGTGAACAATTTTCAGCACTGGCGAGTAATGACGACTACATGCCACACTTGCGTCAGGAAGTATTAAAACAACTAATTAACAATATGTTGGTCGAACAATATGCCAGTGAACTGAGTTTCACTGTCAGCGATGAAAAAGTGAAAGAATTCATTCGTAAGATACCTTTTTTCCAGAATGAAGGGCAGTTTGATAATGATAAATATAAAGAATTGGTTCAGCGTATGGGATATACACTGGAACAGTTCGCTCAACTGCAACGCAAGCAATTAATTAATCAGCAAGTCTTGCAACCTTTTACTGATACAGGGTTTGTGCTTCCCATTGAGCTACAATCTTTGTCCGAACTCATGTTACAACAGCGCAATATTCGTCTGATAACCATTAATATCGAGGCACTGCAGGCACAACAAAAAATAAACGATGAAGAATTAAAAACCTATTATGAAAAGAATAAAAACCGTTTCCTTGCCCCAGAGAAACTTAAAGTTAGCTATATTCCAATGGATGCTGCCAGCATGCTAGATAAAATTACCGTCGGTGATGAAGAGATTAGTACTTATTATGCTCAGCATAAAAGCCATTATATTCAGCCAGAACGCAGAAACTATAGTATCATTCAATTCAAAACCGAGGCTCAAGCACAACGTGCCTTGGAGATGTTAAAAAAAGGTACTGATTTCGCAACTATTGCAAAAGAACAATCCATCGATATCATTTCGCGTAAAAATGGCGGAAAACTCGGTTGGCTTGAACCTGAAACCACCCCGAATGAACTTAAAAAGGCTAATTTGACAGTACAGGGTGAACTTTCAGGTATCATAAAGTCTTCTGTTGGGTATTTAATTGTACGCCTGAATGAGCTTAAACTAGAACAAGTGAAACCATTAACTGAAGTGCGAGCCGAAATAATAGAACAAATCAAACGCGAAAAATCTGTTGATGCTTATTATACGCTACAGCAAAAAGTCACTGAAGCGACAGCCAGTGATCATCAGTCTCTGGTTTCTGCTGAAAAAGCAGCAGGCATTCATGCTAAAGTAACCGACTGGTTCACCAAGGATAATATTCCTGATAACCTGAATTTTAAACCTGTCCTGCAGGTACTTTTCGATGGTTCTCTGATCGATGAAAATGGTATCAGTAATAATTCAAACGTAATTACTGTAGAAGGCGATCGTGCTTTTTTACTGCGTATCAATGAACGAAAACCTGAGCATATCCAGCCGTTCGATCACGTGCAGCCTCAAGTCACTGAACTGGTCAGGCGCCAAAAAGCATTACAACAGGCACGTAGAGAAGGTGAAAAATTATTACAGGCTTTACAACAAGAGACTGATGATGAAGTACGTAAAGCAGCACAGTTAGATTTCAGTGAGAAGAAAACGATATCCCGTTCATCCGAACATGAGCCATGGGTCGAGACTGTGTTCTCCCTACCCCACCCACAAAAAGATAAACCTGTGTACGGGCTCACTCAAGACAGTCAGGATAATATTGTCCTCATTGAGCTTCAATCTATCATTACGGGTCAATTATCCAATAATGATAGGCAACCTTTCATTACCAAAATGAAAGAAAGCATAGATAGCATAACATTCTACTCGTTAATGGATAACTTACGAAAAAAAGCGACCATTAAATTCAATATGGTGGAACAATCATCACAATGATTTGATAATGTAACTTGACATAAAACAGTCTCTGGAAGCCTTTCGCATATCTGGGGTTTACAGTTTGCTGATCACATATCTACAGGCGATATTACTCATGCTGTCAAATTTAAAGGAGAATACAGCATGAAAAACCCAAGAATTAAATTACTTTTTTTAAGTTTCTTCATTGCCCTATCTAGTTCGTTCAACCAGTTATATGCAGGAATAATATCAACAGCCCAAACGGCACAGGATAAAGATTTAGCCATCAACACCCAATTAACAGAAAAAAAAGGAGAAAAATTAAAAAATACCCCTTTATCGATGGAAGAAAATATAAATGATCAGCCAATACTAAAAATTAATGTTAATACGGCTACTGCAGAGCAACTTGCAAAAGCGCTTCACGGTATTGGCGTGAAAAAAGCAGAAGCGATTGTTAACTATCGTGAACAATATGGTATTTTTACCAGCCTTGAACAACTAAAAGAGGTACCTGGCATCGGACCTGTGTTTTTAGAACGTAATCTTTCCCGTATGACCTTATAATCCTATTTACATACGTTTTTTCTATCTATAACATATATTAAATAATATATAAAATAGGATAGAAAAGGATATTTGATAAGCTTGCAGCATAACGTATGAAAACTCAATAATTATTAATCTACATTTAATAGCACTAATAAGGCCAGTATAAACCATCCGTTATTTTCGGTGGAATTTATCCATAAGCTTATTATAAAAATATGGGCCTGCCGTCACTTGCCATTAGTTAAAGCACCATTGCTTTACTGCTTTGACGACAGTCCTTGTTTTTATCCATCTGCAGGAGATATTATCTGATTATGCATACCTTTATTAAAGTTCGCGGTTATCATTTAGATTTTTATCAGCATGTCAATAATGCACGTTACCTTGAATTCCTTGAAGAAGCACGCTGGAATTGGCTCGAAGGCTCAAAAATCTTTGACTGGCTAAACGGACAGAGGATTGCATTTATCCTGGTGAATATCAATATTAATTATCGTAAAGGCGCTGTACTCGGTGATACACTCAGGATTAATAGCCGGTTAATACATTTAAATGAAAAAAGTGGTGTAATAAATCAAACCATAGTGCTTGAACCACAAGGTACACCTGTTGTTGATGCCTCTCTCACTTTTGTGTGTGTCGATTTAAACACACAAAAAGCTTTACCATTAACAGGAATATTACGGGAAAACTTGTTTCAATTGCAGGCTGAGATTTCCGAGTGACACTGCAGTAATGAATTTGAATTCAGTTGCCAAAAAAGTAGTGATAATTGCTGTCAGTGAAAACTGTAAGTTAAAGTAAACCTGTTTTATTTTTCAGGCTGGCAGTGATTTTTTCTTTATCTGCTTGATATTGCCGAAGTCCCTTAGATCGTAGATGGCAAGCAGCACATTTACCACAACCATTTCCTTTAATATTGTTATAACAAGTGAGAGTATGCTGGTAAATATTCTCAAACTGATGATAATAGTCGGCCAAAGCCCAGATTTCTGCTTTATTAAGCCACATCAATGGTGTTTTAAAGCTAATATCGCGCGCCATTCCTAAAGTAACTGCGTGATTCAGTACCCTGACAAACTGTTCTCTGCAGTCAGGATAGCCAGAAAAATCTGTTTCACACACGCCTGCAATAACAACTTTTGCTTCAATTTGCCAGGCATAAATAGAAGCCAACGTGAAAAACAGGATATTTCTACCAGGTACAAAAGTATCAGGAATAGTGCCCATCATGCTCTTATCCCAGACGGGTACCGGCATACTATCGTGCGTCAAGCTACTGATGGCAAGCTCATTTAAGAAACTTATATCAAGCACCTTATGGTTTTTAATACCCAAGCGGACAGCTAAACTGCAGGAAGCCTCAAGTTCAGCACGATGTTTTTGCAGGTAATCAAATGTAATGCAATGCACCTCATCATATTGCAGCAACGCCTGAACCAGGCAGGTGGTGGAATCCTGACCACCGCTAAACATGACGACTGCACGTTTCACACTACACGATCTAAATAAAGGGCGCTGGATGCACTACCCAACACCACGCAAATTATGTTGTACACAATTTTACCTATCTTCTCAATTTTTAAAAAACCTAAGGCTGTTGTGTTTGCATACTCTTTTTAAGGCTGGCATATGGCAACGGAATCCACACAATTCATCGCCATGTTGTGGTTCTGAATTTGCGGTCCATGATAACGATAATTGCGCCGAAAACCCCGTGGTAGAACGATGGAACCAGACGAAAAATTGAGACCTGCCTGTCCATGTACGGACAGGTTCAGTGTGGAAAAAGCACCTGCAGGGAAAAAACCCAAAGTACCCGTCATGAATCCTTTTTGGCCCCCGTATGTCAATATAAAACTTAACGTACTATCAACATAGGACGAATATTCTTGCAATTTAGTCCAGACGTTCTTTAATACGAGCTGATTTACCGGTACGTTCACGCAAGTAGTACAACTTCGCTTTACGAACAGCACCACGACGTTTCACCGCAATACTATCAATCAGTGGTGAATGAGTTTGGAATACGCGCTCAACACCTTCACCATTAGAGATTTTACGCACAGTGAATGCACTTTGCAAACCACGATTACGAATTGCAATAACTATGCCCTCAAAAGCCTGAAGACGTTTTTTAGCACCTTCAACGACCCATACCTTAACTTCAAGAGTATCACCTGGACGAAATGCAGGTATATCTTGCTTCATTTGTTCTTGTTCAATTTGCTTGATAATGTTGCTCATAATACATCTCTTATTCCAGGTAAACCAACAGATCAGAAATTTGTAAATAATTCAGACTTTCCCTTTAATAATCCTGCTACTTCAGCTCTTCTGCTCCAGTTGAAACTCAGTCAGCAATGCCATTTGTTCTTCAGTCAGAGTCAGATTTGCCAGAAGTTCTGGTCGTCTGAGCCAAGTACGGCCCAGCGACTGCTTTAAACGCCAACGACGAATTTCAAGATGATTCCCCGATAACAAAACTGATGGTACCTCCATACCTGCTAACACCGTAGGGCGAGTATAATGTGGGCAATCTAACAACCCATTAACAAAAGAATCGGCTTCTACTGAAGCATAACGACCTAATACACCGGGTATAAATCGAGAAACCGCGTCTACTAGTACCATTGCAGGCAATTCACCACCACTCAGTACATAATCACCAACAGACCATTCTTCATCAATTTCAGTTGTTATGACACGTTCATCTATCCCTTCATATCGACCACAAACTAAAATTAACTTCTGATCTTTTACCAGGTCACAAACCCCCTGTTGATCCAACTTACGCCCTTGAGGTGAGAGATAAATAACCCTACAACCGCTTCCTGCTGCAGCTTTCGCCGCATAAATAGCATCCTTTAATGGTTGCACCCTCATCAGCATGCCAGGGCCGCCACCATAAGGACGTTCATCAACACTGCGATGCCGATCACAGGTAAAATCACGAGGATTCCAGCATTGTACACTGAGCAGGCTATTTTTAACCGCTCGACCCGTTACCCCGTATGCAGTGATGACAGAAAACATCTCGGGAAACAGGGTAATAATACCGATCCACATCGACCTGCATCACTTATTTTTTATCATTTAATATCATGAAAAATCAGGATCCCAGTCTACTTCAATCCGTTTAGCAGTAAGATCGATTTTTTTAATCACCTGATCCTCGAGGAATGGTAGTAACCGTTCCTGGATTCCAAACCTATCCTTCAATGCTGCTTTTACCACCATAACATCGTTGGAACCGGTCTCCATCATATCCACGACTTTACCTAATCCGTAACCAGAAATTGTTACTACCTGACAACCTATAAGATCTTTCCAGTAATATTCACCCGCTCCCAATGGCGGTAGGTGGGTAGCATCCACAAAAATATTAAGGTTGTTTAGCAACTTTGCAGATTCGCGATCATCAACAGTTTTTACTTTGACAATCAGATTCTGATTATGGTGCTTCCAGTCTTCCAGCTCAATTTGCTGCCATTGTCCCGAGCGCTGAATAAACCACGGTTGATAGTCAAAAATGCTTGCCGCATCTGAGGTAGAAGAAAATATGCGGAGCCAACCACGAATACCATACGTTGAACCCAGTTTTCCCATGGCGATGATATCCTCTGGAAATTCTGGATTACATGGCTTAATCATCACTGTGACTATTCCAACTCAGGCTGCTTTTTTGGCATTATTAATCAGTACAGCAACACGATCAGAAACTGCTGCACCTTCGCTAATCCAATATTCAATGCGATCCAGCTTTACAAATAAAGCTTCTGCATTACCGGCTGCAATAGGATTAAAGAAACCCACACGTTCAATAAAACGACCATCACGAGGATTGCGGCTGTCAGTCACCACTATCTGATAAAACGGACGCTTTTTAGCGCCACCACGAGCCAAACGAATTGTTACCATATTTCTCTCTCAGTTGTCAGACCTTATAAAAAATGAGGCCACTTGATAAAAAGCCCGAAAAGTTTACTCATTTTAGCGTAAAAAGCAATCCAAAAGCCTGCTTACCCTGACAGGAGTCAATTTCTATATATTATCTACCAGGAAAACCCAATGGCATCATGCCTTTCATACTACGTACTATCCTTGCTAAACCCCCATTTTTCATTTTTTTCATCATACGTTGCATTTCATTGAATTGCTTTAATAATTTATTCACATCCTGTATTTGTGTACCTGACCCAGCCGCGATACGCCGTTTACGAGAACCTTTAATAATCTCCGGTTTAGCACGTTCTTTCATGGTCATGGAATTGATAATGGATTCCATCTGAATCAATATACGATCATCCATTTGTGATTTTCCGGGTAAATGGCCAGCCCCCGGGATCTTACTGAGCATACTGGCCATTCCTCCCATATGGCGCATTTGTTTGAGTTGGTTTAAAAAATCTGTAAAATCGAACTCATTACCCTTCTTTAACTTATTTGCTAATTTTTCTGCCTGTATTAGATCTGTCTTACTTTCAAGATCTTCAATCAGTGATAACACATCACCCATACCAAGAATACGGGAAGCTATCCTGTCTGGATGAAATGGCTCAAGTGCATCTATTTTTTCACCCACGCCAAGGAATTTTATTGGCTTACCTGTGACATAACGCAGGGACAATGCAGCACCACCGCGCGCATCACCATCAATTTTTGTTAAAATAACACCAGTAAGCGGTAATGCTTCATTGAAAGCCTTGGCTGTATTGACGGCATCCTGACCTGTCATGGCGTCAACAACAAACAGTGTTTCAATCGGACTGGCTGCCATATGAATTTGCCTGATTTCATCCATCATAGCTTGATTGATATGCAACCGACCTGCAGTATCAATGATAAGAACATCATAGAATTTCAACCTTGCTTGTTGCAATGCCCTGATCACAATATCTGTGGGTTTTTCCTGAATATCTGAGGGAAAAAAATCAATACCTGCATCATCAGCCAATACTTGTAACTGCGTGATCGCTGCCGGGCGGTATAGATCAACCGAAACCACCGCCACTTTTTTTTTGTGTTTGTCCTTAAGAAACTTACCTATTCTGGCGACAGTACTCGTCTTACCTGCCCCCTGTAGACCTGCCATTAAAATTACGGCAGGGGGCTGAGTTGCCAGATTAAGCTCATTATTGACTTCACCCATGGCAAGGGTAAGCTCAGTTTTGACAATTTTTATAAACTCCTGGCCTGGAGTAAGGCTTTTGTTTACCTCATGGCCGAGAGCACTGTCCTTTACACGATTGATGAAATCACGCACTACTGGAAGCGCAACATCAGCTTCAAGTAGTGCCATTCGTACCTCACGCAACGTATCTTTAATGTTATCTTCAGTTAGCCGCCCGCGGCCACTAATATTGCGTAATGTATATGATAAACGATCGGTTAAATTTTCAAACATAGGCTGATGCTCAACATGAAAAAACCACTGTGCCATGACAATGAATTGTGCTGGATTGTAACACGAAGCCAAAACGATTTCTGCTACTCCAGTGCAGAACGTTTGGAGCATGACCCAGCTAACGTTATAATCACTTATTGAATAACTTAAGCCAATGCTCATGACTAATACTATGTATATTTTTCCCCCGGTCGCTCTATTGACTTATGCCTTCAGCCTTGGGTTGATTATTCCTGGCGTACTGCGTAAAAATAGTGCTTATCGAAAACTGGCCTTACTGTTAGCCCTGATGGCGCTGATTTGTCATGCCATTGCTTTAAAACAGCAAATTTTTGATATGGGTGATGGGCAAAACTTCTCCTTACTTAACATTAGCGCTATTGTGAGCCTGATCATGTGCTCTATCATGACATTTGTTGCGTTCCAGGGCCGAGGCTGGTTTCTATTACCCATTGTTTACAGTTTCGCCATCATTAACCTTATCTTTATCAGCGTCCTGCCCGGAGAATTTATTATCCATCTTCAAGCCAGCCCTGCATTGTTGATCCATATCAGCCTGGCGCTATTTAGCTACGCCACGTTAATGATTGCTGCACTTTATGCCTTACAACTGGCATGGCTCGATTATTTGCTTAAACACAAGAAACTGGTATTTACTGCGGATATGCCACCACTCATAAGCCTTGAACATAAAACGTTCCATATTACTCAGATCGGCGTAGTACTGCTCACCTTGACGCTTTGTACTGGATTGCCATGGATGGATAATTTATTTAACAAAGAGAATGTACATAAAGCGATACTGTCTATTATGGCTTGGTTTGTCTACATGATTTTATTGTGTGGGCGTGTTCGGGGTTGGCGTGGACGATTGGTCGTCTGGTTTAGTTTTTCAGGTGTTTTTCTGTTGACTCTTGCTTATTTTGGCAGCCGTTTATTCCATAAATTAATGGCTGTTTAGTTAGTTGACGTTAATCTTCATGCTGTCTGAGCACAGGGTTTAATCATCTAGCTTGTCGTTAAACAATCGAATTTTACTGCTTCCTCTCTGCTTTCGATCTCAATTTCTGCTCAGATCGAAAGCATTATCTTGCTAACACAGGCTAATTTTGCAATTCAAGGAGCTTTTCTTGCGATAACATGAGGTCTTCATTGTAGTTGATGACCGGCTCACGTTTAATGATGTTACGGGCAATCTCCTGGGCCTCTTGCAATGAATGCATGCTACAAGTACCGCATTGATACTGATTCAATTCAGGAATATGGCGTTGATCAGTGACGTGAAGTATGTCTTCCATTGCTGCTTTCCAAGCATCAATAACATGTCGTACATCTGGCGAACCTATCAGGCTCATGTAAAAACCTGTACGGCATCCCATGGGGGAGATATCAATAATCTCCACGTCATGCTCATTGAGATGATTACGCATAAAACCTGCAAATAAATGTTCCAGTGTATGAATCCCTTTCTCTGGCATGATTTCTTTGTTAGGTATACAAAAACGTAAATCAAATACCGTAATCTCATCACCATGAGGCGTTTTCATGGTCTTGGCAACGCGCACAGCGGGAGCAGCCATACGCGTATGGTCTACAGTAAAGCTATCCAATAATGGCATCTCGTCATCCCCAAAAATAAATAGATAATTTTCCAACTGACTTTATTTCACATACCCTGATGCCACACACGCTCTTAGCGCAGAGCGTGCCGCTTCAGATACTCCTCAAAGCTTAACGTATCACTGCGTTCAAGGTCACGCTGTTTGTTCCATGATAATACCTGTTCTTGCAAAAACTGTTGTTCAGTTAAAAGTGTTAACGGTTCTTTTTGCAAAATCTGGCGATACTCTTGTGCTAACTTCATGCCAGTACAAGTGATATCATCATCTTGCATGGCCTGTAATATTCTGGCTGAAAACGTTAAACCGGGATCATCAAAAAACGCCACCAGCTGATCACACACTTGCTGGTATTGCTGCTTATCACCATCCAGTATGACGGCCAGATGACGTAGATCATTAAACAGTGCCTTACCCACTCTAACCAATGGCTCATGGCCGACATTACAGCCAACACCAATAGTCTGACCCGGTTTACGTCCCTCAAGAATAATGGTGTTCCAGTTATGCTTGATCATCAGTAACTCATCACTACTCATTTCAGGGGCATCGGCCAGTAAACACCAGATAAGAAATAAATCAAGAAATCGAACCTGAACAGCATCAATACCTATGGGAGAAAATGGGTTAATATCCAAAGAACGTACTTCAATATATTCAACTCCACCACACCGCAAAGCTTCTAAAGGAGACTCTCCTTTTTTAATCACACGCTTGGGGCGAATTGGCATGTAAAGTTCATTTTCAATTTGCAGCACATTAGTATTCAGTTGGATATAACGCTCCCTGTGTTTTAAGCCCAATTTGGCGTATTCCTGAGAAGGTGTATGGAGGGCGCACTTTACTTTATCAATATAAGTATTCAGGTCGTTGAAGGTAATATCGAGATTGCCTTGCGATGTATTGGTATACCCCAAATCACTCAAACGTAAGGAAGTGGCATAAGGCAAATAACACACCCCTTTTTTTGTATATTTGAAAGGCAAAGTTATTTTTCTATTACGCAGGAAAGAAGAACAAATGGCAGGAGAGGCACCAAATAAATAAGGAATGATCCAACCAAAACGATAATAATTACGGATAAGGTGAAAATAACCTTTAGAAATTAAGTGATTACCACTTTTTTCCGCCGTGATACCGGCTCGTGCTCTCCAGAACTCAATGGGCAATGAAAAATTATAGTGCACCCCTGAGATGATTTGCATTAACGCACCATAACGGTTTTTCAATCCTTCACGGTACAACATCTTGAAACGACCAATATTAGAAGAACCATATTTTGCCAGTTCAATATCCTGATCAGCATCAATCAAACAGGGCATACTCAGTGGCCACATCAGCTCATTACCCAGCTCACCCGCTGTATACCGATGTAGATCACGTAAAAACGCCAATAAGTGATCGATATCCTTATCAACAGGAGTAACGAATTCTAATAATGCTTCTGCAAAATCAGTAGTAATCCATCGGTGCGTTAATGCAGCCCCCAGAGACTCTGGGTGGTTTGTTACGGCCAAGCGGCCATCAGCAGTGACTCGCAGTGCTTCCCGTTCAATACCGCGATGAATTCCTTTTAATACATCAGGGTGCGATTCCAGCCAAGAAAACGCTTGTGATACGTCAGGGATCACATTGATCCTCCTGCTGTTAAAAATCATGGCCTATCAGCATACTGATAATCTGCATTGATATGAACCGATATTATGCACATAGCAAATACGCCTGCCTGAAAATTCCAAAATGGCGTGCCGATTTGACTGCCTTGCAGTAGATAATAAAGCAGTGCCTGGAATAATCCGCAAACCCCGCCAGGGTATCCCTGTTCCTGGAAGGAATAATTATAATACAGTGTAGTAAAACTGATAATGAAAGGCTTTTAGTTTTTGATAAATCTGATTTCTGCATTGGTAAGATTTTTTCCTAAAAATATCATGATCCGGTAAATAAATTGCCACCATCATGCTGTATAAATTTCCACTTCATTTATTGTTTTACCGTTAATGAATTCCTCTCAGTTTAAATTACAGGACTATACATGAGTGTCTTTATTTATTTATAAAAATGTGTATTTCATGTAGCGAATGGTCAATCCGAGAGAGCATTTTTTATATGGTTGTTTTAATTTCATCGATATATTTAAACACACCTGTTATATCAAAATGATTTGGAATGGCAGCAGCGTCAGCTGAAATTTCAAATCATTTTAGTAATAAGTTATGAATTATAAATAAAGATAATAAGAAAAATTTAAGTATTACTGAATTAATTTTCACTGAAATGAGAAATTTAAAATAAAATTTACTATATTTATTATGAGATTATAATACAATATCAAAAATAATATTCAATTACTTAGCCAGCTCCTCACACAGTAGGATACGCAATCTTAACCCATCCATTCCAGAAGGAGACTATGTAAAATAATTAACGAAATAGTCACGCAATATGAACAGCAACAGAGAAATGCAATTAATAATGGACCGATTAATGTCAAGTTTGATAATGGGACCACGTTATCCATTGCTGTGAAAGATGACAAGATTACTCTTTCATACAAAGATAAAACAAAAAATTTCCTGCGGGGGCTTTCTCCCGGCGTTATAAAAAAAACTTATTATTCCTCGTTAGAATGGTTTATATCATTTCTCCAGTTAGACAGATTGCGACATCCTAAAATCTACAAGCTGACTGATGCGCAGAGAAGCGCCATCACTCTCAGCGGTGATTTTCGCGGCCACAATTTCAGTGGTATGCATTTAAAGGGAGTGGCTTTTACGGGCGCTGACTTCAGCGGGAGCAACTTTAGTCGTGTGAACGTTACAGGCGCTAAATTTTCGGCTGTTCTCTTCAAGGATGCAGACCTGAGCGGCACTGATTTCAGTCAGGCCAAAGCGCTGGTCGGCGTCACTCTCCCGGGAGCAAAATTTGGGGACTCGCTCCGTTTTTCTCACTTATTTGGTCTGAATTTAGAACAGGTGAAGTTTACCAGCCCCGACGATCCTCTCCCTTTTGCCAATACTCACTTCGCCGAGGAAGACCTTTCGGCACATATCGATAACCCCCTTGCTTATCGGACAATTGATAGCCTGACTGATCCCACTTTGAAAATTACCCGGATGGAAGAGTTAATCCGTTCAGCTGCACAGAGATCAGGGTATATCAACTGGGATGCCCTGCCCATTGATCTGCTGTTTAAGCCCGCTTATCTTGAAAGCCAGACTGTCAGTGATTTTATTGACAAAAAACTCATTCCCGAGGTGATAAAGTCCGGCAGAATTGCTCTCTGGATGAAAAGCAGAGCGAACGTCACATTGCTGACTTATTTTTTGAATAAATATAACAAGATGGACTCTGTTAAATTCAGTCGTTTTGTGATGGAGAAGAACCAATTTTTCATTCAGTTTATTCATCAATGCAGGAAAAATGATGATTTGGCACTGAAAGCGATGGGATTATATGAGCACTATGCCAGCCTTGAGGGTATCAGAGAGCATGCCCGGTTTGGCCACTATGCTAATGATGATTTACTGTTAGAAGACAAGAGTAAAATTTACGGAGCGATTCCTGATGAATGGATTTTTAAAGATCCTGATAACAAAATAACCCTGCCGGGCAGTGGTGATGTTAATGGCGATGGCAGGGATGATGTGGTATTGCGCCGCACCCGGGGCGATATTGATGAAATATGCATCCTGTCAGGCAGTACTGATAAAGAGCAGCAGTTCGCGGCGCCCGTCATGCAATCTCAAATGATCGCGTGGAGATATATTATCAGTTTAGCCACCTTCGCCAGCACCATGCCATCAAGCGAATTGAAGTGGGCAGCGACACGCTGCTACTGGCTGAAGCAATAACAGCCTTTGTATACATCCAAAGTGAGTCGCTACAAACCTGCAGGAATACTTATTTCAGGAGAGATGGTGGCAATCCACGACCCTGGTTCCTTCGCCTATGCCACCAAGGTAAGCATTTGATCATGGTGCATCCAGGAGGATTCGAACCTCCGACCGCTCGGTTCGTAGCCGAGTACTCTATCCAGCTGAGCTATGGATGCATACTAACTGTTGGCGATGAGGGAGGGATTCGAACCCTCGATACAGCTTTTGACCGTATACTCCCTTAGCAGGGGAGCGCCTTCAGCCTCTCGGCCACCTCACCTTATTATACTGGCGTTAATACCCTGTAAATCCGCCATCATCGTGTGGCGCACATATTACTTTCCTTCATTTATAAGTCAAATGATTTTTCCCCATCCTCTACACATTTGTACAATTCCCATGCAATATGTGCAGCTGGAAGGTAAAAACTAGCCCAAAGCAGATTGTTTATCCGGCATCCGGGACAGGCCAACATTAAAATCACCGATAACCATGCAGAATTTAAAGGCAGGTAGTGTCTTACTGTGGGAAAGACACTTTTTTGATCTGTTTTACGATCAGTAAACCGTCTGTTGAGATTTTTCTGCCTGAATACGCTGATAGATTTCTTCACGATGAACCGCAACTTCTTTTGGAGCATTTACACCAATTCTCACCTGATTGCCTTTTACCCCTAGTACAGTAACAGTGACCTCATCACCAATCATTAGTGTTTCACCAACTCGACGAGTCAGAATAAGCATTCTTTGCTCCTTGAAAAATTAAAAGAGTCGGGTCTCATGACTTCCCCGCTATTATCCATCATACACCGTGAAAATCTAAACCATGGCTACAACACTCAGGTTTACGTTACCCTCGCCGCACACCAGGCTGATATATAAATTTTGCTAAAATAAGTAACCTTGCATTTAATTGTTTAACCAATTTATAACAATTACAAAGAAAAAGCTATATTCGACACTGAGTTACAACCTGTAATCTGTACAATTACTTTTCAGCTATAATTTTTCCATCACCCATGCTTCCACAACACTCAAGGCCAATGGCAGCTTTTCAATATCAGTGCCTCCAGCCTGAGCCAAGTCAGCACGTCCCCCTCCCTTACCACCCAGCTGCAGGGCAATAATCGCTATCAGTTCATTGGCCTTTACCTGGTTGGTGAGATCGCGGGTTATACCAACGATCACATTCACTTTATTATCCGCCGTACCTGCCAGGACAATAATTGCTGAACCCAATTGATTTTTCAGCTGATCGACCATAGCCCGTAATTTATCGGGTTCAATACTCTCAACGTGACTGACCAGTAATTTAATCCCTTTCACATCCTTAGCTTTGCCAGACAGGGAAACACTTTCCTGCGCCAGTTGCTGACTCTGGAATTGATGGAGCTTTTTTTCAAGCCCCCTGACTTGCTCCAGTACTGCACGGATCCTGTCTGTGATGTTTTTGGAATTACCTTTTATTAACTGATTGATATCCTGTAATAAATCACTCTGCTGACGCAAAAGGCTCATTACTTTATCACCAGTGAATGCTTCAATGCGCCTGACACCCGCTGCAATACCCGATTCAGCAATGATGCGAAATAACCCTATATCACCCGTTCGAACAGCATGAGTGCCTCCACAAAGCTCTGTTGAAAAATTCCCCATCGTCAATACCCGTACATTGTCGTCATATTTCTCACCAAACAATGCCATGGCTCCTGTTTGTATTGCAGCATCCAGCGCCATTATTTGTGTTTGTATTAACAGGTTACGACGAATTTGGTCATTCACTGTATCTTCAACAAAACAAATCTGCTCAGGAGTCATTGCTTCCAGATGAGAAAAATCAAAACGCAGATACTGATCATTAACCAGCGAACCTTTCTGTACAACCTGCTCTCCCAGAATCTGGCGCAGAGCGGCATGCAATAGATGCGTCGCTGAATGATTCAAGCAAATACGCGCGCGTCGCGCACTGTCTACCCTGGCATCAACAATATCCTTAACCTTCAAACTTCCCCGGACAAGTTGCCCGTAATGCCCAATAGCTTTACCCTGTTTTTGTGTATCCAACACAGTAAAATGCGCATCAATACCCAACAGTGCACCCATGTCACCAACCTGACCACCCGATTCACCATAAAAGGGGGTGGTATCCAGTATTACCAACGCATTTTCATTCGAGAAAATGGCATTAACCGGTTCACCATCACGAAAAAGTGCCACGACGGTTGCTTGTTGTTGGATCCGATCATAACCACAAAATTGGCTGGTGACCTCAACCTGTAATATTGGGTTATAATCGACAGAAAAACTACCCGATGCGCGGGCACGCTGGCGCTGTGCGGCCATCGCCTGTTGAAATCCAGCCTCGTCGATTTTTATGTTACGCTCACTGCAAATATCTGCAGTGAGGTCCAGTGGAAACCCAAAGGTATCGTAAAGACGAAAGGCCGTTTCACCTTTCAAGGTATCTCCAGCTAACTGACT
>CAZBYB010000004.1:31831-44435 GCA_964496225.1 uncultured Yersinia sp. | reverse complement strand
GAAGTATTACCCGGCAAAGTGGCCTTGGTTAATCCACAAATCTCTCCTGATTTGTCAGAAAATGATTTAACCTTTATCCAAGTACCTGCTGGTCGTGCTAATCGCCCTGGTTGGTATCTGTATAATCAGGCACCCACGATAGAAACCATCATCAGTCATCAACCACTGGAGTATAACAATTACCTGAATAAGCTGGTTGCATGGGCATATTTTAACGGTTTATTAACATCAAAAACGCGTTTGTATATTAAAAGTCATGATGTGCATCATATGAAAAAATTACAGGAATTGGTTACGGATGTTTCCCGGTATTTCCCTTTGCAAATCCCTGCACCAACCCCAAAAGCATTATACAGCCCATGTGAAATCCGCCATCTGGCGATTATTATCAATCTGGAAAGTGATCCTACTGCAGCACTCTGTAATCAGGAACTTCGTTTTGATTTATGTAAACTAGATGTACTGAATTTTAGTAAACAACAACAATGTTTGGTTGGTAGTGTTGATTTATTATATCGTAACTCTTGGAATGAAGTACGAACCCTGCATTTCAGTGGTGAACAGGCGGTGCTGGAAGCAATAAAAACAATCCTTGGCAAAATGCATCAGGATGCCGATCCTCCAGAATTGGTTGATGTTTTCTGTTATAGCCAACATTTACGCGGCTTAATCCACACACGTATGCGTGCACTGATTTCTGAATGTATTGAACAACGCCTTTCCAGTACCCGTCAGGCAGGTGTTAAGGTTATTCGTATAGCAGGGCAAACATGGGGCATGTTTTTTGAACGGCTGAGTGTATCGGTACGCAAGCTGGAAGATGCTGTTGAATTTTATGCACAACTTTCCAGAAACAAATTGCATGAACTGCCTGTTAAAACAGGCACCGATCAGATCCAGTTACCACACGTTATCGATGGTTTTGCCAGTGAAGGTATTATCCAATTTTTCTTTGAAAGTAACAGCAACGGTAAAGGTTTTAATCTCTATATCCTGGATGAGTTTAACCGGGTTGAGGTATATCACCATTGCGAAGGGAATACTGAGGATTTAGTCCGTGATATCAGCCGCTTTTATGCATCGTCTCATGAGCGTTTCACTTGTGGTTCCAGTTTTATCAATTTTAATTTACCGCAGTTTTATCAGATTGCACACCTTGATGGCCAGATGCAGGTGATTCCATTCCGCACTGTTCCATTACCACATTTAAGTAGTATATCGGTGAATAAAAAAACAGTAGTGCAGAAACAACCCATTGAATTATATTAAACTTATTGCAAATACATCAGTAGATCTGTAACCTACCTGCGCAGGTCATTTCCCCTCTTATCTTATTGTTATGCTATTAACCTGTTGTGCAACTTAAAAAAACCTATCATGTAGCCGATTTGTGCCATTTTTAACCCAAAAAAGCCACATGACAACAACCTGTTTGTTAACTATTTTACGCGGAAAATGGCTTATAGTGCATGAATTTTATATCATTGACAGATAACGACGAGTGCATTTTTAGAAGTATAATTTTTCCCGCGTGGGACTTGCTCATTTGATTTGAATTACAATGAGATTTTTATGCTGTATTTTGTTTCAAATATAAATAATGTGTAAAAAAACAGCCGGCAGTCGATACGAATGTTTTTTTGATTTAATAAATAAAATTGGTATGTTTAGTTTTATAAGTCAGGCGATCACAATGGTTAATATTAAGTATCAAGCAAGCTCATAATACCTGACAATGCAGCAATTATTTGGATTATTAGCCATTACTCCAGTATATATCGGTATTGAGTTGACATTATCACTTTTCGTTCATTTAGCACAATTAATAAAACCAACAATGTAATTCCATGATAGAATCACCAAGTTTTATGAATATCCTGCTTATCCTTTATTACATTACTTACCTGAATTGCTAAAGTTTATCTGTTCAGGAAGCCTGAGTTTTTACGCAAAAATGTGTTATTAACATGTCGTATCGCGTAGGTTTCTTAAATACTAGATAATGGGATATTTAGCTTAATTGATCTATTGTTCTCCAAGTGCTCTATTGTTTGTTATTCAGTAGAATTTAATTCTGTTACGTAGTGATCCTGTTCAAATAACATAACATATTGGATACAATGAAATATCGTTATAGTGCTATGTATGCTTCCAGTGATTTGGTAAAAATATTTGTAATTATATACGAAGCAGGTGAATGATGTGGACAATTAAGATACGTTAAATGTGATCCATATTTTCACATTTTTAATACAATAAAGAAACTCAATTGTTATTTACTATTGATAGCTTAGAAACATTGATTTTATTGACGGTTAAAATATTACATTAATCATATTGATATTAATGACGTTTCCGTTGATTGAACTATTTGCACGAAGTTTTAGTGGAGTTAAGTATGATCGAATATCCCTCAGTAACTACAACCAGAAAAAAATCCAGCGATGTTCATTTGCGAGATGTTGACCTAAATTTGCTAACCGTTTTTGACGCGGTAATGCAAATGCAAAATGTAACACGTGCCGCTCAATCCCTTGGTATGTCTCAACCAGCGGTGAGCAATGCGGTAGCACGCTTAAAAGTAATGTTTAATGATGAACTATTTGTGCGCTATGGAAGAGGCATACAACCTACGGCACGTGCCCGTCAACTCTTCGGACCGGTTCGCCAGGCGCTACAGTTGGTGCATAATGAATTACCTGGTGCTGGTTTTGAACCACAAAATAGTGACCGCATCTTCAACCTTTCCATATGCAGCCCAGTGGATATGCGCCTTATGGCCCAAATTGTTAACCGGGTTAAAGAATGCGCGCCTCATCTCCAGATCGTGATTAAATCCTATCTTAATGACAATATTGAACACCAATTACGTTATCAGGATACTGATTTTGTCATTAGTTATAATGAATTTGAAAGACCCGATTTCCATCATGTTCCGTTATTCAACGATGAGCTGATCTTAGCTGTATCAAATAAACATCCCCGTATCCATGAAACGGTGACACAGGAACAATTGTTCGAAGAGTTACATGCGGTAGTTTCTCTGGATAACATAGGGTCATTTAGTGCGCCCTATTATGAGTCCAGCGAACGTTTACGTGCCGTTGTTTATCAAAGTACCGATATGAATAGTGTATTACGTATTGTGTCTCAAACGTACTTGGTCGCTATTGCGCCAAGGTGGTTAGTCCAAAATTGCAGTGATACATTGGGATTAAAGTTGATTAATCTGCCAGCAGAATTTGCTCAAAGACCTTGTTTTTTGACCTGGCATGAGTCAACGAACAGAGATAAGGGCCACCAATGGATGAAAAAGTTACTCAGTCAATTTAATCTTTCCCCATAACTGCCATCTTATTTTTTTGGGGTACATAAAATATGTGCCCCATTGACATAAGTGTCACATTGAAAAACGTCTTCTTCTCGTCATCATATGAATCTATTTTTATTTTTTTAATTAAAACCCATTAATTGATTCCTGTTTTGTCATTAATCATCCCCTTACTGCAAGAAAAACTTAAATCATCTTATTTGTATATTTTTTGTAAAATTTATTTATATTTTATTTTAACGCAAAGATAAACCTATTACGATGAGTGATATTTTTTCCAAAATCAGGGAGTTGAACACCATGTGCCTGCTTGTTGTATTGAAAACAGATTGACACTAATAATAATTTTCAGATAGACCGTGAACTTACTGGCACCCCCATGAAGTAAAATACTCTTAAATTTAAACCTATTCTCTTTTACTTACTCTATTTAATTATTTTTATTGAAATTATTCATGATAATCATAACGTTAATTTATTGTTGACCTCTCAAATTCACCCCACAAACAAGATAGATTTTTAAGTTCACCGGTAAATATTACCTGATCCCCGTATAAGCCGGCTTGACAAGGTTTTCATCCCCTCCGTAAACTCTTATAGTGGGGGTTTGTGGGATAAAGTGGTGAATATAACCATTCAAGAGGGCAATGCGGATGTTTCGTGGGGCAACAATGATTCATCTTGATAGCAAAGGTCGGCTTGCCGTACCTACCCGTTATCGTGATTTGCTCAACAACGAAAGATCGAAAGGCCAAATGGTTTGTACCATAGATATTCATCAGCCATGCCTGCTACTTTATCCACTGCCTGAATGGGAAGTAATTGAGCAAAAACTATCTTGTCTCTCGAGTATGAATCCCGTCGAACGCCGTGTTCAACGTTTACTACTAGGACACGCTAATGAATGCCAAATGGATGGTGCTGGGCGTTTGTTAATAGCCAGTATGTTACGCCAGCACGCCGGGATTACTAAAGAAGTCATGTTGGTTGGGCAGTTTAATAAATTTGAATTGTGGGATGAACAACTCTGGTATCAGCAAGTCAAAGGTGACATAGATGCAGAACAGTCAGCCGGGCAATCTATGTCTGAGCGGTTACAGGGTTTATCATTATAAAGCTATTAATATGACAGAAGATTACAGCCATACAAGTGTACTGCAGGATCAGGCTGTTAGTGCCTTAAATATCTGCAGTAACGGTATTTATGTAGACGGTACTTTTGGGCGCGGTGGTCATTCGCGTCTCATTTTATCTCAGCTTGGGCGGGATGGACGATTGCTGGCTATAGATCGTGATCCGCAAGCCATCGAAGCGGCAAAATCTATCACTGATTCACGTTTTACCATTATTCAGGGTCCTTTTTCCTATCTGTCACATTATATGCGTGAACGGGGATTACTCGGGAAAATTAACGGTGTTTTACTTGATCTGGGGGTTTCTTCACCACAGCTGGATAATCCTGAGCGTGGTTTTTCGTTTATGCGTGACGGCCCATTGGATATGCGTATGGATCCATCCCGGGGTTTATCAGCTGCCCAGTGGTTGCTTAAAGCCCAAGTCGAAGACATCGCATGGGTATTGAAAACATTGGGTGAAGAACGTTTTGCCAAACGTATTGCACAGGCAATTGTCGAACGCAATCACATACAGCCCATGACGCGCACTAAAGAACTGGCAGAAGTTATCACCAGCACCTGTTTTTTCCGTGATAAACACAAACATCCTGCCACACGGAGTTTTCAAGCCATTCGAATTTATATTAACAGTGAACTCGAAGAGATTGAACATGTGTTGAATACCATGCTTGAAGTACTGGCGCCTGAAGGTAGATTGTCGGTTCTCAGTTACCATTCTTTGGAAGATCGTATTGTAAAACAGTTTATTCGCCGTCATAGCTCTGGTCCACAAGTCCCGGCCGGGTTACCCCTGACAGAAGAACAATTACGCAGGCAGGGAGGATACCAGCTGAAATCATTGGGCAAAATAATGCCATCCGATACAGAGATAACAGCAAACCCGCGCGCGCGCAGTGCTGTGTTGCGCGTTGCTGAAATGAACGGAGTAGTTACATGATAGCTCATGAACGTCAACGTCACGGATTGGTAGGGATTATTGGTAATGATTTATTACGCCATGCCAAAATTCCTTTACTGCTCCTGATGGCGGTATTAGTTTCAGCACTTTTCGTGGTCACTCTTGCCCACCGTACCCGTTTATTAATCTCTGAGCGAGAACGGTTAGTGCTTGAGAAAGATGCTCTGGACATTGAGTGGCGCAACCTGATTTTAGAAGAACATGTACTGGGCGATCACGCTCGCGTTGAAAACATCGCAACAGATAAACTTAAAATGCAATATGTTGATCCAACAAAAGAACTTATTTTAGTTAAACGATAAAAATGCTCATTGTTACCATAATACCACGTTAACCTGGGGGCATATGAAAGTCAGGTTCAATACCTTAAAACGTCACGAAGAACAGGCCAGCTTTGTCAGCTGGCGTTTTTCGTTACTGTCTGGTTGCATTTTATTGGCATTGATTGGGTTGATATTGCGGGTAGCTTATTTACAGGTAATCAATCCGGATAATCTGGTACGTGAAGGAGACATGCGCTCTTTACGTGTGCAATCGGTCCCCACTGCACGTGGCATGATTAGTGATCGCCAAGGAAGACCTCTTGCCGTCAGCGTACCGGTTGATGCTGTTTGGGTGGATCCCAAGGAATTGAACGAACAGGGAGGAGTAACACAAGATATGCGTTGGGAAGCCCTATCCGACGTACTAGGGATTCCATTAAATCAACTGATAACCAGGATAAATGCTCACCCTAAAGGGCGATTTGTTTATCTGGCACGGCAGGTGACTCCTTCAATTGGAGAATATATTCAGAAGCTGAAATTATCCGGTGTCTATCTCAGACAGGAATCCCGTCGCTATTATCCTGCCGGCCAAACCGCCGCACAACTCATTGGATTTACAAATATTGATGGTCAGGGCATTGAAGGTGTTGAGAAAAGTTTTGATCACTGGTTAACCGGACAGCCTGGGGAACGCACGATACGTCAGGATCGTTATGGTCGGGTAATTGAAGATATCGCATCAGTAGATAGTCAAGCAGCATATAATCTGGTTTTGAGCGTTGACGAACGCCTACAGACACTGGTGTATCGTGAGCTGAATAATGCTGTGGCCTTTCATAAGGCTGAATCGGGTACTGCCGTGCTGGTAGATATCAATACGGGTGAAGTACTGGCCATGGCCACCAGCCCTTCTTACAATCCGAATAACTTAACCGGCACACCGAAAGACGTGATGCGTAACCGGGTTATCACCGACATTTTTGAACCCGGATCGACAGTGAAACCCATGGTAGTGATGGCAGCACTCAAGCACGAGATAGTGAAAGAAAACACCCTGTTAAATACGCTACCTTATTACCTGAATGGACATGAAATTAAGGATGTTGGACGTTATGCAGAATTATCCCTCACGGGGGTGTTACAAAAATCAAGTAACGTGGGAGTCTCAAAACTGGCATTAGCGATGCCAGCTTCAGTATTGGTAGAGACATATTCAGATTTTGGTTTGGGTAAACCAACTAATATGGGCCTGGTCGGAGAAAGCAGTGGCTTATATCCGCAAAAAAAACACTGGTCCGATCTGGATAGAGCGACTTTTTCTTTTGGTTACGGTCTCATGGTCACGCCCTTACAGCTGGCGCAGGTTTACGCCACAATCGGTAGTATGGGAATACGCCGTCCTCTGTCAATTACCAAGGTTGATCCTCCTGTTGCCGGGGAGCGTATCCTACCCGCATCACTGGTACGCTCTGTGGTTCAGATGATGGAAACGGTGGCCCTACCTGGCGGTGGTGGAGAGCGTGCTGCAATCAAAGGGTATCGTATTGCCGTCAAAACGGGTACTGCCAAGAAAGTCGGACCTGATGGTAAATATATCAATAAATATATCGCTTATACCGCGGGCATTGCCCCTGCAAGTAAGCCGCGTTTTGCTCTGGTCGTGGTTATCAATGATCCTCAGGCAGGAAAATATTACGGTGGTGCGGTGTCTGCACCTGTTTTTAGTTCCATTATGGGTACCGTACTACGTACCATGAATATTGAACCGGATGCCTTACCCATGCATGCGAAAAATGAATTGGTTGTTAATAAAAAAGAGGATTCAGGTGACCGTTCCTGACTTACGTGACCTGCTCGCTCCATGGCACATTACTGTTCCAGCGCGGGCATTACAAAAAATGACACTGGACAGCCGTACAGCAGCGTCGGGGGATCTGTTTATCGCCGTTAAAGGCCACCAAACAGATGGACGTCGTTATATTCCGCAGGCCATTGCACAAGGTGTTTCCGCCGTTATTGCCGAAGCAAAGAATGAAACTGCTCATGGAAGTGTCAAGGAGATACAGGGAGTACCTGTTATCTATCTGATGGATCTGAATCGACACTTGTCTGCACTGGCAGGTCAGTTCTACGATCAACCAGGTTCCTCATTACGCCTGATCGGTGTCACAGGAACTAATGGCAAAACAACCACCACTCAGTTACTGGCTCAGTGGAGTAAGGAGCTGGGTGTAACCAGTGCGGTCATGGGGACACTCGGCAATGGTTTTCCAGGTTATCTCCATTCAACGGGGCATACGACAGGTTCTGCGGTGGATACCCAGCGCATTCTGCGTGATCTGGCAAATCTGAAGGCAAATTTAGTTGCCATGGAAGTATCTTCCCATGGTTTGGTACAGCATCGTGTTGCTGGATTGCCTTTTGCCGCTACTGTATTCACAAACCTGAGCCGTGATCATCTTGATTATCATGGTGATATGGCATGCTATGAAGCAGCAAAATGGTTGCTTTTCTCGTGTCATCAGTCACAACAACAGATCATTAATGCAGATGATACCGTCGGTCATCGCTGGTTAGGTCGATTACCGCAGGCAATCGCTGTCAGCATGGAAGATAAACTGCCTGCAGGGTGGAAGGGCCGCTGGCTGGTAGCACGTAATGTTAATTATCAAGATCAGACCCACATCACTTTTGATTCCAGTTGGGGTGGAGCTAACATCAGAAGCTGCCTGCCGGGGGCTTTTAATGTCAGTAACTTACTGCTGGCTGCTGCGACATTATTGTCATTGGGATATCCGCTGGAGCAACTACGGCAAACTGCGCCAAAACTGCAACCCATCTGTGGTCGCATGGAGGTTTTCAAAGCACCGGGCAAATCGACAGTCATTGTTGATTATGCTCACACGCCAGATGCACTGGAAAAAGCCCTGACAGCAGCACGATTACACTGTAAAGGTCAGCTCTGGTGTGTATTTGGTTGTGGTGGTGTCAGGGATAAAAGCAAGCGGGCACTGATGGGAGCCATTGCTGAACAGCTGGCTGATAAAGTCATTATTACTGACGATAACCCACGTACTGAAGCATCGGAGGCCATCGTTACTGATATTCTGAGCGGTTTCCTGAATGCCGGCCGTGTACAGGTGATCCCTGATCGTACTACAGCGCTCACCAGCGCCCTGACTCAATCCAGTCAACAGGATCTGATAGTGATAGCCGGTAAGGGACACGAAGATTATCAACTGGTAGGACACAAGCGTCTGGATTACTCAGATCGTGCGACGGTCGCCAGATTACTGGGAGTGGTCGCATGATCCCCTGTACCCTGAAAAAACTTGCCGAGGTGATTGATGCACAACTCATTCTCAATGACGTGCCGGCAAATCTCACACTATCCCTAGATAATTTACTGATTCATCAAATCAGTACCGACAGCCGCCTTCTCACTCATGACAGCCTGTTTGTTGCATTACAGGGCGAGTGTTTCGATGGACATGATTTCACTGAAGCTGCTGTTGCAGCAGGCGCTGTTGCCCTGCTGGTCAGTCAATGCCGACAGAGTCACATTCCTCAATTGCAGGTTAAGGACACGCGTCTGGCATTGGGCAAACTCGCTGCATGGGTTCGTCAACAAGTACCGGCACATATTGTTGCCCTGACGGGCTCATCTGGTAAGACATCAGTCAAAGAAATGACAGCAGCAATCCTGCGTCAGTGCGGTAATGTACTTTACACCAGCGGTAATTTTAATAACGATATTGGTGTTCCTCTCACATTACTGCGCTTAACCACTGATCATGATTTTGCCGTTATTGAATTAGGGGCCAACCAAATTAATGAGATAGCTTACACCGTTAATTTAACCCGCCCGCACACCGCACTGGTTAACAATCTTTCAGCTGCACATTTGCAGGGTTTTGGCTCTCTAGCAGGTGTTGCAAAAGCCAAGGGGGAGATCTTTTCTGGACTGGCCCCAGAAGGTATCGCGATTATTAATGCCGACAGCCATGACTGGCCAAACTGGCAGGCAACAATCGGCAATAGAAAGGTCTGGCGTTTCTCTCTGTACCCAGCAGCGGGCATCGATTTTTTTGCCAGCGATCTGATACCCCGACAACAGGCAACACATTTTACGCTCCACACACCTTTTGGGGAAGTTCCTGTTAGCTTAACCTTACCCGGTCTGCATAATGTTGCGAATGCATTAGCAGCAGCGGCACTGGCGATGTCGGTGGGTGCCAGCCTGACAGCGGTATATCAGGGATTATCGCGATTGCAGGCGTTACCTGGTCGGTTGTTTCCTCTGCAGCTGTCTGAAGGCAAGTTACTGTTGGATGACAGTTACAATGCCAATGTCGGTTCCATGACCGCAGCAGCACGCGTATTGGCATTAATGCCTGGCTATCGTGTGATGGCGGTAGGTGATATGGCTGAATTGGGCCATGAGGCTGAGGACTGCCACCGTCAGGTGGGTGAAATCATTCGACTGGCAGGAATAGAAAAGGTACTGAGTGTCGGTTCGTTCAGTCAACACCTGAGTACTGCCAGTGGTCATGGCGAACATGTTGTGGATCAGGCCGCAATGGTAGCACGTTTATCTGCATTATTATCGGAACATCAGACGATCACTATATTAATCAAAGGATCACGTAGTGCCAGGATGGAAAATGTCGTCCGTGCTTTACAGGAGAAAACGCTATGTTAGTCTGGCTGGCTGAATATTTGGTCAAATTTTATTCCGGATTTAACGTTTTTTCCTACCTGACGTTCCGTGCCATTGTCAGCTTGCTGACAGCACTGTTTATTTCGTTATGGATGGGGCCATATTTAATCGCCTGGTTAAAGAAATTACAAATTAGTCAGGTAGTACGCAATGACGGCCCGGAATCTCACTTCAGTAAGCGTGGCACCCCCACGATGGGTGGGATTTTAATCCTGGCGTCAATTACCTGCTCAGTGTTCATGTGGGCTGATCTCCTGAATCCTTACGTCTGGTGCGTACTGTTTATTCTGCTGAGTTACGGCATGGTAGGCTTTATCGATGATTACCGCAAAGTGCTGCGTCATAATGCCCGAGGATTGATTGCACGCTGGAAATATTTCTGGCAGTCAATGATGGCCCTGATCATTGCCTTAGTTACTTATGCTCTGGGTCACGATACTGCCGCCACACAACTGGTGGTGCCGTTCTTCAAAGACGTCATGCCACAATTAGGGCTGTTATATATCCTGTTGGCTTATTTTGTCATCGTGGGTACCAGCAATGCGGTCAATCTGACTGACGGGCTGGATGGGCTGGCTATTATGCCAACTGTCTTTGTTGCTGCAGGTTTTGCCCTGGTTGCATGGATAACAGGCAATGTCAATTTTGCCAGTTATTTGCATATTCCTTATCTGCGTCATGCGGGTGAGCTGGTGGTAGTCTGTACGGCCATTGTCGGAGCAGGCTTGGGATTTTTATGGTTTAACACCTATCCGGCTCAGGTATTTATGGGTGATGTGGGCTCATTAGCACTCGGTGGCGCTTTAGGAATAATCGCGGTATTGCTGCGGCAAGAATTTTTATTAGTGATTATGGGGGGTGTTTTCGTGGTCGAAACCCTGTCAGTCATTTTACAGGTGGGTTCTTTTAAACTGCGTGGCCAACGAATTTTTCGCATGGCACCCATTCACCATCATTATGAGCTTAAAGGCTGGCCTGAACCAAGAGTGATCGTTCGCTTTTGGATTATCGCATTGATGCTGGTTTTGATCGGTCTGGCAACACTGAAGGTACGTTAATCATGTGGGATTATCGGGGGAAAAAAGTCGTCATTATCGGGTTAGGCTTGACCGGGCTTACCTGTGTTGATTTCTTTATGGCACGCGGTCTGGCACCACGCGTCATTGACACGCGCATCGATCCCCCCGGGCTGGCAAAGCTACCTGCACATATAGAGCGCCATTTAGGTAGCCTGAACAAACAATGGTTGTTGATGGCAGATTTAATCGTTGCCAGTCCTGGCGTTGCACTAACCACACTCAATGATGCACAGCAGGCCGGCATAGAAATTATTGGTGACATCGAATTATTCTGTCGTGAAACTCGTACCCCCATCGTTGCCATCACCGGCTCTAACGGTAACAGGACGGTCAGTCAGCGGGTAGGAGAAATGGCGAGAACGGCGGGCTGGTGCACCGGCATTGGGGGCAATATTGGTATTGGCGCACTGACATTACTGAACCAGCAGTATCAGTTACTGGTACTCGAATTGTCCAGTTTTCAACTGGAACTCACCCGCAGTCTTCATGCCATGGCGGCCACGATTTTAAATGTAACAGAAGATCACAGCGATCGTTATCCATTGGGTCTGGCACAGTACCGCGCCGCCAAGTTACGCATTTATGACCATGCTCAATTGTGTGTTGTCAATACTGATGATGCTCTCACCCTGCCTGTGGGAGGCATGGACCGGCGTTGTATAACGTTTGGCGCTAATACCGGTGATTATCATTTGCATGAACAGTCAGATGGTATCTGGCTGCGGGTGCGTGGTGAAAAAATCCTCAATACCCGTGCGATGAAATTAACCGGTTATCACAATTACGCTAATGCCTTGTCAGCATTGGCGCTGGCAGATGCAGTGGGTATTCCCCGTTCGGCCAGTGTACAGGCATTGCATACTTGGTCCGGCCTGGAGCATCGCTATCAGTCGATCTTTGAAAATAATCAGGTGTGCTGGATAAATGATTCCAAGGCCACTAATGTAGGCAGTACGATGGCAGCCCTCAGTGGGCTGAGGGTAAAAGGTACTCTGCATTTATTGTTAGGAGGAGATGGAAAATCTGCTGATTTTTCACCACTGATCAGGTTACTGCAAGGTGATCGCATTCGCGTTTACTGTTTTGGTCAGGATGGTCAAAAGCTGGCCCAGCT
>CAZBYB010000004.1:25694-31821 GCA_964496225.1 uncultured Yersinia sp. | reverse complement strand
CGACCATGGAACAGGCCATGAGAAACCTGACTACCCGATTGCAACCCGGTGATACAGTATTACTATCACCCGCCTGCGCCAGCCTGGATCAATTTCAGAATTTTGAGCAACGTGGTAATGAATTCACACGTCTCGCTAAGGAGCTCGGCTGATGGGCATGATAAGCATGAGGTTATTCTCACCACTCAACATCCTGAGATTCAGATCCCATGATCCAACCAGTACGCCATTGTATGACCGTACTCTGATCTGGCTGACATTGGGCCTTGCCATCATCGGTTTGGTCATGGTCACTTCAGCCTCCATGCCACCAGGACAGCGTATTGCCAATGATCCTTTCCTGTTTGCCAAACGCCATCTCTGCTACCTTGGGCTGGCATTTTGTCTGTCACTGGTGACATTGCGTATTCCCATGGTCTTCTGGCAGCGTTACAGCAATATCATGCTATTGCTCTCCATGGTGATGTTGCTGATGGTCTTGCTGGTTGGCAGCTCAGTGAATGGTGCATCACGCTGGATCTCATTGGGTCCACTGAGTATCCAACCTGCAGAACTTTCCAAATTATCTCTGTTTTGCTATCTGGCAAGTTACCTGGTACGCAAGGTAGCCGAAGTACGCAGCAACTTTTGGGGCTTTTGCAAACCAATGGGCGTAATGGTAGTACTGGCAGTGCTGCTGCTGGCACAACCCGATTTAGGAACAGTCGTAATACTGTTTATCACCACACTGGCCATGTTATTTCTGGCTGGCGCGAAATTATGGCAGTTTCTGGCGATTATCGGCTCGGGTGCATTTGCAGTCTGTCTATTAATTATCACCGAACCTTACCGTATGCAGCGGGTCACTTCATTTCTTGACCCCTGGCGAGATCCCTTTGGTTCGGGTTATCAATTAACGCAATCATTAATGGCCTTTGGTCGTGGTGAACTCTGGGGGCAGGGCTTGGGTAATTCAGTGCAAAAATTGGAATACTTACCTGAAGCCTATACCGATTTTATTTTTTCCGTACTGGCAGAAGAATTGGGTTATGTAGGAGTGGTTTTCACACTGTTAGTCATATTTTTTGTCGCCTTACGCGCAATGTCCATTGGTCGTTGTGCATTACAACTCGATCAACAATTTTCAGGATTTTTAGCATGTTCCATTGGAGTCTGGTTTAGTTTTCAGGCACTAGTGAATGTGGGGGCAGCGGCTGGAATATTACCGACCAAAGGATTGACGTTGCCCTTGATAAGCTACGGTGGTTCAAGTCTGTTAGTCATGTCCACTGCGATTGTGTTATTGCTGCGCATTGATTTTGAAATGCGCCAGCTGAAAGCCCAGGCATTTGTAACAACCCGTTCCGGATCCCGTGAGCTAAAGGGAAATCAGACAAAATCAGGCGCAAAAACACAGTTTACCACCAGTCAAATGCGCATTTTGGACCCAACGTTAACGCGGGATCGCCAAGGCGCTAAAAACCCAACATGGGCTCCCGGGGATCACTAATGAGTGAGAAACGTTTGATAGTGATGGCCGGTGGCACAGGAGGACATATTTTTCCCGGCCTGACGATTGCGCATTACTTAATCATGCAGGGCTGGCAAGTTCGCTGGTTAGGTACCGAGGACAGAATGGAGGCTTCTCTGGTACCTGAACACGGCATTGAGATTGATTTTATTAATATTTCTGGTTTGCGTGGTAAGGGAATACTGGCACAACTGGCTGCGCCCATGCGCATCTGGCGGGCCGTCTGCCAGGCTAAAGCTATTATGCGTCATTACCAGCCTGATGTGGTACTGGGAATGGGCGGCTATGTTTCAGGCCCGGGTGGTCTGGCCGCATGGTTATGCAATATCCCGGTAGTGTTACACGAGCAAAATGGTATTGCTGGTTTGACTAACCGTTGGCTGGCAAAATTGCGACAAAAGTCTTGCAGGCATTTCCCGGTACCTTTCCTTACGCCGAGGTCGTGGGTAATCCACTGCGTTGCGATCTGCTTACCTTGCCACCACCCGCTGAACGCTTCGCAGGTCGTACCGGGCCAGTACGGGTGTTGGTGATCGGAGGTAGCCAGGGAGCCAGTATTCTGAACCAAATCATGCCAGAGGTGGCACATCGGTTGGGTGAACGTATCACCCTCTGGCATCAAGTGGGTAAAGGCTTTCTGGCGAGTCTAGTGCAAGCCTATGAATCAGCAGGTACCACACAACATAAAGTGACTGAATTTATCGATGATATGGCAGCCGCTTATGCTTGGGCTGACGTCGTGGTTTGCCGCTCAGGTGCCATGACGGTGAGCGAAGTAGCCGCAGCTGGCCTTGCAGCTATTTTCGTTCCTTTCCAGCATAAAGATCGTCAGCAATACTGGAATGCCTTAGCCTTTGAACAGATAGGGGCCGCCAGAATTATTGAACAGCCACAGTTTACGGTTGCCAGTGTGATTGATTTACTTGAGCGCTGGGATCGTCAGCAATTGTTGTTAATGGCAGAACGAGCAAGGGCGCAGGCGATTTTTGATGCAACGGAGCGAGTCGCCATGGCGGTATGTGCAGCAGCGCGGAAAAAATGAATAACTCATGTATTCAATTAACAAAGTGATGGTCAATGTGAATACACAACAACTAGCGCAATTACGCACTATCGTGCCTGAAATGCGGCGCGTCCGACATATTCACTTTGTTGGCATTGGTGGTGCCGGTATGGGTGGTATTGCCGAAGTGCTGGCTAACGAAGGCTATGAAATCAGTGGTTCTGATTTGGCATCCAATGCCGTCACACAACAACTGGGTGCGATGGGTGTACGGGTTTACTTCCATCACCATGCACAACATGTGTATGGTGCAAGTGTTGTGGTGGTATCGAGTGCGATTCCAGCAGATAATTCGGAAGTCATTGCCGCTTATGAGGCGCGTATCCCGGTGATCCGTCGTGCTGAAATGCTAGCGGAATTAATGCGCTACCGTCATGGTATTGCCGTGGCAGGAACACACGGTAAAACGACCACAACCGCAATGATTGCCAGTATTTATGCACAGGCTGGGTTGGATCCGACCTTTGTAAATGGTGGCCTGGTGAAAGCAGCGGGTACTCATGCGCGCCTGGGCTCCAGCCGTTATTTGATAGTTGAAGCCGATGAAAGTGATGCTTCGTTCCTCCATCTACAGCCCATGGTAGCGATTGTGACAAATATTGAAGCTGATCATATGGATACCTATCAGGGTGATTTTGAAAATTTAAAACAGACTTTTATTAATTTCTTACACAATCTGCCTTTCTATGGACTGTCTGTACTCTGTATAGACGATCCCGTGATACGCACGCTGTTATCAAGCGTGGGACGTCGCATCACCACTTATGGTTTTAGCCGGGATGCAGATGTACAACTTACTGATTATCAACAAATTGGTGTTCAAGGATCCTTCAAACTACACCGCCATGATAAGCCCTTGATGACGGTGAAATTAAATGCACCAGGGCGGCACAACGCACTGAATGCCGCTGCTGCAATTGCAGTAGCAACCGAAGAAGGCATTGATGATGAAGATATATTGTGTGTTCTGGCGAATTTTCAGGGCACCGGGCGTCGTTTTGACTTACTGGGGGATTTCCTGCTGGACAGTGTGAATGGTAAAAAAGGCAGTGTTATGCTGGTAGATGATTACGGTCATCACCCCACTGAAGTGGATGCCACAATTAAAGCAGCGCGCGCAGGATGGCCGGATAAACGCATCGTGATGGTTTTTCAGCCGCATCGTTATAGCCGTACACGCGATCTGTATCATGATTTTGCCAATGTTCTTTCTCAGGTCGATGTGTTGTTGATGCTGGAGGTGTACCCGGCGGGTGAATTGTGTGTCCCAGGTGCTGACAGTGATTCGCTATGCCGCACTATCCGTAACGGTTACAAATTAGATCCCATTTTAGTGTCAGATCCAGACCTGTTGTTATCAATTCTGGCACAGGTGCTCAATGGTAATGATCTTATCCTGGTTCAGGGTGCCGGTAATATTGGAAAAATTGCACGTAACCTGGCGGAATTAAAATTACAACCTCAGTGTAAAAAGGAACTTCATGGCTGAAAAAGTTGCAGTATTGCTGGGGGGGACCTCTGCAGAACGGGAAGTATCCCTGCTCTCAGGTCATGCGGTACTAGCCGGGCTAATCGAGGCTGATATTAATGCTTATGGTGTGGATATCAGAGATTTCCCTGTTATCCAGTTGAAAGAACAGGGATACGACAAAGTCTTTATTGCCTTGCATGGTCGTGGTGGTGAAGATGGCACCTTACAAGGTGTGCTGGAGTTTTTACAGTTGCCCTATACCGGTAGTGGTGTTATGGCATCGGCATTGGCCATGGACAAATTACGTACCAAATTAGTCTGGATTGCCATGGGATTACCCGTACCCCCCTGGCGGGTATTAGATCGTCAACAATTTATTACCCATGGGTTGAGAAGTATGGCGCAGGACATTGCTGAACTGGGTTTTCCATTAATCGTAAAACCAAGCCGGGAAGGTTCGAGCATGGGTATGAGTAAGGTAAATCAGGATAGCGAGCTACAGGCAGCACTGGAAAAAGCGTTTTTCTATGACAGCGATCTGTTAATTGAGAAATGGCTCACCGGACCGGAATACACGGTCGCTATTTTGGGAGATGAGGTTTTACCTTCAATCCGTATTCAACCCGCGGGTGTGTTCTACGATTACGAAGCTAAGTATTTATCGGACCACACACAATATTTTTGCCCAAGCGGCTTGAGTCAGGCTCAAGAACAACAACTGGCTACACTGGCACAACAGGCGTATCGGGTTCTGGGTTGCCGTGGCTGGGGTAGAGTCGATGTCATGCAAGACAGTGATGGCAGCTTTTATCTACTTGAAGTGAACACCTCGCCGGGAATGACCAGCCACAGCCTGGTGCCCATGGCTGCCCGTGAGTATGGATTGAGCTTTTCGCAGCTTGTTGTAAGAATTTTAGCACTGACGGGCTGAGATGTCCCAAGCCGCCTTGAATGCTGAACGGAGTATCAGAAAAGAAGCTGGTCATAGTCGCAGCAATGGATTTCGTCTGGTGGGTTTTATTTTCCTGCTGATGGTAGCAGGGATAATATTGGGCACAGGTTGGACCATCGTGAACTGGCTGAAAGATGTTAACCGCTTGCAGCTTTCTAAGCTGATGGTAACGGGTGAGCGCTACTACACCACACTGGATGATATACATCAAATTATTCGGGCAGCAGGTTCACCAGGTACCTTTATAACACAGGATGTGAATGTCATTTTGCAACATATTACACGCCTGCCGTGGATTAAACAGGCCAGTATACGCAAGCAATGGCCCGATAAACTGCAAATTCACCTGGTGGAATATGTTCCAGTAGCACGTTGGAACGATATATATATGGTTGATATAAATGGAAAATCATTTGGTGTGCCCGCAAATCGTCACGATGATCTGATATTGCCATTGCTTTATGGGCCACAGGGTCGTGAGCAGGATGTTCTTGCCGGTTATCTGGCGCTCAATACGCTATTAATAGCCAACACATTGACGCCAGAGAGACTCATCATGAGTGCACGAGACTCCTGGCAACTTGTCCTTCGTAATGGCATTCGACTGGAGCTTGGCAGGGAGGACACTATTGGCCGTCTGCAACGTTTTCTCGATCTTTATCCGATATTGCAGAAAACAGGCCGGCGCGTCAGTTATGTTGATTTACGTTATGACACGGGTGCAGCAGTAGGGTGGACCCTTCCCTCGGTGGACGAGCAACAACACAATCCGGTGCAGGTAAAACAGCAATGATGAGGGCGGCGGACAGAAAACTGGTAGTGGGTCTGGAAATCGGTACCGCAAAGGTTTCAGTATTAGTCGGTGAAGTTCTGCCCGATGGAATGGTGAATATTATTGGTGTAGGCAGTTGTCCATCTCGTGGTATGGATAAAGGTGGCGTTAACGATCTCGAAGCAGTGGTTAAATGTGTGCAACGTGCGATTGATCAAGCAGAATTAATGGCTAATTGCCAGATTTCTTCAGTTTATCTGGCGTTGTCAGGCAAACACATCAGTTGTCAAAATGAAATCGGCATGGTGCCCATATCAGAAGAAGATGTAACACAGGAAGATGTAGAAAGTGTGGTGCAT
>CAZBYB010000004.1:21235-25684 GCA_964496225.1 uncultured Yersinia sp. | reverse complement strand
ACCGCAAAATCGGTACGTATGCGTGATGAGCATCGTGTTTTACATGTCATCCCTCAGGAATATGCTATTGACTATCAGGAAGGCATCAAAAACCCGATTGGTCTCTCTGGTGTACGTATGCAAGCTAAAGTGCATTTGATTAGCTGTCATAACGATATGGCCAAAAATATTGTAAAGGCTGTTGAACGCTGTGGTTTAAAAGTTGATCAACTGATCTTTGCGGGCGTTGCCGCCAGTTACGCGGTATTGACAGAAGATGAACGTGAGCTGGGTGTCTGTGTGGTCGATATGGGAGGCGGGACGATGGATATCGTGGTCTACACTGCCGGGGCCTTACGTCACAGCAAAGTGATACCTTATGCCGGTAATGTAGTGACCAGTGATATTGCTTATGCTTTTGGAACGCCGCCCACCGATGCCGAAGCGATTAAAGTTCGCTACGGTTGTGCGTTGGGATCTATGGTCAGTAAAGATGAAAATGTAGAAGTCCCCAGTGTCGGGGGACGTCCACCCCGTAGCTTGCAACGACAGACACTGGCTGAAGTCATCGAACCGCGCTACATCGAATTGCTGAACTTGATTAATGATGAAATTTTACAGTTGCAGGAGCAACTGCGTCAGCAGGGCGTTAAATATCATTTAGCTGCAGGTATTGTGCTGACAGGTGGTGCAGCTCAAATTGAAGGTCTAGTCGAATGTGCTCAACGAGTTTTTCATGCTCAGGTACGTATTGGTTATCCTTCGAATATCACTGGATTAACAGATTATGTGCAGGAACCCTATTACTCCACTGCAGTCGGATTATTACACTATGGTAAGGAATTTCATCTAAACGCTGATTCAGGACAAGAAAAACAAACCTCGGTGGGTGCCTGGTTTAAGCGTATCAATAGCTGGTTAAGAAAAGAGTTTTAACAGAGATAAAACGGAGAAACACTATGTTTGAACCAATGGAACCCACCAATGATGCCGTGATTAAAGTCATCGGCGTCGGCGGCGGCGGTGGCAACGCCGTAGAGTACATGGTGCGTGAACGCATCGAAGGTGTAGAATTTTTTGTTGTTAATACTGATGCTCAGGCATTACGTAAAACAACCGTTGGCCAGACTATCCAGATTGGTAGCGGTATCACCAAAGGTTTGGGAGCAGGAGCAAACCCGGAAGTAGGTCGTCATTCCGCAGAAGAAGATCGCGACGCGCTACATGCGGCACTTAATGGCGCCGATATGGTTTTTATCGCTGCAGGTATGGGAGGAGGGACCGGTACAGGTGCTGCCCCTGTTGTCGCTGAGGTGGCAAAGGAACTGGGGATCTTAACAGTGGCCGTGGTGACAAAGCCTTTTAATTTTGAAGGTAAAAAACGCATGATGTTTGCGGAGCAGGGAATTGCAGAATTATCCCGACACGTAGACTCATTGATCACCATACCCAATGATAAGCTATTGAAAGTACTTGGAAAAGGCATATCTTTACTGGATGCTTTTGGAGCAGCTAACAACGTGTTGAAAGGGGCAGTGCAGGGTATCGCTGAACTGATTACACGCCCCGGTTTGATGAATGTTGATTTTGCTGATGTACGTACCGTCATGTCTGAAATGGGTTACGCCATGATGGGATCGGGTGTCGCTTCGGGTGAGGATCGTGCTGAAGAAGCCGCTGAGATGGCCATTTCCAGCCCATTACTGGAAGATATTGATCTGTCTGGCGCACGGGGTGTGTTAGTCAACATCACAGCGGGTTTTGATCTGCGTTTGGATGAATTTGAAACAGTCGGTAATACCATACGTGCTTTCGCCTCTGATAACGCCACTGTGGTGATAGGTACATCACTGGATACCGATATGAACGATGAACTGCGTGTCACCGTTGTTGCAACCGGTATCGGTATGGATAAACGCCCGGAAATTGTGCTAGTCACGGGTAAAAAAACGCAGACACCCATCGATCACCGCTATCAGTCGCATAATCTGTCGCCCTTGCCTGAAGAAATAAAATCCGTCGCTAAGGTCGTGAATGATTCCGTGGTACATAATGAACCAGACTATTTGGATATTCCTGCCTTTTTACGTAAACAGGCGGACTAATTTGCGCGATATTTGGAATCTGAGTTATTTATGCTAGACTGATCGTTGTTCTTTTACATAGACTAGAATAATGATTAGAGAATATTGTGAGATAATATGATCATAAAACAAAGAACACTGAAGGACAGCGTTTGCGCAACAGGTGTTGGTTTGCATACAGGTAAAAAGGTTACATTGACTATGCTACCTGCCCCGGCAAACACCGGCATTATTTATCGTCGTACTGATTTAATCCCTCCTGTCGATTTTCATGCAAACGCAAAATCGGTACAGGATACTCTACTTTGCACCTGTCTGATTAATGAGCAGGGAGTGCGTATATCTACAGTAGAACATCTTAACGCCGCTCTGGCGGGTTTGGGTATTGACAATATCATTATCGAAGTCAATGCCCCCGAAATCCCCATTATGGATGGCAGTGCCAGTCCTTTCATCTACCTGTTGCTGGATGCTGGTATTGAAGAACTGCAGGCTGCTAAAAAATTCCTTTGCATCAAGGAAACAGTGCGCGTTGAAGAAGGTGATAAATGGGCTGAATTATCTCCATTTAATGGCTTCCATTTAGATTTTACCATTGATTTTAATCATCCGGTCATTAACTCAAGCAATCAGCGTTACTGTCTGGATTTTTCGGCAGATTCTTTTGTCAACCAAATCAGTCGTGCGCGGACTTTTGGTTTTATGCGTGATATAGAATTGCTGCAAGCCCGTGGATTGTGTCTGGGTGGTAGTTTCAATTGTGCCATTGTTGTGGATGATTACCGTGTTCTCAACGAGGATGGCCTGCGCTTTGAAGATGAATTTGTGCGCCATAAAATGCTGGATGCTATCGGTGATTTGTTCATGTGTGGTCATAATATTATGGGTGCCTTTACGGCCTTCAAATCTGGACATGCATTGAATAACAAACTGTTGCAGGCAGTATTAGCGAAACAAGAAGCCTATGAATTCGTCACGTTTCAAGATAATGAAGCGCCATTGGCATTTAAGGGGTTATCAACCGCGTTGGCGTAATTTAATCTCTGGCCAGTGCAGCCAGCCTTTCAAGTATATTGCGCAATTTTTCCGGGCTACGGTTCGCCAGCGCGATTAATTCTCTGGCACTTTCCTGACTTAAATGACGTAAGGCTATGGGTTTGGTCTGTTGCAATATTTTTGCATTCCTTTCCATTGTACTTCCTTTCGCCATTAAAGCTGGATTTATCTTTATATCGATTGACGCTAATGATGTTAGAATCTGTGCTCGCAGCACACCGATCAGGTGAGATTGTTCGTAACGTAAGCGCATCATCCAGCCAGCGCTGGCTGCTTCCAGCACTAAAACATTCTGTCGATAATTGGCAACCCGGCACCATGGCTGAAGTTGTGGGTGAACCAACCCTTTTACTACATGGTTCAGTTTCTGTAATGCAATAACACGTTGTTGTACTTTGTATAGCGAACTTTCCTCTGTAGTAGGTATATTATAAAACAGGACATTGAGTAATTGTGGCTGGCTGGCGCGCATACAGGAAACTCCGGCGGGTTCTAATCGTGATAGTTATTACATTACAAAGCCTGTTTATGATCCTACGTCAAGCGAAAAAAAGCGCTTTCTTTTCGTATTAAACCGGGTTGTTGGCTGAAAAATTCAAAAGAGGCGCGCAGGCAATTATTAACTGTGGTTAATACATAAAATTATGGCACAATTTGTCTGATCCGGGTGTATCCCCGTGATTTTTCTGCTACCTGTTTGATGGCTGTGTGTAAGAGACATAAAAACCATGTTGATTAATAAATTGTTAACTAGAATCTTTGGTAGCCGTAATGAACGCACTTTACGCAGCATGCGTAAAATGGTGGATTTGATTAATCGTATGGAGCCTGAGTTCGAAAAATTTTCGGATGCACAGCTCAGGGCGAAAACAGATGAGTTACGTACACGTCTTGCAAAAGGCGACACACTGGATAGTTTAATCCCTGATGCCTTTACTCTGGTGCGCGAAGCCAGTAAACGCGTCTTTTCCATGCGTCATTTCGATGTGCAATTACTGGGTGGTATGGTACTCAACGATCGCTGTATCGCCGAAATGCGCACCGGTGAAGGTAAAACCCTGACGGCAACGCTGCCAGTTTATCTAAATGCCTTAACAGGACGTGGCGTGCATGTGGTAACAGTCAATGATTATCTGGCACAACGCGATGCTGAAAATAATCGCCCGTTGTTTGAATTTCTCGGTCTGACCGTGGGTATTAATTTATCCGGCCTGTCATCACAGGCCAAGCGCGAAGCCTATGCGGCAGACATCACGTATGGCACGAATAATGAATACGGTTTTGATTATCTGCGCGATAACATGGCTTTCAGTCTGGAACAAAAAGTGCA
>CAZBYB010000004.1:8426-21225 GCA_964496225.1 uncultured Yersinia sp. | reverse complement strand
TGGCTTTCAGCCCACAAGAACGTGTCCAGCGCGCCTTGCATTATGCACTGGTGGATGAAGTAGATTCTATTCTGATTGACGAAGCCCGTACGCCATTAATTATTTCAGGCCCTACAGAAGACAGTTCTGATATGTACACCAGGGTCAATAGGTTAATCCCGAAATTAATCCGTCAGGAAAAAGAAGATTCCGATATTTTTCAGGGTGAAGGGCATTTTTCAGTAGATGAGAAATCCAGGCAGGTTCATCTTACAGAGCGTGGGCTGGTGTTAATTGAGCAATTATTAGCCGTTGACCACATCATACAGCCAGGGGAATCGCTCTATTCACCGGTCAATATCATATTAATGCATCATGTCACCGCTGCGTTGCGGGCCCATGTGCTCTTTATGCGTGACGTTGACTACCTGGTCAAGGATGGCAAAGTCGTTATCGTTGATGAACATACCGGCCGTACCATGCAGGGCCGCCGCTGGTCTGATGGATTACATCAGGCGATTGAAGCTAAAGAAGGTGTTGAAATTCAGAATGAAAATCAAACACTGGCTGCCATCACTTTTCAGAATTATTTTCGCCTTTATGAAAAACTGGCTGGCATGACAGGTACCGCAGATACTGAGGCGTTTGAATTCCGTTCCATTTACCGACTGGATACCATTGTAATCCCGACTAACCGCCCCATGATCCGCAACGATCTGGCTGATTTAGTGTATATGAGTGAAATGGAGAAAATTCATGCCATTATTGAAGATATCCGTGAGCGTACCTCCCATGGACAGCCCGTCCTCGTGGGGACAATTTCCATTGAAAAATCTGAACTGGTATCCCATGAATTAGCTAAAGCAGGTATTGAACATAAGGTATTGAATGCCAAATTTCATGCTATGGAAGCCGATATTATTGCACAAGCTGGGCAGCCTGGGGCGGTTACCATTGCAACCAACATGGCAGGCCGGGGTACTGATATTGTGTTGGGCGGTAGTTGGCAGAATGAAATTGCCAAATTAATCCAGCCAACGGAGTCACAGATAGCAGCCGTTAAGGATGCCTGGCAGATCCGTCACGATGCGGTTCTGGCATCGGGTGGTCTGCACATTATCGGTACTGAGCGGCACGAATCACGCCGCATTGATAACCAGTTACGTGGTCGCTCCGGTCGCCAGGGGGACGCCGGTTCATCGCGTTTTTATTTATCGATGGAAGATGCGTTGATGCGTATTTTTGCCTCAGATCGTATCTCTGGCATGATGCGTAAACTCGGGATGCAACCGGGGGAAGCCATCGAGCACCCTTGGGTCACGAAAGCCATTGCCAATGCACAACGCAAAGTGGAAAGCCGTAATTTTGATATTCGTAAACAGTTGCTGGAATATGATGATGTCGCCAATGATCAGCGCAGAGCGATTTACAGTCAACGTAATGCGTTACTGGATAGTGTTGATGTTAGCGAAACTATCAATAGTATCCGTGAAGATGTCTTAAAAGCGACGGTTGATACCTACATCGTGCCACAATCGCTGGAAGAAATGTGGGACATCTCAGGGTTAGAACAACGTTTGCAAGATGATTTTGATTTGGAAATACCGATTGCACAATGGCTCAAGGCGTCTCAACTCCATGAAGAGACACTGCGCGAACGTATTTTCCAGCAAACACTGGAGGCCTGGCAAGGTAAAGAAAAAATTGTTGGTGCTGAAATAATGCGCACCTTTGAGAAAGGCGTCATGCTACAGACACTGGATGCATTGTGGAAAGAACACCTGGCGGCGATGGATTATTTACGCCAGGGGATCCATTTACGCGGTTATGCACAAAAAGATCCCAAACAGGAATATAAACGTGAATCTTTTGCCATGTTTTCCGCCATGCTGGAGTCACTGAAATATGATGTGATCAGTATCTTGAGCAAAGTGCAAGTCAGTTTGCCTGAAGAAGTACGGGTGCTGGAGCAACAACGCCGTGAAGAAGCAGAACGTTTATCTAAACAACAACAGCTCAGCCATCAAAGCGATCCTTATGCTTCGCTAGTGCAGGAAACAGCACGTCCGGTTGCCAGAATGGAACAAAAAACAGGCCGTAATGACCCTTGCCCCTGTGGAACAGGTAAAAAATACAAACATTGTCACGGAAAACTAAGATAATGCATGCAAGTTAAAAACTAATACTGACGTTAGAAAGAACGTGCAAGGCCAGACCATGCAGCCTCTCAAGATTTATTGAAATTGGAAAAATACACAACGATTAGCAGAGCACAGATTACCATGCTCCTGTGGCAGCGATGAAAACACCTGTAGGGTGTAAGCACAGTATTAAATCAGCACTCCTGGACAGTTGAAATGGCATGATTATTTTCAGAAAGCACCAACGGCGGCAGGCTAATGTAAGCATTCAACTCGGAATAAAATGCATTCATGGCGATATCTATCCCATTATTCGGAAGATGCCTGTTTAATACTGGAAAATAAACCTGTAGTGGTGCCAGTGGCAATATTAGCGCTTTCAGTTTTCTGGCACCCTCAGGCGATAATGAATAACACATAATCCCAAACGCTCGATTGACTCTGAAAAGCTGCGGGTTGATATTCAACTGCGGGTAAGTACTGATGCCTTCGCGCATGCTTTGTTGATTGAATAACCCCACACAGGGAGAGATCCCAGGCAATAGCTCAAAGCTGCAAATGGAGTCGAAATTCCAGCCCCATAAAATTAAATCCCAGCCCTTATCAAGGGAGGCTATAAATTTGGTACTGTGATCGTGGAATTTGGAATGAAATAGGGCGTCATCTTCACAAACCGTCATCGGGCAGTCATTTTCTATACACTGATCCCAAAAGCGAATATGTGACATGGCACACCCCAGAGCACCGTTGGTATAGGGTAGATCGCCGATCATCAATCCCTGCGCTTGCAACATTTCCCGGGTAAATTGACTACCATCCACTGCAGGAAAACGTGATATATGACTTATTCCTTGATTACGTGCATGAAAAGTCTGTAAACGATCGGAACTTCTGTCCAGATTAATGAGAAATATAGGCAACATAGTACGGGTTTCTCTTTCTTCAATTATGTGTGTTCTAAAAAAAATGATGAACTAACATCATGAATGCACAGTATTACGTTAAGATAACTATTTTATCAATAAAATGTTACTAAAAAGTAAATATAAAAGCAGGTGAGCGATATTTTGAAACAAATACAGATTGCAGCAGGCATTATTCGTAATGTACAGCAGGAAATTTTTATTACCCAACGCGTTGAAGGCTCTCATATGGCCGGGTTTTGGGAGTTTCCTGGTGGTAAAATTGAGCCAGCGGAAACACCTGAAATAGCATTAAAACGCGAGCTACTGGAAGAGACGGGCATCGTGGTACGCGAGGCATCCCTGTTCAAGGTATTAAAACATCGTTTTCCGGATCGGCCGAACCGGATAACCGTACTGCATTTTTATTTGATTACACAATGGGAAGGTGAACCGTTTGGCCGGGAAGGGCAGCCTGGACGCTGGATAGCACAGCGCACATTACAATTGGATGACTTTCCTCCTTCCAACGCCATGATCATTAACTTATTAACATCTCAGGTACGCCATGGGCTATCGGACATAATGGGATAAATTTTTATTTCTCTTATAAGCCATTCACCTGAACTTAATCTGGATCATGATCCCAGCTTACACTGTCGGAATGACCTCCATCACCGGGAATCCGTTTTTTCTCATCCACCCAATCATTGAGATCACACAGCTAGCAACGTTTGCCGCAAAATGGACGCCAGGGGCTTTTCTCACTCCATGTTACGGGATTACCGCAACCAGGACAGTTAACCTCAATGCCATCATGCAATGCCATAGTATTTCCTGAAATGGGTTGTGAACTTGTTTATTTGTTTACATTTTGTCTGGCATCAGCGGCTAACCTTAAATATTGGTGATGTAACGCAATAACCAGCGGTAATATCATGGTGGCAGCACCATTATTATCGATAACATCATCAGCACAAGCAAGACGCTGTTGCTGTGAAACTTGTGCTGTCAGAATATATTCCACCTGCTGGCGAGTCACGCTATCCCTGGCCATAGTACGGGAAATTTGCACTTCGGAATTAACATCAATGACTAAAATGCGGTTAGCCTTATGGTGTAACTCGTGTTCAATCAGCAATGGCACGACCCACAAAATATAAGGAGTGGTCATTATCGCTATCTGATCTTGCGTTCTTTGTTGAATTAAAGGATGCAGCAATTTATTTAGCCAATTTTTCTCCTCAACATCAATAAAGATATATTGACGCAACAGGGCACGGTTCAGGCTTCCATCAGCAAGAAGGATGTGATGGCTATAACGGTTGACAATAGCCTGTAATGCCATGGTTCCTGGTGCTACAAGCTCACGTGCGATAACATCAGCATCAATAATGGGGATCCCCAGACTGGCAAATGCGCGCGCGACAGTACTTTTACCACTGCCAATGCCTCCCGTTAATGCGACGACCCAACTCATTACCCGGTTCTTTCTCCATTTGACTTGGCAAGCATATTCACTAAGAATTCATCCAAAAAACAGGCAGCCATTATCTTGTACAGATAAGCCAAATTAATCAAAATCCTACCATCATTGTATCAAGATACTGTCAACATATATCAACCATATGATTATATCAATATTGCATATCATTTAACGATAGGATTTTTATAAATGTACTTATATAAAAAATAGCAAAGCGCATATTATTAAATATTTTAGCAGTGAATAAATACATTTTATTGTTAACCAACACATTAATTAAATACGGGTTAATATTAAATTGTGGCATATTGCTTGTATAATGAATTCATTATTATATATTTTGATAGAAATTAACTGATAAATAATGAATGTATTCAGAAAATATAAAAATACTTACTTCATTTATTCACTACATAATTCTAATGTTAAATACTATGGCAAATATGATAGAGTAACTTTATCGTATCATTATTTTGATCTCTATGGTATTTTTTATAAAAAATATCACTTGATGTTAAATAAAATTTTTGTGATTTAACCGAAAAATATACAGAAAAGTGGATAAGTATGCGTATCGAAGAAAATTTGAAATTGGGCTTTAAAGATGTGTTGATTCGCCCTAAACGTTCCACAGTAAAAAGTCGTTCTGAGGTAAAATTAAAGCGTCAGTTTCTCTTTAAACACTCCAAATACAAATGGTCAGGCATCCCTATTATTGCTGCGAATATGGATACAGTAGGCACTTTTAGTATGGCTGAAGCACTTGCACCACTGGGTCTTCTTACGGCAGTTCACAAGCATTACACCATTGAACAATGGATGGTATTCGTTAATAAAGTACCCGAGTCTGTTTTACGTCATGTCATGATCTCTACGGGTACTTCTGAGGTAGACTTTAACAAAATAAAACAGATTCAACTGTTTTCTCCGGCACTGAAATTTATTTGTATTGATGTTGCTAATGGCTACTCAGAGCATTTTGTTGCTTTTCTGAAAAAAGTCCGTGATGCTTTTCCGGATAAAGTGATCTGTGCAGGTAATGTGGTTACTGGTGAGATGGTAGAAGAACTCATTCTTTCAGGCGCTGATATTGTTAAAGTCGGTATCGGCCCAGGTTCCGTTTGTACTACCCGTATAAAAACAGGCGTGGGCTACCCGCAACTTTCTGCTGTTATCGAATGTGCGGATGCCGCTCACGGCCTTGGTGGCCAAATTGTGAGTGATGGTGGTTGTGCTGTAGCAGGGGACGTTGTTAAGGCATTTGGTGGTGGAGCCGATTTTGTTATGTTAGGCGGTATGCTGGCGGGGCATAATGAATGTGAAGGTTGTGTCGTAGAGGAAGATAATAAGAAATTTATGCTATTTTACGGTATGAGTTCAGAATCCGCCATGAAACGTCATATTGGTGGCGTTGCAGAATATCGCGCAGCGGAGGGTAAAACTGTAAAATTACCCTTGCGTGGCCCGGTGAATATCATGGTTCTGGACATGCTGGGAGGACTGCGTTCCGCCTGTACCTACGTTGGGGCCTATCATCTGAAAGAATTGACTAAACGCACTACGTTTATTCGTGTTGCTGAACAGGAAAACCGGATATTTGACAGTTATTAAATCTTTTAATGGGGCCCATATTCTATCTATCCCACCACATTTCCTAACTGGAAGATGGGTAAGTACATGGCAATAACCAATATTCCTGTTATGCCACCCACAATCAACATCAAGGTGGGTTCCAGTATTTGTACCAAACTATCTGCTACTTCATACGCCTGTTGCTGATACCAGCCTGCCAGCTTTTTTAGTACAATATCAAGAGAACCCGATTCTTCTCCAACACGAATCAATTGCTGGCATAATGAGGGAAATAAGGGGTGTCCAATCAATGTACTGTGAAATGCTATTCCATGGCTAATTTGTTTGCGAATATTAATAATCTCACGTTGGTAAATGATATTATTAATGGATAATGCAGTAGCATCCAAACCTGCTATCAGTGTCAGGCCGGCCTGTTGCGTCATGGCCAAAGTTTGGAATATTTGGCTCAGGCAGCTACCTCGTACCATGAGTGATATAACAGGCAATCGCAGTAATAAGGCTTGCTCGCGTTGCTGCCATGCTGGCAGGTTTCTGAGCTTGTTACGGTAAAAAATAAACAGCACTATTAATAATAAAGTTATATAAGGGCCATAGCTTATTAATGCATGGGAAATGTAGAGCAAACCTGAAGTCAGCCAGGGTAATGGCGTATCAGAAGATTGATATATCTTAGCAAACTCAGGTAACACTATAACCAACATGATCATGCTGACAAACATGGCAACCATACAGATAAAAACAGGGTATCTTAGCGCCCTGGCTATCTTTTTTTGCAATTGCTGTTGCTGTTCCTGCTGCTGGGCCAGCTGCTCACAACATTGATCTAATTTACCAGTGAGCTCACCAATGCTGATGAGTTGGTGGTATAACGGTGAAAAGATCATGGGGTAATCGGCAATAACCTCAGAAAAAGCCTGTCCGTTAGCAACTTTTTTGCTCACTTCCTGCATAATACAACGCCAGGCTGGAGAATCATTTTCTCTTGCCAGCAGTTGCAGGCTGTCAAGTAAGGGTAAACCTGCCTTAAGCAAAGTTGCTAACTGACGGATAAATAATATTCTGGCGCTACCATGCCAGTAATGTGCAGGAATATATTTACCCGCTTTAATGACAACAGGTTGCAGTTCTTGCTCAATAATTTTTTGATAAACATCATTTTTTTCTGTAGTAATGAGCTCACCTTGCTGCATTTTTCCTTGAGCATTAATGGCTTGCCAAAAATATAAACGGCGACTTCTCATTCTTCACTCCTTATTTCATCACTCATGCCAATGACGCGATGAATTTCTTCAAGGGAAGTGACACCCTGTTCAACCAACGCTAACCCTGCAGCAAATAGTTTTTTTTGTCCCTGTTTAAGGGCGATTGCTGAGAGCTGTGACAAATTTGCTTCCACTTCCAGTGCCTGTTGGATTGCAGGTGTAACCGTCAACATTTCGTAAACCCCTGTACGACCATAATAGCCAGAGAAACAATGTTCACATCCAGTAGCCTGCCAAGGCTTTAGCAGGCCTATACCAGGATAATACAAGGGTACATTTGTAGGTTGTTTACAATGCAGGCAAAGACAACGCACAAGTCTCTGCGCAATCACAAGCTTAAGGCAAGCAGCCAGTAAATAACCAGGGATACCTATTTGTATCAGACGGATCAGAGTATCAATAGTAGAATTAGTATGAAGAGTTGAAAGTACCAGATGTCCTGTTTGTGCAGCCTTAACGGCGATTTCTGCAGTTTCTGTATCACGAATTTCTCCGATCATAATCACATCAGGATCCTGACGTAATAGTGCACGTAATATCCGGGAAAAATCCAGTTGTATACCAGGGTTAATTTGTGTCTGGTTAATGCCATTGACAGGGATCTCTATGGGATCTTCAACACTGCAGATATTTTTTTGCATGTGATTCAGCTTCAATAATCCACTGTATAAGGTTACGGTTTTACCGCTACCTGTAGGCCCGGTGACCAGAATCAACCCTTGAGAACAGGACAGCGCCTGCCTTAATTCTTTAAGATCTTCTTCGGTAAATCCAAGTTGTTCCAGTATCAGTTGTTGTTGATAAGTATAAATAATCCGTATAACAATTTTTTCACCGTATTGAGTAGGAAGTATGGCAATACGCATTGGATAACATAATTTATGCAATTGTAAGCTAAGCTGGCCGTCTTGTGGTAAACGACGTTCTGAGATATTAAGTTTAGACATTACTTTGAGTCGGGCGGTGAGTTGTGCTATCCATATCATTGGGGGAGCTTGGATTTCCTGTAAGATACCATCGATACGTAAGCGGATGCGATAATGATGCTGATAAGGCTCAAAGTGGATATCTGAAGCGCGTCTTTGAATGGCAACCTTTAATGTTTGGTTGATAAATTGAATAACCGGGGCGTCATTTTCATCATCAGAATCAATTTTTCCATCTGACATGCTAATCACTTCGTGAGGTATCTTTTTCTGTTGTGTACTGGTTTGATTCAGTGTCTGCTCCAGCCTGGCAGCAGGCCATTGTTCGATAATAACCCTGCGACCACTGGCAAAACGCAATGCGGTTATCAATTCGTCAGAAGCGGTAGATGCCAGTGCAATAGTGATAGTTCGTTGATCAATAGTCAGTACGACCGCTTGATATCGACGACAGAGAATATGGAGTTCATCACTGATAACCGAAGATTGAGAGACAACAGGTTGTTCCATCATAATTGAATCCACCTTGTTTCGAGGCACCTGTAACACCATTGCATCTCGATATCACGTTAAAATCAGATAAAACAGGCGCCTGTTATTTTCTGTCAACTTTGCTTCTGCACCTGCTTCTTTCCCTAAATAGGCCCTGTCTTATTCCACTTACGCAATAGCAACCCGGTGCTTACTCATCAGATATGAAAAACTTTTTTACAAACCTCGTGAAGATCAGTATCAGATGTGGTGCATTCCCTGAGCCAAATTGTGCGGCCACGTCCATCTTTTTGAGGTGTTAATTTGACCGTTAACCCTTCCAGCATTTTTTGGCCTGTGATGGCAATAATACCGTCAGTAACTTGGATATTCCTGACATAACGCGTCGTCTGATCCCCCGGAATACCTTTAACGCCAGCATTGCATCCAATGAAATTTTCCTGTTCCAGTACGCAAAGTTCAACGGTAGTTTTGTAAGTGACTGTCGCTTGCAGCATATCGGTCAGTGCAGCTGTTTGGGTATAACGTTGATAGGCAGGTATACCAATACTACTGAGAATAGCAATGATGGCAATGGTTACCATCAATTCGATCAGTGTAAATCCTTGTTGCCTGAACATGTATGGCCTCCTTCTTCCTTCAGGAGAAAGAATGAGCATTTTTAATGCACAGGAACAGTGTCAATACGTCACTTTGCAAAACAGGATGAAAGAATATTTAGATTATTGCAGTTGCCTGGATAATCACTGCGATACCGCTCGCTTCCTGGCAGGTATACAGTAACTGCACTATTGAAAGCGCATGGACAGATCCAAGGCGGTAAGATGCTTAGTCAATGCACCAACTGAAATATAATCAATACCCGTTTCAGCATAGCTGCGTATCGTATCCAGTGTCACATTCCCAGACACCTCAAGCAGACTCCGTTTTTGGCTGATTGCTACCGCATCACGTATCATAGGAAGACTAAAATTAGCCAGCATGATCATGTCTGCACCAGCATCCAGCGCCTGTTTCAGCTCATCTAAAGACTCAACTTCAATTTCTACTGGCACATTGGCACAAAGTGCATAAGCCTGGGTGATCGCTGTTTTAATAGAACCGGCAGCAATAATATGATTTTCTTTAATCAGGAAGGCATCCGACAGGCCAATCCTGTGGTTATTACCACCACCACAAAGTACGGCATATTTTGATGCCGTACGTAAGCCAGGCAGGGTTTTTCTGGTATCCAGCAACTTTGTATGCATGTCTTTCAATAGAACGGCATAGTGATTAACCTTGGTCGCTATACCAGAAAGTGTTTGCAGAAAATTGAGCGCAGTACGTTCAGCCGTTAACAGTGTTCGTGCAGGCCCGGACAGGTGGCATAATATCTGATCAGGATGTAGTTGTGCGCCATCACTGACGTACCATGTTATTTCAACTTTGCCCCCCAGTTGAATAAAAACTTCATTCAACCAGTGCTGTCCACAAAAAATCCCTGCTTCACGGGTAATAATACTGGCTCTTGCCTGTCTGTCAGCAGGCAAGAGTTGGGCAGTGAGATCATGGCTGTCATTGATGTCTCCACCGAGATCTTCACGCAGTGCTTGAGTGACATTAAGAGAAATATCACGTTGAACACGTTCAAGTAGTGCTAAGCGGCATTTATCGGCACTGAAGTTGTTTGTCAGCATGAGAAATTCTGTAATATCAGCCATAAATAAGCTAAACATGCTACTCTGTTGCGGCAGGAAGTACCACCAGATCCTAATGAGATATTCAACCTATGACGCTGTTTACGTTATTACTCGTGCTGATATTGGAATGTTTGTTTAAACTGGATGATACTTGGCAACTGGATAAACGGGTTGAAGTCTTATTTCGTCAACTCACCGAAATGTCCTTATTACGAACATTACTGTTCACTGCCATTGGGATGGGAGTGCTATGGTCGTTTCTTTGGCTGATTGATGAGCTCTTTTTTGATGCCCTACAATTCCTGTTATGGATATTGGTTGGCTTGTTATGTATCGGTGCAGGTCAGTTCCGTCAGCATTATCGTACTTACCTGATGGCACTCGGCAATGGGGATATGACGCAAGCGGATCATATTGCCAGGCACTTGATTTTAATTGATCGTTTACCGATTAATGAGGAGAACATATCGTTAAGCACCGTACAGGATACCTTGCTATGGATTAATTTTCGTTACTGGTTGGCACCCTTATTCTGGTTTGTGGTATGTGGTGCTTATGGTCCGATTGTGCTTAGCGGATATGCCTTTTTACGTGCATGGCAACGCTGGCTGATACATTTACCTTTACAGCGTATGCAATCCGGAATTGATAGCATTCTTTACTGGCTCGACTGGATACCTGTTCGGATAGCGGGTGCTATCTATACATTATTTGGACGCAGAGATAAAGCCTTATCGGTTTGGGTTACTTCACTGGGAGATTTTCATACCAGACAATATCAGGTGCTAACGCAGCTGGCACAGCTATCTTTAGTTCACCAGCAACATCAGGAACCCGTTAAAACCGTGAAAGCAACCGTATCATTGGCACGCAAGGTAACTTGGGTTATTATCATATTACTGGCCATTTATGCTGCTCTGGTATAAACATGAATCCATAATGCAACCTTCAAGCATATGGCGATAACCCGGCTCCTGTTAAGGATATATCCCCCTTAAAGCAAGCAGAGTATCCAGCCTTGATGATCTGAGTATGGACAGCAAGGTCATACTTTGTTACTTTACCCGGACCCTTGTAAAAATTGGTATTACCCATTAATCCTGTTTTTTTCATAACACCATATCCATTAATTCAACAAACTATGGCCTACAGCAAAATCCATCAATCCAACTTGTCAGATGAGATTGAGCAACAGCGGGAATATCTACTCCTTCAGGCAACTTTTCGTCCCGATGAACAACGATCTCCCAAGCATAAATTAGCAAAACAATCTCATACTTCCCGGCTGTTAAGAGAGGCGATGCCAACACAGGAGATCAAAAAATTGCTGTAGCGCCTATCAAGCGCGCCGCCTACTGCTATATCAAAAAAGAAGTGTTGGGCAGTACACAATAATTGTGCTGCTAAATTTGCTGGGTTATTAAAGGCGCCAGACAGGCTAATTAAAGAAGGAACACCATCATGTCAGAACATGTCCATAATGACGTGGATCCGATCGAAACGCACGATTGGTTACAATCGATCGAGTCGGTCATCCGTGAAGAGGGTGTTGAGCGTGCTCAGTATCTGATTGAACGGGTGTTAAGTGCAGCCAGCAAGGGTGGAGTGAACGTGGCAGTATCCGATGCTGTTGATTACATTAACAGCATTGCAGCAGAAGATGAACCTGCTTATCCCGGTAAACTGGATCTTGAGCAGCGTATTCGCTCAGCCATTCGCTGGAATGCAGTGATGACCGTATTACGCGCTTCCAGGAAAGACTTGGATTTGGGTGGTCATATGGCGTCTTTTCAATCTGCTGCTACTTTCTATGAGGTATGCTTCAATCACTTTTTTCGCGCCGCTAACCAAAAAGACGGGGGGGATCTGGTCTATTTCCAGGGGCATATTTCCCCGGGCATTTATGCACGCGCTTTCCTTGAAGGTCGTTTGACTGAAGATCAGATGGATAACTTTCGCCAGGAAGTTCAGGGAAAAGGGTTGTCTTCTTATCCACATCCCAAATTAATGCCTGAATTCTGGCAATTTCCTACCGTATCAATGGGTTTAGGCCCCGTTAGTGCTATCTATCAGGCTAAGTTTTTGAAATATCTGTTTCACCGTGGCCTGAAAGATACTACTGCTCAAACAGTTTACGCCTTCATGGGTGATGGAGAGATGGATGAACCTGAATCCAAAGGTGCTATCACTGTTGCCACGCGTGAAAAACTGGATAATCTCGTTTTTATCATCAATTGTAACCTGCAACGCCTCGATGGTCCGGTGACCGGCAATGGAAAAATCATCAATGAACTTGAAGGTGTGTTCCGTGGTGCTGGCTGGCAAGTACTCAA
>CAZBYB010000004.1:7757-8416 GCA_964496225.1 uncultured Yersinia sp. | reverse complement strand
AACCGTTGGGACTCACTGTTACGTAAAGATGCCAGTGGTAAACTTATCCAGTTAATGAATGAAACGCTGGATGGTGATTATCAGACCTTTAAATCCAAAGATGGAGCGTACGTGCGTAAACATTTCTTTGGTCGCTTTCCGGAAACAGCAGCGTTAGTAAAGGACATGAGCGACGATGAAATTTGGTCGTTGAATCGTGGTGGCCACGATCCAAAAAAAGTATTTGCTGCGCTGAAGAAAGCACAGGATACCAAAGGTCAGCCTACGGTTATTCTCGTCCATACCATTAAAGGTTATGGCATGGGTGAAACTGCCGAAGGTAAAAATATTGCTCATCAGGTGAAAAAAATGAATATGGAGGGAGTCTATTACCTGCGTGATCGTTTTAACGTCCCTGTCGCGGATGCGGGGATCGAAAACTTACCTTACATCACCTTTGCAAAAGATTCTGAAGAATATCAGTACTTACATGAACGCCGCCAGGCGCTGGGCGGTTACTTGCCCGCACGTCTGAAGAACTTCACCCAAAAACTGCAGTTACCCGCATTGGAAGATTTCAGCTCACTACTGGAAGCGCAGAATAAAGAAATATCTACCACGATTGCGTTTGTGAGGGCGTTGAATGTCATGTTAAAAAACCCCTCCATCAAGGAGCGGTT
>CAZBYB010000004.1:5118-7747 GCA_964496225.1 uncultured Yersinia sp. | reverse complement strand
CACCTTTGGTATGGAAGGATTGTTTCGTCAAATTGGCATCTATAGTCCCCATGGTCAGCAATATACCCCACAGGATCGTGAGCAGGTCGCCTATTATAAAGAAGATGAAAAAGGCCAAATTCTACAGGAAGGCATCAATGAGCTGGGTGCTGCTGCTTCCTGGATCGCCGCAGCAACTTCTTACAGTAGCAACGATTTACCGATGATCCCCTTTTACATTTATTATTCGATGTTTGGTTTTCAGCGTATCGGCGATCTCTGTTGGGCGGCTGGCGATCAACAGGCTCGGGGGTTTCTGATTGGGGGCACCTCAGGTCGTACTACCCTCAATGGTGAAGGCTTGCAACATGAAGACGGCCACAGTCATATTCAGTCACTGACCATTCCAAATTGCATTTCTTATGATCCCGCTTATGCTTATGAAGTGGCGGTCATCATGCATGACGGTTTACAGCGCATGTACGGCGAAGCTCAAGAAAACATTTACTATTATCTGACTACCCTGAACGAAAATTATCCTATGCCCGCCATGCCACAGGGGGCAGAAGAAGGCATTCGTAAGGGTATTTATAAACTGGAAACTCTGACGGGCAGTAAAGGTAAAGTGCAGCTAATGGGATCCGGGGCCATTCTGCGTCATGTCCGTCAGGCAGCTCAGATCCTGTCGCAGCAATATGATATCAGTGCCGATGTTTACAGCGTGACTTCTTTTACTGAGCTTGCGCGTAATGGCCAGGATTGTGAGCGCTGGAACATGTTACATCCAACGGAAAAACCGCACCTACCTTGGGTGGCTCAGGTAATGAATGATGCCCCTGCGGTTGCCTCCACTGACTATATGAAGTTGTTTGCAGAGCAGATTCGTCATTTTATTCCTACCAGAGAATTCCTGGTGCTTGGCACAGATGGTTTTGGTCGTTCTGACAGCCGTGAAAATTTGCGTCGTCATTTTGAAGTTGATGCTTCTTACGTTGTCGTTGCCGCATTAAGTGCACTGGCTAAACGTGGTGATATCGCCAGCAGTGTTGTGGCACAGGCTATCACTCAGTTTGGTATTGATACTGAGAAAGTTAATCCACGTCTGGCGTAAGGGAAAGAAACGAATGACTTTTGAAATCAGGGTACCGGATATTGGTACCGACGAAGTGGAAGTCACCGAAATTATGGTAAAACCCGGTGACAGAATTAATGCTGAACAATCACTGATTAGCGTGGAAGGTGATAAAGCCTCTATGGAAGTCCCTGCACCCTGTTCGGGCGTGGTCAAAAAAATTAACATTGCCGTCGGTGATAAAGTTGTCACAGGTAAATTGATGATGATTTTTGATGTTGCTGATGACACTGTTGCTGCCGCTTTGCCGGTCAGAGAACAAGAAAAACCAGTTCTGGCTGCCATGAGCAAAAAAGAAGTCAGGGTACCTGATATTGGTGCCGATGAGGTTGAAGTCACCGAAGTAATGGTAAAAACAGGAGATAACGTTGCTGTTGAACAATCGTTGATCACGGTAGAAGGGGATAAAGCCTCCATGGAAATCCCCGCACCTTTTGCTGGTATGGTGTTCGACATCAAGGTCAACGCGGGCGATAAAGTGAAAACGGGTTCTCTGATCATGCTGTTTAACGTTCAGGGCGAAGCCCCGATGCAGGAAGCTTCAACCGAAACAGCAGTGCCATCGGTGCTACAGGCAGCCACAATTAACCAGGCAGAACTGATGACAGTTATGGCAAACAACCGCGCCTTTTCGGAAAATGATACGTACGTACATGCCACTCCAATCATCCGTCGCCTGGCACGAGAATTTGGCGTTAACTTAAGTCAGGTCAAAGGTTCCGGACGCAAGGCCCGCATTTTACGCGAAGATATTCAGGCTTATGTGCAACAAGCGCTAAAAAATGTACCATCGGCCAGCCCAAGTATTCCAGGCATGTTACCTTGGCCAAATATTGATTTCAGCAAATTTGGGGCCATTGAAGAGGTGGATCTCGGCCGTATTCAGAAGATTTCAGGGGCTAATCTAAGCCGTAACTGGACGATGATACCCCATGTAACTCAATGCGATGAGGCAGATATCACCGATGTTGAAGGATTCCGTCAGCAGCAAAATCTGGTCGCTGAAAAAAAGAAGCTTGATGTGAAAATCACACTGCTGGTTTTTCTGATGAAAGCGGTGGCCCAAGCACTGGAAGTCTTCCCCCGGTTTAACAGTTCAATATCGCCAGATGGCCAGAAACTCATACTGAAAAAATACATTAATCTGGGCGTGGCCGTCGATACGCCTCAGGGTCTGGTTGTTCCCGTATTTCGTGACGTTGACAAAAAAGGCATTATGGCATTATCACGTGAATTAGCGGTGACGTCCAAAAAAGCACGGGAAGGTAAACTGATGGCATCGGATATGCAGGGGGGCTGTTTCACTATCTCCAGTCTTGGTGGTATTGGTGGTTCAATCTTTACACCTATCATCAATGCACCCGAAGTTGCCATCCTGGGTGTGTCTAAATCCTCCATGAAGCCTTGCTGGAATGGCAAAGAATTTATACCGCGCCTGATATTGCCATTGTCGCTTTCTTTCGATCATCGGGTCATCGATGGTGCAGCAGGTGCGCGTTTTATCACTCATATTAGCAG
>CAZBYB010000004.1:4822-5108 GCA_964496225.1 uncultured Yersinia sp. | reverse complement strand
CATGGCAGATATTCGCCATTTGGTGATGTAATTTGCACCCGTTCAAACTGGATTTTTGGTACTTTGTTCGATGATAACGCTGTAAACGGCCGCGTACGACTCAGTGTCCCGGTGTAACAACCTTGTGGACAAACAATGAAGAGGTGATGATGAGTGCTGAAATAAAAACGCAAGTAGTGGTTCTTGGCGCAGGCCCGGCAGGGTATTCTGCTGCTTTTCGTTGTGCAGATTTAGGTCTTGAAACCGTGCTGGTAGAACGCTATGCCACACTGGGGGGGGTGTGTTT
>CAZBYB010000004.1:4164-4812 GCA_964496225.1 uncultured Yersinia sp. | reverse complement strand
CCCAAGTCGTTGTCATCGGCGGCGGTCCCGGCGGATATGCAGCCGCGTTTCTTGCGGCTGATCTGGGTTTGAAAACTACACTTGTTGAATTAGATAAAAATCCCGGCGGTGTCTGTCTTTACCGCGGATGTATTCCTTCCAAGGCTTTGTTACACGTGGCAAAAATCATTGAAGAAACCAAAGCGCTGGCTGAACAGGGTATTGTTTTTGGTCAGCCAAAAACGGATCTTAACAGGACGCGGATCTGGAAAGACAAAGTCGTCAACCAGCTAACCGGTGGGCTGGCGGGAATGGCTAAGGCACGTGCCGTCAACGTGGTTAATGGTATTGGTAAATTTACCAGCCCCCATACCTTGCTGGTTGAAGGCGATAAGGAATCTACCCATATTCACTTTAATCATGCCATCATCGCAGCAGGCTCACGCCCGATCCAGTTGCCTTTTATTCCTCATGAAGATTCACGCATATGGGATTCCACTGACGCACTGATGCTCAATCATATTCCTGAACGTTTGCTGGTAATGGGTGGAGGTATTATTGGCCTGGAAATGGGCACCGTATACTCTACCCTTGGGGCGCGTTTAGATGTGGTAGAAATGCTGGATGGCCTGATGCAAGGCCCGGATCGTGACTTGGTGAAAGTATGGC
>CAZBYB010000004.1:0-4154 GCA_964496225.1 uncultured Yersinia sp. | reverse complement strand
GGAAATGGCAACAGTTTACCATGCATTGGGATCAAAAATAGATGTGGTTGAAATGCTCGATCAGGTGATTCCAGCAGCTGATAAAGAAGTGGTAAAAGTATTTACCCGGCGTATCAGTCAGCAATTCAATCTGATGCTGGAAACCAAAGTGACCGCAGTGGAAGCCAGAAAAGAAGGTATTGTGGTCACGATGGAAGGCAAGCAAGCCCCCCCTGACCCCCACTGTTATGATGCAGTGCTGGTTGCCATTGGTAGCATTCAGAACGGTACGCAGCTGGATGCTGACAAAGCGGGTATAGCCATTGATGAACGTGGCTTCATTCAGGTGGATAAGCAACTGCGTACCAACGTACCACACATTTTTGCTGTGGGTGATATTGTTGGCCAACCTATGCTTGCGCACAAAGGTGTGCATGAAGGCCATGTCGCCGCTGAAGTGATCGCTGGCATGAAACATTACTTCGATCCCAAAGTAATCCCTTCCATCGCCTATACTGAACCTGAAGTAGCCTGGGTGGGCTTAACGGAAAAAGAAGCAAAAGAAAAAGGCATTAATTACGAAGTTTCCACCTTTCCATGGGCAGCATCGGGGCGTGCGGTTGCTTCTGACTGTGCTGAAGGTATGACCCGGCTTATCTTCGATAAAGATACCCATCGCATCATTGGTGGTGCAGTGGTTGGGACGAACGGCGGTGAGCTGCTAGGTGAAATCGGTCTGGCGATCGAAATGGGTTGTGATGCTGAAGATCTGGCACTTACCATTCATGCTCATCCGACATTACATGAGTCTGTCGGCTTGGCTGCTGAGATCTTTGAAGGTAGTATTACTGACTTGCCAAACCTAAAGGCCAAAAGGAAATAAGATCTGCTGCGTCGTGGAAGGGAACCCCTTTGGGGGAAAACAAGGTAAACAGACTGCGTTTTTACATGGATCCCTTTTTTTCAAAATGAACCATCGGTAGTTCTGCCAAACAACGCTGGTTCAGTTGCGTGCGTTGTTTATCCCAAAACCAACCCCATTTATTAAAATAACGCACCGCTGATATCACATGATGGAATAGAAAACGCATATCATGATAGGAACCGTGCTGCGACTGATGAATGACCTGTGCATCCGGGCAATAGCGAACCTTGTGTTGTGACAGACAAACACGACGCGATAAATCGATATCTTCGAGATAGAGGAAAAAACGCGTATCGAATCCCTGAATATCACACAGTGCCTGTTGGCTGATAAGCAAAAAACAACCTGATAGGGAGGGCGCAAAAAAAGATCGGCTGTAATCTGCATGATGTAATTCATAGTTCTCATTGACCAAACCTGAGAAACGCGCCACAAATCTGCGGATGATGAGCTGTGCCGGTGAAGGTAACAGTTTACAGCCATACTGAAGGCTTCCATCAGGGCAGAGTATTTTAGGTGCTGCCAAGCCCACATTGCCCGCCTGGCAATATTGGTATAGTTTATCCACTTCACCCTGCCTGAACGTAATATCTGGATTACAGACCAACGTAAAATGGGCTTGCGAGGAAAAAACCCTGAAAACTTCATTATGCCCGGCACCAAATCCTTTATTGGTGGCAAGGATAATCACCGTTAATTTTTCATGGAAGATCGAAGACAACCAGCGACAATGATTTCCGTTATCGACAACAACAACCTTGTCTATGCTGCTCTCATTGAACAGGCAATCTAAAGTCGGTCTGATATCCGGATATTGGTGCTTATAAAGCACCAGCGAAGCGATAATTTTCAACAGACGCAAACCTTCATGAATGCACTACCACCAACCTGATCGCATCGAGACGCCAGTTTGACCTCTGAAGGTGAGCCAGCACCTGTACTCTGTTACGTGCCAGTGTCGTTAATTCGTCATCACGAATAGTCGGGTTTATCTCTTTTAAGGCCTGTAAACGTGTCAGTTCAGCACTCAATTTTTCATCAGCTTCATACTGTGCTTTTTCAATCAACTGCTGAGCCTGTTGTTCTATCAGGACTTCAGCATGGCATAACATAGCCTGTACCTCCTGCCACACGGCACTGACCAGCTTGTTAGCGGTGATACGATTCACCGGCTGTAACTGACGGTTGAAGCTGTCGAACTCGACCTGCCCTGCCAGATCATGACCGCTGCGATCAATGAGCATACGCACCGGTGTGGGAGGTAGAAAACGCGTTAACTGCAAGTATCCGGGAGCCTGAGCCTCCACCACATAGACCAACTCTACCAACAGGGTACCCGGAGGCAGTGCTTTGTTTCTTAACGCAGCAACTGCACAACTGCCCATATCACCGGATAGGATCAGATCAAGCCCATGACGAATGATTGGATGCTCCCAGCTCATCAATTGAACATCTTCCCGTGACAGTGCCAGATTCCGATCAAAAGTAATGATGCAGCCCTCTTGCGGTAAACCAGGGAAATCAGGCACTAACATATGATCAGATGCTGTTAACAGAACCATATCATCATTGAGGTCTTCCTGATCGATACCAATGATATCAAACAAATTCAGTGCAAAATTCACCAGTTCAGGATTTTGATCCTGCTCAGTAATCGCCTGCACCAGCTGCCGCCCGTGTTCACCACCATTAGAATGTATTTCAAGCAGGCGATCGCGGCCCTGTTCCAACTGTAATTTCAAATCCTCATGTTGCTGACGGCTTTTGTGAATAAATTCATCAAAACCATTCGGCTCATTCGGTGTCATCAGATAGCTCATCAGAGCCGATTCGCTGCTGTCATAAAGCTTGCGGCCTGTCTGGCAGGTATGTTCGAAAGCGTCCAACCCTTCGTGATACCAGCGCAATAGCAAGGCTTGGGCAGTATTTTCCAGATAAGGCACCCAAATCTGAATATCACGCGTTTGACCAATACGATCAAGGCGCCCGATACGTTGTTCCAGTAAATCCGGATTACAGGGTAAATCGAACATAACCATCTGGCAGGTAAATTGAAAGTTACGCCCTTCAGAGCCTGTCTCAGAACAAAACAAAACCTGAGCACCCATGTCCAGTGAGGCAAACCAAGCCGCAGCACGATCGCGTTCAGTCAGTGATAATCCTTCATGAAACACGGCAGCACGAATGGCCTCCCGTTCCCGTGATACCTGTGCCAGTTGCAAGGCCGTGGCAGCACGAGTACAGATAACCAAGACTTTTTCATTCGGATTGGCTATCAGCCAGTTCAGCAACCATTCAACACGCGGGTCAAAACGCCACCAGAGCGCGTTTTCTCCTTCAACCTGCTGATATCCTTGCTCTGGATAAAGCCGGTATCTGACATCAAGCACCTGCTCATGTGAAACACAGGTGTATTGTGCGGGTAAAGGAAGTTTAACCTGATGCAATCTGCGACAGGGAAAACCTTTAACTCCATTACGCGTATTACGGAATAATACCCGACTGGTACCATGGCGATCCATCAACATATCAATTAACTTCTGGCGGGCGTCAATACTGCTTTTATCCATGCTGTTGACAGTCTGCAGTAAAGTTTTTGTATCCTGTGCGTCGATCAACTGATCCAACAGAGTCTGTTGATCTGCCGTCAGCAACTGATGAGTGAGTAGTACCGCCACTACATCAGCAACTGGACGGTATTTTTGTTGTTCCATCAGAAATGCGTCATAGCAATGAAAACGATCAGGGTCAAGCAGGCGTAGGCGGGCAAAATGGCTCTGTTGGCCAAACTGTTCCGGGGTTGCAGTTAATAACAGGACACCAGGGATCTGCCCCGCAAGTTGCTCAATCACCTGATATTCAGGACTTGGCGCATTTTTATCCCAGTACAGATGATGTGCTTCATCAACCACCAGTAAATCCCACTGCGCACGGGCAAGACGTGCTAATTTTTGTGGATCCCGGCAGACAAAATCAAGGGAACAAATAATCCATTGTTCAGTTTCAAAGGGATTAGCGCTGTCCTGCAATGCCTGAGCGTAGCGGCTGTTATCAAAAAGTGCAAAGAGTAAATTAAAACGACGTAACATTTCCACCAGCCATTGATGCTGCAGGCTTTCAGGAACAATAATCAGTACCCTGGCAGCACGTCCTGCCAGTAATTGTTGATGGATTATCATCCCGGCTTCAATGGTTTTTCCCAAACCTACTTCATCAGCGAGCAATACACGGGGGGCATAACGTTGACCCA
>CAZBYB010000003.1:49822-60802 GCA_964496225.1 uncultured Yersinia sp. | reverse complement strand
TAGTGGATATGTCATTTAATGATTATATGTCAATTTATAGGGATGCAGCCATAGCTCCATGGGCAGCCTGCAAGTGATGTTTGACGGTCAGATGGATCCACAGGGCTATCAGCAACAGATTTTTATGAATACTGCCACGACTAATCCCGCAACTGACCTTGGATTACTTTTGTTAAATGGAAACTATCCAGGTCAAACTAATTTTGTTTTATCACCAGGCCAGCCATCACCGGCTTTGGCACTGACTGGCGGGGCAGCGAATCTACCACTGATGGCGTACTACATGCAGACCAATCAGGCAGTTGCACCAACAGCAGGTAATTTCTTTGTCAGTACGACGCTTAATATCGTTTACTGAGTGGACGTGCTTAAACATCAGGTCTCAAAATGCATCAAAGGTATGTATTTGCAACAGGAGAGACATTGTTATGAAAAAATATCGGCTGGGCGCATTCGTGGCTGCCATTATTACATTCAGCCCAGCTTGGGCGACTGATTATCCTGCCGGTAACGTAACATTCAATGGGTCATTGTCCAGCACCACCTGTACCGTTAGTCTTTCCGGACAAACCGTAGTGGGTAACACGGTGACACTGCCCTTTGTTTCAGTAGCTGCCTTTCCTCCAGTAACTGGAGATATATATGGGGGGAGTCACGCACCTTTCTTGCTTAATATACAAAATTGCAATAATTCCATAGGCAGCCTGCAAATAATGTTTGAGGGTCAGGTTGATCCAGCCTATTCATATCGCTTTATGAATACAGCTACTACTAATCCTGCAACCAACATTGGATTACTTTTGGTAAATCAGGGTAATTTTGTTTTATCACCAAACCAGCCATCACCTGTACTGGGACTGACTGGCGGTGCAGTAAGTTTACCGCTGGATGCCGTGTATATGCAGATCAATCAGGCAGTCGCACCAACAGAAGGTCGTTTTCTTGTCAGTACGACACTCAATATCGTTTATTAATTGAGGTGCTTAAATTTTAGGTTCGGCGGGACTAAATACAGGATGCATGAGCCCTTTTGCTGGTGAGGTATTTTCCGCATTCAATATTACCGTTGTGCTGAATTCTTTCATCACTCTGCGATAGACATCGCGTTTGAAAGATACCACCTGGCGTACCGGGTACCAGTAACTTACCCAGCGCCAGTCATCAAATTCTGGCGTCTGACTGCGTTTCATATTAATATCAGTGTCTTGGCAGATTAACTGCAATAAAAACCACCGTTGCTTTTGGCCAATGCATACTGGCTTGATATCCCAACGCACCAAACGTTTTGGTAATTTATAACGTAACCAGTTACGAGTTGCTGCCAGAATGCGTACATCTTTTTTACTCAAGCCCACCTCTTCAAACAATTCGCGGTACATAGCCTGTTCTGGAGATTCGCCTTGATTAATCCCTCCTTGAGGAAATTGCCAGGAATGCTGGCCATAACGTCGAGCCCATAAAACCTGTCCCTGTTGATTACAAATCACAATACCCACATTAGGGCGGTAGCCATCATTATCAATCACCAGACTACCTCGATAAACTTGATACTAAAAAGAGGCTTTTATTGTTTCATACTACTAACAGGCGGTAAACTACCCTTATCAATAAGACATACAGATAGCAATAGGATTATGCGAAATATCATTAAATGATCAATTCCTCCTCATGGCCACTCCTTTTTTATTCACTTTTTCTGTGGATAGATATGTGTAGAACGCCAGGATAAATCAGGTACAACTCGTTATGAATTACTCTTGTTGGAGAGGAGAAACTAAAAATAGTTAATAACTTTCAAACGAATATCATTTATCACAGGAACATCGGTACTCAAAAATTTGAACCGTTCATATCAGGGAATATGTTTGATTAAAAATTAAACAATGATGATGGTTATCCACAAATAACATCATTAAATTAAACGTAACAATGATAAATTGCGTAACTTTTACTGTTATGAAGTTGAAAATTAAATCTCTATTGTTAATATCTGATAAAAATGTGGATAACTCACTTTAAAATATTGTGTATAATTATGATATCTTGTGTACAAGGTCATTGAAATAACAAACCAGTGCTGGATAAAAGAGCGATAGTCAGATCGTGTTATTAATCTATCATCCTGATTTCAAGACCTTGGTTTGTCATTTATCTCCTTTGCGTGATTATTGATTAAAGCAATGTTGATAAAAAATTAATGGATTTTATTCATGTCTTTTTATTTTCAATCTCCTCTTCCACCCAATGATGAACGACAACTTTTGCAGCGTGCTGAGGCATTATCAGGATTAAACTTAGGTGAATTAGCCACCCAAGCCTGTCTGGTACTTCCACCGAATTTGAAAAGGGCGAAAGGGTGGGTGGGAACATTGCTGGAATTGTATCTTGGCGCCAATTCTGCGGGTAAACCTGAACAGGATTTTGCACAGATCGGTATTGAACTCAAAACGATCCCTATTAATGCTCAGGGTAAACCCTTAGAAACAACCTTTATCTGTGTAGCCCCCTTAACCGGTAATAGTGGTATTATTTGGGAAAATAGCCATGTCAGGCGCAAACTTTCCCGGGTATTATGGATTCCGGTTGAAGGTGAACGACATATCCCATTATCTGAACGCCGTATTGGTACTCCGCTATTATGGAGCCCCAGTGCAGAAGAAGAAAAGATGTTGTGTAAAGATTGGGAAGAATTGATGGATCTTATTGTACTGGGTGAAATCAGAAAAGTGACTGCCCGTCTGGGTGAAGTATTGCAACTGCGACCCAAGGCGGCTAATGGTAGGGTATTAACCCAAGCCATCGGTGAGAATGGGCAATCTGTTATGGCTCAGCCACTGGGTTTTTATTTGAAAAAAAATTTTACGACACGATTACTGGCACGTCATTTTTTACTCTAGCGTATCTTGGTGATCAGTCCTTTTATAATGACGTATGTTAAATTGATGCGTATAATGACAGCATTGCTTTAGTGTTTTCCACGTCAGGATATCTCTATAATGTTTGAATGGATTTTTGATCCAAATGCTTGGCTGGCGTTAGGTACGCTAACTATTCTGGAAATTATTCTGGGCATAGATAATATTATTTTTTTATCCCTGATAGTGGCAAAACTACCACAACATCAACAAGCTGTGGCCCGGCGTCTTGGTTTATCCGGTGCCATGGTTATGCGTTTAGGACTCTTGGCTTCCATCGCATGGATTATCCATCTCACTGATCCGGTATTCGTTTTTTTCGGACAGGCTGTTTCATGGCGTGATCTCATCTTACTTCTGGGTGGATTCTTCCTTATCTGGAAAGCCAGTAAAGAAATTTATGAAACCTTTGAAGATAGCGAAAAACAACAGGGTAATCGTTTTACTTCTTTCTTTGCCGCCATTATTCAAATTATGTTACTGGATATTATTTTCAGTTTAGATTCCGTGATAACTGCAGTAGGTTTGTCGGATCACCTTTTTATTATGATGGCTGCTGTCATCATCTCTGTTGTTGTGATGATGTGCGCAGCACAGCCAATCGGTCATTTTGTCAATCTTCACCCATCAGTAAAAATGTTAGCACTTGCCTTCCTGATTTTAGTGGGTTTCACCCTTGTGCTGGACAGTTTCCGAGTTCATATTCCTAAAGGCTATATTTATTTTGCCATGTTTTTCTCCATGAGCGTCGAAATATTGAATTTGCTGCAACGAAAAAAACATATATTACACCAAAGTAAAAACTTGCAGGGATAATGGGTTGCTGCCTGATTGGTTAAAGCAGCATGTTATATTGCATGAATAAAATGAATGTTAATGCCATCAGGCATCTGAACTTTTTTAAAATCGTACAGGTGTGATCCACTCAAAATCAGTCATTCTCACTTTTGTAAGTATGGTGTTAGATAAAATAGCCGCTAATGCAGTACCGGATTGAAAATCATACGGATTCTTTCATCACTCTCCAGTATATAATCACAGTAAAAAAATCCGCGCAGTTTTATTGGTTTCTTGTCATTATGTAAAACCTTTTTAATTTTGTTGCTTTTTTGCGCCATTGGGTCAAAACCCTTCCATTGACAATCTATTGCAGAAGGGAAACAATAAAAAATGCTAGTTGTACCATTGCTATTCTTTTCTGGTTTTGTTGCTGTTATGTTATCCGCTTGAGGGCATAATTCATGATCTGTTTGTGTAGCCATGGCAGAAAAATAAATTAACTCCATGATAAAAGAATAAATAATTACTTTTTTTTTCATCATAATACCCCCCATTAATCGGCAGTTGTTTAAATAAACTGTTCATGGTAAGTAAGAAGTTCTTTGTAAAATACAAAAAACGTCATGTTTATTTAATTACAGCATACTCACCTGCAATCATCAACGACATGCTCTGGTTATTATTACTTTTTACTGACACAAAAAATGATGGGATCTGCATGTTCTTTATGCAAAAACTATTTGTGCCTGATCCAGAACTTCAAATTTGAAGTTCTGCTGTTATAGGGGAAAAGCGCTAAAAGATACCCTGATGGATAAGCTCATGCTAAAATCGTTCAGCCTGATTAACAAAATTTTCAATATTCATTATCGTCTCTTGTATGCATAATAATGATTTTAAGGATTACTGCTATGGGTTTTCTTACTGGCAAACAGCTTCTTATCACTGGCGTGGCCAGCAAACTTTCCATTGCTTGGGGGATTGCACAGGCAATGCATCGTGAAGGTGCTGTACTTGCTTTTACTTATCAGAACGACAAACTAAAGCCCCGTGTTGAAGAATTTGCTAATGAACTCGGTTCTGCCATCGTTTTGCCCTGTGATGTTGCCGATGACACCAGCATCAATGCACTGTTTGCAACACTTGCTCAGTCTTGGCCAAAACTGGATGGCTTTGTCCATTCGATTGGTTTTGCACCTGCTGATCAGCTGGAAGGTGATTATGTTAACTCAATAACCCGAGAGGGTTTTAGCATTGCCCATGATATCAGCTCTTACAGTTTTGTCGCCATGGCAAAAGCCTGTCGTTCGATGCTTAAGCCAGATTCCGCATTATTGACTCTCTCCTATTTGGGTGCAGAGCGTGCCATTCCTAACTACAATGTGATGGGTCTGGCAAAGGCGTCACTGGAAGCCAATATTCGTTATATGGCTAATGCCATGGGGCCTGATAGTGTTCGGGTTAATGGTATTTCCGCAGGACCGATCCGTACCCTTGCTGCATCTGGCATCAAAGATTTTCGTAAAATGCTAGCGCACTGTGAGGCAGTGACACCCTTGCGTCGCACCATTACGACAGAAGATGTCGGTAACGCCGCTGCTTTTCTGTGTTCTAATCTAGCTTCGGGTATTTCTGGTGAAGTACTGCACGTGGATGGTGGTTTTAACATAGCAGCAATGAATGAGCTGGCACTGAAATAACTGATCTGTTGACGCACCATGCATCCGGTATAAAAGATAATCCGGGGTAGTGATCCTCCGGATTTTCCTGAAAACAAAACGATTCTGTACCTTACACTAATAGCATAACCCCATTTGTTACCTTTTACGCTATTTCACTCTTTTGGAGTTGCATTTTCTACCCGGCTTTTTAATTTCTGTCCCGGGCGGAAAGTCACCACACGGCGTTCCGTAATCGGAATATCTTCACCCGTTTTGGGATTACGACCTGGACGCCGGTTCTTATCCCGTAAATCAAAATTGCCAAAGCCGGATAATTTAACTTGCTCACCATTCTCCAAAGCACAACGGATTTCTTCAAAGAATAATTCAACTAAGTCTTTAGCCTCTCGTTTGCTAAGCCCAAATTTTTCAAACAGATGTTCTGACATTTCAGCTTTAGTAAGCGCCATAAGTTCAATTCCTCAAGGATGCCTGGAATCGCTGCCTTAACACTTCTACGCATTTTTCAACGGTAGAAGCAATCTCTTCTTCCCCCAGTGTACGGGTGGTATCCTGCAATATCAGACTGATCGCTAAGCTTTTGTAACCTTCTGCTATTTTGCAACCACGGTACACATCAAACAAGTTTATGCCAACTAACTGATTTACGCTAACTTTCTTCAACTCAGCTAACAGGTCACCGGCAATGATATTTTCTGCCACCACAATTGCGATATCACGGCGGTTTGCCGGGAAGCGAGAAATATCCCCAGCCATGGGCAATTGACGTCCAGAAAGCTTATCCCACCGCAGCTCAAACACCACTGTCCGACCATTCAAACCTAGCCGATTCTCCAGTTCAGGATGAATGGTACCGATAAAACCAACATACTCATCACGTAAATAAATTGCTGCACTCTGTCCGGGGTGCAGTGCCGGGTGTGATTCTGCCCTGAATGCTATTTCAGAAAATCGGCCAGATGCTTCTAAAATGGCCTCAAGATCCCCTTTAAGGTCATAAAAATCAACTGGTTGAGATGCCAGATCCCAGTGCTCTTCATAACGGTTGCCCGTCATCACTGCCGCCAACATGACATTTTGCCGGACACCCTGCTCCACGGTATTATCAGGGATAAAACTCAATCCACTTTCAAATAAGCGAATACGGTTTTGCTGCCTGTTTTGATTATACACCACTGCACCGAGAAGACCTGTCAGCAGAGAAAGGCGCATCTCAGACATATCTGCTGAAATTGGCTCTGGTAGCCTGAGTGGTTTTGCTTCCGGGTGCAGCAGTGCCTGTAATCCAGGTGCTACAAAGCTGTAAGTGATCGCTTCCTGATACCCCCTATCCACTAATAAAGTTTTTATGCGTTTTAATGACAAATCAGTTTCAGGGTGGCTGGCTATCATCAGATTAGCCTTTACTGGCTGTCCCGGGATGTTATCGTAGCCGTAGATACGGGCCACTTCTTCAATAAGATCTTCTTCGATTGCCAGGTCAAAACGCCAGCTGGGTACAGTTATCTGCCAGCGGTTACCTTGCTCTGTTATCTTGCACCCCAAACGGTATAGAATGTCATTTACCTGTTGATCAGAAATAAAATGACCCAAGAGGCGATCCAATTTTTCGCGGTGCAAAGACAGGGTGATACGTCGTGGCAATGCAGCTTCAGTAGTGACATCAGTAATCGGACCTGCCTGCCCTCCACAGATGTCTGTCAGTAAAGCGGTAGCCCTTTCGATGGCTTTATACTGTAATTGTGGATCGACACCCCGTTCATAACGTAGGGAAGCCTCAGTATGTAACCCATGGCGCCGTGCACGTCCGGCAATGGCAAGAGGATGAAAGAAGGCACATTCCAGCAGCACATTTCGGGTTTCCTGATGAACCCCTGAATGTTTTCCCCCACAGATGCCGGCCATGGCCAGTGCTTTTTTTTCATCTGCAATAATCAGGGTATCTGCATCGAGTCTGACCGTCACGCCATTGAATAATGTGAGTTCCTCAGCATCTCGTGCCAGACGTACAATAATTTGCCCGTCAATATGTTCTGAATCAAAGGCATGCATTGGCTGGCCCAGCTCCAGCAGAACAAAATTTGTGACGTCAACGACAGGATTGATCGCCCTAAGACCAGAGCGGCGTAATTTTTCTTGCATCCACAGCGGTGATACCGCTTGAGGGTTAATATTTTTTACCATCCGGGCCAAATAACGCGGACAAGCCTGTGGGGCCTCCACGTGAACAGGTAGGCTGTGACGGGTTGTTACAGCAACCACGGGAATATCTGATTCAACAAATACTGTCTGATTAACTGCTGCAATGTCCCGGGCTACACCCATAATGCTTAAACAGTCTGCTCGATTCGGCGTTACATTTATTTCAATAGCACTGTCATTAAGATTGAGAAACTGACGGATATCACAGCCAAGGGGAGCATCTGCAGGTAATTCAATGATGCCTTCCTGATCACAGACCATACCCAGCTCAGCAAAAGAACAGAGCATTCCTTCTGATAACTCACCACGTAATTTCGTTACGTTAATTTCAATGCCATCAGGCAGCACAGCACCAGGCAGGGCAACAGCAACTTTAATTTGCGGACGGCAGTTGGCAGCCCCACAAACTATATTTAATAGACGCTCATCACCCGTATCAATTTTGGTTACTCGTAATTTTTCTGCATTGGGATGCGGCTCACATTCAATGACTTGGCCGACAACAACCCCATTAAAAACACCTGCCACGGTCTCTATACTATCAACTTCCAGACCGGACATTGTCAGTTGCTTGGCTAATACTTCACTGCTCACTGCAGGATCGATCCATTCCCGTAACCAGCACTCACTGAATTTCATGTGCCATTTCTGCCTTACTTGAACTGTTTAAGAAAACGCACGTCATTTTCGAAGAATGCGCGTATGTCCGTAACACCGTAACGTAACATTGTCAGACGTTCCATACCCATACCAAAAGCAAAACCTGAATATATTTCTGGGGAGATATTCACATTACGTAATACATTGGGGTGAACCATGCCACAACCCAAAACCTCCAGCCATTTACCATTTTTCCCCATTACATCAACTTCGGCAGAGGGTTCTGTGAAAGGAAAATAGGAAGGTCGAAAACGGATGCGTAATTCTTCTTCAAAAAAATGATTCAGGAAATTGTGCAATGTTCCTTTCAGGTGAGTAAAGCTAATATCGCGATCGATAATTAAACCTTCCATTTGGTGAAACATGGGTGTGTGTGTTTGATCATAATCATGACGATAAACTTTACCCGGTGCGATAATGCGAATGGGTGGTTGCTGGCCCTTCATGGTACGGATTTGCACATTTGAAGTTTGAGTACGTAACAGATGTGTGGCATCAAACCAAAAAGTATCATGAGCAGTACGTGCGGGATGATGTGACGGAATATTCAGGGCATCAAAGTTATGCCAGGCATCCTCCACTTCCGGACCACTGGCAATAGAAAATCCTAGGTCACCAAAAAATGTTTCAATACGATCAATAGTGGTGGTAACCGGATGCAGGCCCCCGTTTTCCATGCGTCGCCCGGGTAATGAAACATCGATAGTTTCACCTTGCAAACGCAAGTTTAGCGCTGATAGCATCAGCGCATTTTTACGCGCATCCAGGGCTTCCTGAATTTGATGTCTGGCATCATTAATTACTGCCCCTGCTTTGGGACGTTCCTGTGCAGCTAATTCACGTAACGATTGCATCTGGAAGGCAAAATGGCCTTTTTTTCCTAAATACTCGACGCGTACTGCATCCAAGGCAGCAATATCCTGAGTATCTTCAATGGCTGCTTTGGCACTGGTAATCAGCTCTGCAAGAGTCATGCATTTTTCTCCTGCCAATATGGCCTGTATGTCATGGCTAAAAACGAATAATCAGATTGTTCAGAAAAATGTACAGCGATCGCAATAAAAAAGCCTCCACCACAGGAGGCTAAAGCTTGATGATCAACCCGTCGCATTAGAAATATATTATCCATTGATTGGATAAGTATATTGAGGTGTAAGGCGCAGATCCTGCTTGTTCACAAGGTCAAAATTTAAAAACTTGGTCAGGATCTGCTTGATTTGGGTAACAAAAATGGGCTTAAGACGCTCATTTCGCGGGCGACAAATCCCGTTAAATCCCATTTTTTGCCTCTTTTTCCACCGATTGACCGCGTTGAGTAGCAATATTGAACAGATTATAAAAGCCGTAAACCGAGCAAAAGCAACGATTACAACCAGGAATAAAATAAAAAACTACATCAAGTAGTTTTTTAGACATTCATTCACGCCATTCTGGCTTTCTCAACCAGTACAGCAAAAGCAGCTTTGTCGAATACCGCGATATCAGACAGAATCTTGCGATCAATTTCAACAGAGGCTTTTTTCAAGCCATTCATGAAACGGCTGTAGGACAATCCGTTCTGACGGGCAGCAGCATTGATGCGTGTAATCCACAGCTGCCGGAATTGACGTTTACGCTGACGGCGGTCACGGTAAGCATATTGTCCCGCTTTAATTACTGCCTGAAAAGCAACACGGTATACACGCGAACGCGCACCATAATAGCCTTTCGCTTGCTTGAGTATTTTTTTGTGACGCGCATGGGCAACCACACCACGTTTTACGCGAGCCATTTACTTCTCCTGCTTTATTTCAATTCAGAACTAAAATGATTTATGCATATGGCAAACAGGCCACAACTAAACCTAAATCACCTTTGGAAACTGCACCCTTGGGACGCAATTGACGCTTACGTTTAGCTGATTTTTTAGTCAAAATATGGCGCATGTTGGCATGTTTGTGCTTAAAACCACCACTGGCGGTCTTTTTGAAACGCTTTGCCGCGCCACGCACTGTTTTAATTTTTGGCATTGATTTATCCACTTCGCATTGTGAGTCACATTGAACCAGCTTGGCGAAAACATCGAGTACTATACACAGGGAATAGTACCAGATCAATTACTTGAATGCCTTACTGTTTCTTTTTGGGTGCGAGCACCATAATCATCTGACGTCCCTCGATTTTCGTGGGGAAAGATTCGACGACGGCGAGTTCATTATCTTCGCACAGATCTTTACGGACGCGATTAAGCATTTCCATGCCTATCTGTTGGTGCGCCATTTCACGCCCACGAAAACGCAGGGTAATCTTGGCTTTGTCGCCGTCTTCCAGAAAGCGAATCAGACTGCGTAGTTTGACCTGATAGTCGCCGTCATCGGTGCCGGGTCGGAATTTTATTTCTTTGATCTGTATAACTTTTTGTTTCTTTTTCTGTTCCTTAATGGATTTACTTTTTTCATAAAGAAATTTGCCATAATCCATAATACGGCAAACAGGTGGCTCGGCATTTGGACTAATTTCGACCAAATCGACACCGATTTCTTCAGCTTTTGCAAGAGCTTCAGTTAAACTAACGATACCAATCTGCTCACCTTGCATACCTGTTAAGCGCACTTCCAGGGAGCGAATTTCTTCATTGATACGATTAAGACGCACCGGTTGAACTCGTTTTCCGCCTTTAATACTCTATTCCTCCATTTGACGAAGACTGCGGCTGTGAATTTCTTTTAACAACCTGTCTAAAACCACATTGACATTGAGAC
>CAZBYB010000003.1:22887-49801 GCA_964496225.1 uncultured Yersinia sp. | reverse complement strand
TTCTTACCCCGTCGGGTACGAACAGCAACATCACCAGCTTCAACTTCTTTATCACCACAGACCAACATATAGGGAACACGACGTAAAGTATGTTCGCGGATTTTAAAGCTAATTTTCTCGTTTCTCAAGTCCGCTTTTACCCTTATACCAGCATCCCGCAGTTTTTTGGTCAGTTGCTGGACATATTCAGATTGCCCAGTCGTGATATTCATTACGACAACCTGCAATGGCGCGATCCAAGTCGGGAAAAACCCCGCATATTCTTCAGCAAGAATACCAATAAAACGTTCCATTGAACCCAAGATAGCGCGATGAATCATTATGGGTATTTGACGGTCATTATTACTGGCTACATAAAACGCATTCAAACGTTCTGGTAATGAAAAATCGAGTTGCACGGTACCACATTGCCATGGACGATCCAAACAATCATGTAAGGTAAATTCAATTTTTGGCCCATAAAATGCACCTTCACCTGGAGAATATTGAAACGGAATATTATTTTCTTTTAACGCTGTGGCCAAATCGTTCTCTGCGCCATCCCATTGTTCATCACTGCCAATGCGTTTTTGTGGACGTGTAGAGAGTTTAACCCTGATTTTCTCAAAACCGAAAGTATCGTAGATATCATAGAGCATTTTTATGCAGCTATTCACTTCGCCTTGCACTTGTTCTTTGCTGCAAAAAATATGTGCATCATCTTGAGTAAAACCCCGCACACGCATTAAACCATGCAGTGCACCTGAAGGTTCATTACGATGGCAGCTACCAAATTCAGCCATACGCAAGGGTAAATCTCGCCAAGATTTAAGACCTTGATTGAAGATCTGCACGTGACCTGGGCAGTTCATCGGTTTGATACAGTATTCACGATTCTCTGATACCGTGGTAAACATATGCTCGGCATAGTTATCCCAATGCCCAGTTTGTTCCCACAAGAGACGATCCATCATCAAAGGACCTTTGACTTCCTGATAATGATATTCTTCAAGCTTCATGCGCACAAATTTTTCCAGTTCGCGAAAGATTGTCCAGCCGTCATGATGCCAGAATACCATACCGGGTGCTTCTTCCTGCATATGGTATAGATCAAGCTGTTTACCAATTTTGCGATGATCGCGCTTTACAGCTTCTTCCAAACGTTGCAGATACGTATTCAGTTGTTTTTGATTGCTCCAAGCCGTACCATAAATACGTTGCAACATTTTATTTTTGCTATCACCACGCCAGTAAGCTCCTGAAATTTTTTGCAACTTAAAATGGTGACAGAAGCGCATATTGGGCACATGAGGTCCACGGCACATATCAATATATTCTTCATGATAATACAAAGCAGGACAGCTGGTATGACTGATATTTTCATCAAGAATGGTTACTTTGTAATCTTCACCACGGGCAACAAAGAGATCACGGGCTTCCTGCCAACTTACTATTTGCTTCAAAACGCCATAGTTTTTGCTGGCAAGCTCCTGCATGCGTTTTTCCAGTAGGTCCAGATCTTCCTGCGTCAGGCTATGATCACAGTCGACGTCATAATAAAAACCGTTATCAATCACAGGCCCAATAGCCATTTTAGTATTGGGCCAAAGTTGTTTAATGGCGTGGCCCAAAAGATGTGCACATGAGTGACGTAAAATATCCAGACCAGTGTCATCCTTGATAGTGATAATCGCAAGTTGCACGTCAGTATCAATCAAATCGCAGGCATCGACCAGTTCATCATTTACGCGGCCAGCAATACACGCTTTTGCCAGGCCGGCACCAATATCAGAGGCAACATCAAGGACAGAAATTGCCTGACTGTAATGACGCTGACTACCGTCAGGTAGAGTAATAACAGGCATGTTAAATTCCTTAATTTACAGTGGTGATCCACACGAAAGATCACATGTATTGTATCAATATGCTTTAAAGTTAATTTTCCGCACCATATTATCTCAATAGATTATGGATATGGGCGCTGAAACTCATATCTTTTAATATCCGAATCAGGTTGACGTCAGCCCGCTATCGCTGCTGTTATCATATCCCCTGACGTACGTAATTGCTAAAGAACTTTCAGATAACAGGGTACTGTATATACCTGTTCACCAGGAAATAGAAATTATTTAAAATGCTGAAAAAGTATTATTACCCCGCTAATGTTATCAATACTCTTGTGCCCATTATCCTGCAAATAGCCCTGATTTACCTGTATTAATATTTTTATATATCATGCTCTTAATTAATTCTTTCAATAAAATAAAACTTGATTGTATTAATTTTTTAATTATTCATCATATATATAAATAATAAATAGCCTTACTTTTTGGATGAGATTACTTGACTTTGTATTAAATGATATTAATAATTATTTTCGTTTAAATTGAGAGAACATTATGTTGATCTTGTTAATAAAGAAGCACTCTTCTTATATCAGGTTCTCAAAAATTTCTTGTTTTTTCTATTTATGGAAAAATTTATCCTTACTTGTATTGTTTTTTCTCAGTACCGCCAGTGCCAGTGCTATGGCTGACAGTAAAAAATTCAAAGTAATAACGACCTTTACTGTTATCCAGGATATTGCTCAAAATGTTGCCGGTGATGCCGCGCTAGTGGAATCCATCACTAAAGCGGGTGCTGAGATCCATGGTTACCAACCTACACCTCAGGACATTGTCAAGGCGCAGTCTGCCGATTTAATTTTGTGGAATGGCATGAACCTTGAGCGTTGGTTTGAACGTTTTTTCGAAAACATCAATCAAGTTCCTGCGATCATCGTTACCGACGGTATTAAACCACTTCCCGTACGTGAAGGATCTCACAGGGAAATTATCAATCCGCATGCTTGGATGTCACCATCTAATGCTTTGATATATATTGAAAATATTAGAAAAGCTCTGGTGAAATATGATGCAAGCAATGCCGAAATCTACAATCACAATGCTGAAACCTATGCGATGAAAATTCGTGCACTTGATGTCCCTTTACGTGCACGTTTATCCCGTATCCCTGAAGGACAACGTTGGCTGGCAACCAGTGAAGGAGCTTTTAGTTATCTGGCAAAAGATTATCAGTTTCAGGAAATCTATCTCTGGCCGGTCAATGCCGAAGAGCAAGGTTCTCCTCAGCAAATACGTCGTGTTATAGACAACATTAAAAAGCACCGTATTCCTGTCATTTTTAGTGAAAGTACTATTTCTGATAAACCGGCTAAACAAGTCAGTAAAGAAACAGGAGCCCGATATGGCGGGGTACTGTATGTTGATTCCCTCTCTAATGATAAAGGCCCGGTTCCCAGTTACATCGATTTGATCAGTGTCACCATCGAGACTATCGCACAAGGATTTGATCAATGAATGCTGAAATTTTTATTCATCCGGAATTAGCTGTGCACAATCTGTCAGTCACGTATAACAATGGGCATACGGCAATCTACAACGTAAATTTCAGCTTAAGTGGTGGTACTATCTGCGCGTTAGTTGGGATCAATGGCAGCGGTAAATCCACTTTATTCAAAAGCATTATGGGCGTAGTGACACCGACTCAAGGGTATGTTCAACTTAATGATAAACCGGTCAGTTATGCGCTGAAAAAAAATACTATTGCCTATGTTCCACAAACTGAAGAGATCGACTGGAACTTTCCTGTATTGGTTTCAGACGTGGTAATGATGGGACGTTACGGAAAAATGAATTTCCTGCGTATTGCTGGCCGTTATGATCATACTATTGTTGATCAAGCCCTTGAGCGCGTTGGACTGACGAAACTTCGCTCTCGCCAAATCGGTGAACTGTCAGGAGGGCAAAAAAAACGGGTATTCCTTGCCCGGGCACTGGCACAGCAAAGTACGGTTTTACTATTGGATGAACCTTTTACGGGTGTTGATGTCAAAACTGAAAATGCCATTACCGATTTATTAAAAGCCTTACGTGATGAAGGTCATTTAGTACTAGTTTCTACTCATAATCTGGGAAGCGTCCCCGAATTTTGTGACAGCGTGATTCTGATTAACCAGACGGTATTAGCTGTGGGCCCCATTGCGACCACTTTCACGCAAAAAAATTTAGAACTGACATTCGGTGGAGTATTGCGCCATATTAATCTTTCTGGCAGCAGGTTGCATGATGATAATGATCTGCGCACCGTTACCGTTATCACGGATGATGAGCGACCTGCGGTATTTTATGGGCAAAGTAAAAATGATCCCCCTGCCCAGCGCCAGCCTCAGGAAGAAAATCGCTAATGCAGGAATATCTGTTACAACCCTTTCAGTACAATTACATGATTAAGGCTATATGGGCCAGTGCCATTGTTGGCGCGGCATGCGCCTTCCTTTCAGCTTACCTGATGCTAAAAGGCTGGTCTCTGATGGGGGATGCGCTTTCTCACTCTGTTGTTCCTGGTGTAGCAGGCGCTTATGTACTGGGATTACCTTATTCTGCAGGCGCCTTTTTTACTGGTATGCTTGCTGCACTGGCAATGACTCTGGTGCGTCGTATCACTCACTTGCGGGAAGATGCCATTATTGGTTTTATCTTTTCTTTATTCTTTGCTGTTGGTCTGCTTATTGTTTCCCTAAATCCCACATCGGTGAACGTTCAGTCGATCATATTCGGTAATATTCTTGGCATCGCTGATGAAGATCTTTTGCAGGTAGAGATTATTATTTTACTCTCTTTTATCCTGCTTTGTTTTATATGGAAGGATCTGCTGGCTGTTTTCTTTGACGAAAATCATGCCATGTCGATAGGATTATCGCCGTTACGGTTAAAAATTTTATTTTTCACGCTACTTAGCGCTTGTACTGTCGCAGCCTTGCAAACAGTCGGTGCCATTCTTGTTATTGCTATGGTAGTCACTCCAGGTGCGACAGCCTATTTGCTGACAGATCGTTTTGGCAGATTATTACTTATTTCCATGGGAATTGGCACATTGACCAGTGCATGCGGTGCTTATCTCAGTTTTTATCTTGATGGCGCCACGGGAGGTATGATTGTCACACTACAAACATGCGTTTTTTTACTGGCATTTTTTCTTGCACCGAAGCACGGTTTACTGGCTTCTTTGTGGAGAAAAAAAGGCCTGATGGCCATTAAAAAACGGGTAAAAAACTGATATGGAAGCGCTGTTCGATTTAGTCAGTACTGCTTTTACTTATCCTTTTATGCAACGCGCCATTTTAACCGCTATTATCACAGGTGCTGTTTGTGCGGTATTATCCTGTTATTTGGTGTTAAAAGGTTGGTCACTGATGGGAGATGCTATCTCCCATGCAGTCTTGCCTGGTGTTGCCCTCGCTTTTTGGCTCGGCATTCCATTGGCCATAGGTGCTTTTGTTTCAGGTGTTTTCTGTGCAATCGCAACCGGATATTTAAAAGAAAATAGTCGGGTTAAAGAAGATGCGGTCATGGGAGTTGTATTCTCAGGGATGTTTGCTTTGGGTATAGTCTTATTTTCACGCATGGAGACCGAGCAGCATCTCAGCCATATTTTATTCGGTAATTTGCTGGGAATAACAACATATGAATTAAAACAAACCTTGTGGATTGCGGTTATTACCTTATTGATTGTGCTAATCAAACGTAAAGAATTTATGCTGTACTGTTTTGATCCTCAGCATGCAAAAATTGTGGGTTTACCTGTAAAACTCTTACATTACAGTTTGCTTTGCCTGCTAGCTTTAACTATCGTTGCTTCAATTCAGGCGGTTGGTGTCATACTAGTTATCGCCATGTTAATAGCACCAGGTATTACTGCTTTTATGTTGTGTCGGAGTTTTGATCGCATGCTAGTGGTTGCCATTATGATATCCGTTACTTCCTGTTGCTTGGGGATTCTCATGAGCTTTTATATCGATGGCGCTACCGGGCCTTGTATTGTCATCATTCAGGCTGTGTTTTTTGTGTTCGCGTTATTTAATAACTACTGTAAAGTGGTGCAACCAACAACATCGCTTTGAAGGTCGTATGCTATTTCATTTCTATGCCCTGATTGCGTGCTGGTACGTTAAAGGATCACGACAACCCTAATAAATCAATGATAAAGTAAAGCACCGTGCCACAGGCAATAGGCAGTATATAGAGCGTGAAGACGCGTGAAAAAATACTATGACGCGGTAGTATAATTTTTTCTTCTAACTGTTCACATAAATAACCTTCGTTTCCTTTTGCTCTTTCAAGAATCAGTTGGTCTTCAATACCTTCTCGAATGCGTTCTACCTGACGTGCTATACGTGTACCCGTAGTGTGTAAAACCATGCCGACGAAAATCAATACATAAATAACTAAAAACATAAAATTAGCACTGGAAAGCCCACGTTCAGGATCAGGAACAGGAGAATTATGCCAAAAAATATTGAGAAAACGGGTGTTTAAACGGACCATATCCGTCATTAAATATATAAAGTCCAGCATCATTGTACTGACAGCGTGGCTTTGTAAGGCACGGTAATGGATAAAATTGATCACTGAAACCACTGTTGACAATAAGGCCGGAATAAAAATAACCCATCCTAAAAGTTGTTTAATAATCGCAATCCGTCCAGCCTGTTGATATGTCATGAGTACCTCTTGCAAAGTCAGGTAGAGTTATCTGTGTGTTACAGCAGCTGTTGGCTTAAAGAAGCCACTCTTTAACCAAACTTCTCCAATTCAGGTTATAACGAACGTTGCTTAACCTATTAATTTATGTTAACCCATGGTTGACTACAGACGGGTAAAAAATTATACAACTGTAATAACATCATAGCTATCTTGGTTAAGCAAAACTAAATATACTGAACGGCAGTTTTACGTCATGGATACGAGTATGACTACAGAAGGACATCTGATTTTTTCTATCGCCTGTATCATTTTTGCTAAAAAAGTAGGTGTCACTCCCGAACTTATTCATGGGGACTGGTGGCATATTATTCCCGGAGCGTTGTTAACCGCGTTATTACCTGATATTGATCATCCGCGTTCGATAATTGGCCAGCAGTTGAAATGGTTTTCAGTCCCTGTTGCGCGTATTTTTGGCCATCGCGGATTTACTCACAGTTTGCTCGCTGTCATTGTGGGATGGGTATTGATCCAATTAAAAGTTTCTCATAACGGATTTATTCCCGCCGATGTATTTCATGCTATGGTCATTGGTTACTTAAGTCACTTACTTGCCGATGCGCTGACTCCGGCAGGTGTTCCCCTGTTATGGCCCTGTCGTTGGCGTTTTCGTGTTCCATTGCTGAATTCGCAAAAAGGAAATCAGCTGGAACGCCTGTTATGTCTATTTTTGGTCGGCTTTGCGCTCTACTGGGATACAGGCGTGACCATATCAGTATCATCCTATCTTAATCAATTCATCGTGCGACCATAAAAAATGCGATATTTCAGTATGAAATGGATGAAATTTTGGAGGATTATGGAGTGTTATCATTAAGTAAGATGAGTCTGTTAACCAGATACATTACTAGTGACCACGGTAATTGCTGCCTTGATCGGTATTTTGGTCACTGACCTATTTGATCTGAATGCTAAAGGTTTAATTTTTGGTATCCAGGAAACATCTTGCTATCATAAAAGACAACTATCTGAGTAAAGACTACTAATCTGAACACCCTTCAGTTTATCTTGTCGCTTATCCCAAAAAAACCGTTTGCCGATTTTACTGGCGTCAGCCTACTTCAATCGTCAGTATTGCTATTTTTACGATTTTTCTGGGAATAGCAAAATTGTTAAGGGGCGATGCAGAAAGAAGCTAAAAAATACTGGCGGTCATCGATATTCTGCAGATATGGGTCATAAATGCATTAATTTATTGATTTAACTGACTTTATTCTGCGTCATGGCGTTAATAATTAAAATTATTGCCAGTTTTTCTGCGTCATTTGGGACTACTATCGGGCAAAATGGTTGTGTCGGACTTTTATCTGGCAATATTGACCATGATGATTGTTCCAGCAGTGAGAATCACTCCCTTTTTGATACCCTGTGGATACTCTCACACTGATCATTATTACCACACTGCGTTTAGTGGGAGTGGCAGGTGTAGGTGATGGTGCGACATTCGCAGCACTTATCGTATTACCTGCACCAGGGGCTCATGGGCCGTTTTGTTGATTTTCATTGAGCCATGGATTGATATAGGACGTATGACACTCCATGCGAATGGCTCCATGATTGCAGGCATCACAACCAGTCAGTTCATAAATCAAACTGATAAATTTATTCTTAATAATGATAAAGATGCAGAACTAACGACTCGTTAATTTTTAACATACGGCAGAGAGGGGCTCGAAATAACATTTTATGCAGAAGGGGTATCTTGTAAGGCTGCAGGAAAGAAGACTATTGCATCAGTGATAGCCTGATATTCAATGCTGCTTAATTATTCAATTGAAATTAATCGGATAAAATATATTATAATAGCTGAGCATTGTCACAATATTTATTTTTTTACCCTCTAAACTAAGCATTGTTCATTATATAGGGTCAAGAAGGTATATTTATTAATATTAAAAGTATTATCAATATATCCAATATTTAATTACAGGTGCTTTCTGCAGGAGGCTTTTGTTGATAATGTGATAAATGCAAGGTTAATAAAGGGAGTATAGCGAGTGAGTATAGCGGTTATCATAGGTACGCATGGGGTTGCAGCGGAGCAATTGCTTAAAACCTCTGAAATGATATTAGGCGAACAGGAAAACGTTGCTTATATTGATTTCATCCCCGGTGAAAATACCGAAACGTTAATGGAAAAATACAATAATAGCCTTAAAAAATTAAATACCAATAGCGGTGTCTTGTTTCTGGTGGATACTTGGGGAGGCAGTCCATTTAACGCTGCCAGTCGAATGAGTGTTGATCAAGCAAACTATGAGGTCGTGGCCGGTGTTAACATTCCGATGCTGATCGAAACTTTTATGGCGCGTGACGATAATCCCTCTTTTGCTGAACTGATTTCCATTGCTGTGGAAGCAGGTAGCTGTGGTGTTAAGGCATTAAAAACACCTTTGGATAATAAAAAACTTGGCGTACCATCCACTGCAACGGTAGATTCCGCTATTGCTGCGGCAACCTTGAATCCAGACGGCCATATGCAGATCGGACTGGCTCGTATCGATGACCGTTTAATTCATGGCCAAGTGGTAACACGCTGGACGAAAGAGGCCAATGTCACACGTATTATTGTTATCAGTGATGAAGTTGCGGCTGATCATATGCGAAAAACACTGTTGACTCAAGTGGCCCCTCCCGGTATTACGGCTCATGTTATTGATGTCGCAAAAGCCATTCGTGTCTATAATAATCCAAAATATGCCAAAGAGCGGGTGATGTTGTTATTCACTAATCCAAGTGATGTACTGCGTCTAATTGAAGCGGGTGTTAACATTACGTCAGTTAACATTGGTGGAATGGCTTTCCAACAGGGTAAGACTCAGATTAATAATGCTGTTTCTGTCAATCAAAAGGATATTGAAGCATTTAAAAAACTGGACGAGCGCGGCATAGAACTCGAAGTGCGTAAAGTGGCTTCTGACACGCGATTAAAAATGATGGACATGATTAATAAATTGAGCCCATGACTTAATAAAGAAGCGTCATCTGACAACATGCTGTTTTTCAGGTGTTAAATGATCTTGGGTTTACCCTATTTTATGAAAAAGGAGAAGTACAATGGAGATCACTACTCTTCAAATTGTGCTGATATTTATTGTGGCATGTATTTCTGGGATAGAATCTACCCTGGATGAGTTTCAGTTTCACCGCCCTTTAGTTGCCTGTACTTTAATTGGTGCTATCCTTGGTGACATGAAAACCGGGATCATTATTGGTGGCACCCTTGAAATGATAGCGTTAGGTTGGATGAACATCGGGGCTGCTATGGCACCTGATACTGCACTGGCCTCTATTATTTCTACCATTCTGGTTATTGCAGGTGGCCAAAGTGTTGGCGCGGGTATTGCGCTGGCGATTCCATTAGCTGCGGCAGGTCAGGTGCTTACTATTATTGCACGGACCCTGACGGTTGCCTTTCAACATGCAGCAGACAGTGTTGCTGAACGTGGAAGCCTAACGACAATCAGCTGGCTACATATTTCAGCGTTGCTTTTGCAGGCCATGCGTATTGCGATCCCGGCCTTGGTTGTTGTGTTGTCCGTAGGAACTTCTGAAGTTCAGATACTCCTCAGTGCTATTCCTGAAGTGGTGACCCATGGTCTCAATATCGCCGGTGGTATGATTGTTGTGGTTGGCTACGCCATGGTTATTAACATGATGCGTACTGGTTACTTGATGCCATTCTTCTATTTAGGTTTTGTTACTGCCGCTTTTACTAATTTTAATTTGGTTGCATTAGGTGTTATCGGTATCGTGATGGCTATTTTTTATATTCAGCTGAGTCCGAAATACAACCAACCTCAGCGCGTACAAGTTGTGGCTGCACCAACGCGTAATGAACTTGATAACGAATTAGATTAAGGATAAAAAAATGGTTGACACCACAACAACTGTAAAAAAGCTCACGGCCAGTGATGTACGTTCTGTGTTTATCCGTTCTAACTTTTTGCAGGGATCCTGGAATTTCGAACGTATGCAGGCACTGGGTTTCTGTTTTTCCATGGTGCCAGTGATTCGCCGCCTTTATCCGGAAAATTCTGTCGAACGTAAGCAAGCTATCAAGCGTCATCTGGAATTCTTTAATACTCACCCTTATGTTGCAGCACCGATACTGGGTGTTACCATGGCTATGGAAGAACAACGCGCTAATGAGGCATCCATTGATAATGCGGCAATAAACGGTATCAAAGTTGGTTTAATGGGTCCGCTGGCGGGTGTTGGTGATCCGATATTTTGGGGAACTATTCGCCCGGTATTTGCTGCATTAGGTGCCGGTATTGCCATGGATGGCAGCCTGCTTGGTCCTGTCTTATTTTTTGTGCTCTTTAATCTGATTCGCTTGATGGTCCTATACTACGGAGTGGCCTATGGTTACAAAAAAGGCGCCAATATCGTCAACGATATGAATGGTAATTTGTTACAAAAATTGACTGAAGGAGCTTCCATTCTTGGTTTGTTCGTTATGGGAGCCCTGGTCAACAAATGGACGCATGTTAACATCCCGGTGGTTGTTTCCGAAATAACTAAGCAGGATGGTCAGACCACAGTAACAACCGTACAAACTATTTTGGATCAGCTCATGCCGGGGATTGTGCCATTACTGTTAACGTTCGGATGTATGTGGCTATTACGCAATAAGATAAATGCTCTCTGGATCATTATGGGGTTTTTTGCCATCAGTATTTTTGGGTACTGGATTGGTTTTTTTGGACTCTAGGTATATTCAAAAGCGTGCTTAAGGGGCTTGTGCACGGCAAGATAAGGGGATTTCCTGCAAAAAATATGAAAAAAAACCGGACTGACAGTCAATATGCGCTTTGAGGTTTGTTTTGATGCAAGCTAATCAACAGGTAGCAGGGCTCAAACAGACGCTAACAAATAACCAGAGGTCTATGGCCTCGGTTATTTGTTTACTTCTGGAGTTCTATTAAATGCCACCAATTGATATTCTTTTACTGATTCTCGTTTTATTATTATTGGCTTTTATTTTTTATGAAAAATATATTATAGGTATAATGCATGGAAATACGCTATGCAAAATTTCCCTTAAGCGCAAAAATAAAGTTGACTATCTGATATTTATTGGTTTAGTAGGCGTTTTTATTTACCACACAGATCTTTCAAACAGCCATGCATTGACTAATTACTTATTGTTTATTCTGGCGTTGGAAGCTGTTTATATTTCTTGTATCCGCACACCAAAATTATTATTTAAAAATACCGGTTTTTTTTATGCCGGTGTTTTTATTTTTTACCATCGCATAAAAGATATCAATCTGTCTGAAGATGGGGTTTTGATCATTGGCTTGGAACAGCGACAGCTACTGATTTATGTCACCCATCTCGACGATCTTGAAAAAGTTTACCCTCTATTTATGAAAAATAAATAAAAATACCAGCATAATAAATTCTGGATGAGAGCGTAACGACCTATTATAATACGTCGAAAATCAGTTAATCCCTATTTACCAGGTGGCTTCACATAAAAAATGTTTCGTTTAAATAATTCATCATCAGCCTGTTATTTATTAAATAATAGAGTACTTCATCTTATTTTTATATAGAGATACTAATAATGCAGTTTAATTGCACTGTCAATACTATTTTACTATTCAGTACTCTCATCTTTACAATGAATGTCAGTGCTTATTTGAATGCCGGTGATATGGGGGCTATTACAGAAAATCAACAACAAAAACGACAACTGGAACCCAGTCTATGGGAACAATGGAAACAGGATCTTTTACTGACATGGGATTCCTCGAATACTGAGCTCTATGTTCCCATTGCTGCCTGGCATAACAGGTTCACTTACAGCGATGAGAAAATTAAATCTTATAATGAGCTTGCCTGGGGCATGGGTTACGGTACTTATCGCTTTGATACAAAAAATAACTGGCACTCTTTATATGCCATGGCTTTTATGGATTCACATAATAAAATACAACCGGTTATCGGTTATGGTTATCAAAAGATGTGGACCTTTGGAGAGATGGATAAATGGCGCTTTGGCGCTGGTTTTGCACTGAGTATAACCGGGCGTCATGAGTATCATTATATTCCGATACCTTTGCCTCTGCCTTTATTTTCCATTGAATATCATCGCTTATCCTTACAAACCAGCTATATTCCAGGTAGCTACAACAATGGTAATGTTCTTTTTGTTCTGGCACGCTGGCAATTGTAGCTCCATCCTCTTTAAGGGCATTCATTTTCTTGCGTTCCCTGATGTCATGGTTATATCCGATGATAAGATGAAAATGATTTTTAAGTCGTGTTTTATAAATGGAATGCCCTATTATTATAGAGAATGCCCTATTGTTTTTAGGGTAACAGGATGCGCCGAATGAAAATCTCAACAAAAATACAAGGCAGGCAATATAAACATTTGAGTGATGGGCCTGACTGGAATTTTGAGTTACTGCAAGCTTATCTGGATCAAATCGACAGAGTTGCAAAATATTATCGTCTGGATACCTATCCCCATCAAATTGAGACAATTACCGCTGAGCAAATGATGGATGCCTATTCCAGTATCGGTATGCCTATTAACTATACTCATTGGTCATTTGGCAAAAGGTTCATTGAAACTGAACAAAGATATAAACAGGGTCAGCAAGGATTGGCTTACGAAATTGTTATTAACTCTAATCCCTGTATTGCCTATTTAATGGAAGAAAATACCATCACCGTGCAGGCACTGGTCATGGCCCATGCCTGTTATGGGCATAACTCTTTTTTTAAAAATAACTATCTGTTTCGTAGCTGGACGGATGCCAGTTCTATTATCGATTATCTGTTGTTTGCCCGTCATTATATTGCGAGATGTGAAGAACAGCAGGGTGTTAAAGAGGTTGAAAAGTTACTGGATTCATGCCATGCCTTAATGAATTATGGTGTTGATCGTTATAAACGACCCCAGAAGATTTCTCTGCAGGAAGAAAAATTTCGCCAGAAAAATCGTGAAGAGTATCTACAAAGCCAGGTCAATGCGTTATGGAAAACAGTACCGGATAAAAAACGTAATGAAGGAGGAAGATTGCGTTATCCTGAGGAACCTCAAGAAAACATTCTTTATTTTATGGAGAAAAATGCGCCATTACTGGAGCCATGGCAGCGTGAAATATTACGCATAGTACGCAAAATCAGCCAGTATTTTTATCCACAAAAACAAACACAGCTCATGAACGAAGGATGGGCTACCTTCTGGCATTATACTATCATTAACCATCTGTATGATGATGGCTGTGTTACTGAACGTTTTATGATGGAGTTTTTACACAATCATACTGAGGTGTTATATCAACCTGCCTATAATAACCCTTATTATAATGGGATAAATCCTTATGCGCTTGGTTTTGCCATATTTCAGGATATCAAACGCATCTGCCAGTTACCCACAGAGGAAGATCGTCACTGGTTCCCCAATATCGCCGGATCTGACTGGCTTGATACATTAGATTTCGCCATGCGTAATTTTAAAGATGAAAGTTTTATCAGCCAGTTTTTGTCTCCCAAGGTGATGCGCGATTTTCGTCTGTTTGCTGTACGGGATGATGATAAGAATAATTATCTGGAAATATCGGCTATCCATAATGAAGAAGGGTATCAAGCCATTCGCCGTACACTTTCAACTCAATATAATCTTAGTAACCATGAACCTAATATTCAGGTCTGGAATGTAGATATGCGCGGCGATCGTTCCCTGACATTACGTTATATTCCTCATGAGCGTATACCATTGGGTAAAAGTCGTCATGAAGTCATTAAACATATTCATAGTTTGTGGGGATTTAATATTTATATTGAGCAAGTTAATAATGATGGTAGTGTTGAATTACTTGACAGCTATCTCCAGAAGGGAAAGATTTGACCACCCAGCCAATTCTCGCATGCATAACGTCCCCCTCTTCTCTTGTTAACTGCCCCCTTTTTTAAAGGGCCTGACCCATGACGGTGCAATATAATTGTTATATTGCCCACTCCTGTGCAGTCGATACGGATTTTCCTGCTTTGCTGCAGATGATAAAATGTTTTCCAGAAGAACCCGTTTGCACTCCAGCGCCTGAAACGAGCGTAAATCGTAGACCAGAATCAATTGGTTTACATTGATCAGTATCATCATTTGTATCATGGGATAAAAGCATGTTGCAATTTTTCAAGCGTTGTTCACAGGAACGCACCATTTGGTTATTGGTGATGTTGACTGCTCTTGCATTGGAACTGAGTGCGCTCTATTTTCAATATGTTATGTTGCTATCACCTTGTGTTAACTGTATTTATGAGCGTTGTGCGTTATTTGGCATCATGGGTGCTGGTGTACTGGGTGCTATGGCACCAGGATCGCCACTGCGTTATCCGGCCATTCTGTTATGGATTTACAGTGCGTGGGAAGGGACCTTGCTTGCGTGGCAACATAACATGCTTCAGTTATATCCTTCTCCTTTTTCTACCTGTGATTTTTTCGTTAACTTTCCAGACTGGCTACCGCTGGATAAATGGATCCCTGCGGTCTTCCTGGCATCGGGTGACTGTTCCACTGCACAATGGCAATTTCTGTCACTTGGCATGCCGCAGTGGCTCATGGGCATTTTTGCTGTCTATCTATTGTTTGGAATTGTGGTACTCGTTAGCCAGTTTGTTCATTCAGAAAAACACAGGCTATTCAGGCGTTGATATGACTTAAATTACAGCATAAAGGACATTTAAAAATGGTGAATTGCATCATACGGGATTAGGTAATATATGGTCCTGCCAGTCAACAACGTCACTTTCGTGTACTGCAATATTGCGTACCGAAATGCGCTCTGCATGTACGGTGGCTATGGTGCCACTGATTAACGGGTGCCATGAAAATAAGTCTTTACCTTCTGAAAGTAATCTATAAGCACAGGTTTTGGGTAACCAGTCAAATGTTGCCAAGTTTTCTCTTGTCAGTTTTATACAGTTTTTTTCATACTCAAAACGATGCTGATAATGCCGACACTGGCAGGTTTTAATATTGAGCTGATTACAGGCAATATTGGTAAAATATATCTCGCCAGTATCTTGATCAATCAGTTTGTTCAGACAGCATTGGCCACAACCATCACATAAAGATTCCCATTCATCATCTGACATTTCAGCCAGCGTTTTGTATTGCCAAAAATGGTACTGTGCCATAGGAACGCTCAATAATCGAATAAAGGATGTATTGGTTATACCTGTATTATGCTGCTTAAAGCCAGTACTACTGGCCGATGTCATCGGCCATCATACCTACACTGATGGCAAAATAATAAGATCGATTCCAGTGCATAATGGTGCGGAAATTATCCGTGACCAGAAATGCCCGGCCATGTACATCATCCGGTCTGATAACCCAGGTACGTGGGTTGAAACGTGACAGCGTACCCCCGTTTAACAGGCGAACACCCTGTTGTTGCCAGTATGCGCTGGTTTGTACTTGTTGATCCTGCAACCCTGCTTGATCAGCCTTGAAATCTGCAGGTAATTTGACTTCATACCCCCAGTCCACATCAGGTATCCATCCCTGAGTGGCCAGATAGTTTGCCGTTGAAGCAAAGACATCATCAACATTATGCCAGATATCAATTTTACCGTCATTATCGCCGTCAGCGCCATACATCAGAAACGATGTTGGCATAAACTGGCTCTGCCCCATAGCACCTGCCCATGATCCTGTCAGCTTTCCATTAGGAGGTTTAATTTTTTCAATAATTTTTAGGGCAGCTATTAATTGTTCAGTAAAAAACGCTTCACGACGTCCTTCAAAGGCCAGAGTCGCCAGCGCAGAGATCACATCTTCTTTACCCTGAATGGTGCCAAAATTACTTTCTATCCCCCATAAGCTAATAATGTAGCGTGCAGGAATTGCATAGCGCTGAACAGCAGGTATCAGCTGATGTTGATAACGCCGATAATGCATGCGGGCCTGTTCGATTTTTGAGGGGGGTAATACCCGAATAAGATAATCATCCAGGGTTATTTTTTTTTCTAACTGACCACGATCTGATTTAATCACTCTATCAATAAAATGAATTTTGTAAAATGCACGATCAATAGTTGATGGACTGATGCCTTCATTTCTTGCCCGTTTTTTTAGCTTCTCTACATAAATTGAAAACTGTAGGGGGGTTGCAATGGTATTGTTATCCGATGCCGTCATGCCCGGAGATGTATTTGAAAATGTGGACACTGTTGTTATTGCGATTCCATGGGTACTATTTAGCATTGCGGTGAGTAACATCACCTTCATTCCCAATATTTTCATCAAACATTTCCATTAATGATAACAAGTTATTTTCCTATTACATTAATAATAATCAACATAAAAAACAAAATACTTTATAAATCATATTGATATATTAACATAAGCGGAACTGTAAACAAGATAATGGTTACTGATACTGACACAGGGCCTGAGTGACTAAAAACATATAAAGAAGTTATGATATTTAGCATTATTTTAATAAAATAACCAGATTGGCCGTCAATTAAAAAATATCTCTTTGATTTAATAAAAATTATCGATGATGAATAATATACCCTGACTAATCATTTAACAGTAGGCATTAAAAAATCAAATTGATAATAGTGTGCGATACTTCATATAATTTAGCCTATAATCCATCTGCCTCTAATTAGTTGTAATTGCTCATCATTTGACAGAGCAAGGCAATATCTTTACGGGCAACGGCGCTGCCGGTTACCTTTTCTGGCATGAGTTTTTTAAGGTCCGGATAATGGTAGTTATCGACTTTCAACGTACGCAGGTGTTCCTGACACCAGAGCCATTCATTGCCATATGGACAATTTTCTCTCTGGCGCCAGGCTTATGTGCTTCATGTCTACTCAGGCTGAAAGTTTTTACGACAGTTATGGCAATGAAAGCGTGAATACCCGTATAACCTCTTTACCCTGTTTATGTACGGGATGAGACTGACCACAAAAGCAGCAGGAAACTGGCATTATTGCCATATATAAAGAGAGCCCGGCTAAAAGTAATCCTCTTACATCAAGCTAAAAGTTAGAGGCATTGCCTAATCATCACGCCATCATATTAAATTCTGGCAGAGGTTATATCGTAAAGCAGCAGATGATGTGTTGACCAAGTGTATTTGTACTAAATATAAATTAGCATTATGCAGACTTTTAGTTTTCAAATTCTATTTTCCGAAATGGCATTGCTACAAACAAAACAGGTCAGTTCTATAATTTTGCTAATTTTTGTACACAAAATATCCATATCTTTTATTTTTCTTCATATGAGTAATTAAAACGAAAAACCTTATTTTTATCATCAAAAAATAAAGCCGTATGAATGACATAGATATCTTTTTCATTAATTTAATACTTTTATTTGCAGTCATAAATTTCTCTGATTTTTACATTTCAGGCGATTATGCAGTGTCAGATTTTCACGTTCAATACGTTGTGTATCAGCGGATTGACAAAACGACGATGTTTCATTGATTTCACAAACCCGTTGAATTTTCGACTGACACAGCAGTAGCATATTGCACATTGTAGCGAGAATTTTTTTAAAGTACGTATTACTGCATTGATACTAATATGTAGCGCTTGTACAGTATCCCTTATACCGGCATTGTTTATTGCAGGGTTAATGATCTGAGTTTTGTGACCTCCTGATTTTTAACCTCACAAATAAATACCGGGATAGAAGTAGCGAGCAAAACAAAGTTGTGCTGTAATTCTCAATTGATTTCATTCATCCCATTATGTAATATCATATTGATATAAATAAATATTATTTAAATGCTACTCATATCTGCTTGTGTTTTTTATGTTGCAGCTGCAAATACCACGTGGCTGTACCGCTAATGAAAAGTTACTGAAATTGAGTAAGATAGATGTCACAATCTCCCATTGAGTTAAAAGGCAGTAATTTTACCCTTTCGGTTATCCATTTACATAATTCACAACCTGAAGTCATTCGTTTGGCATTAAAAGAAAAACTTCAGCAGGCCCCTGCTTTCCTGAAAAATGCCCCCGTAGTTATCAATGTTGCAACATTGCCCGATGATGTGAACTGGAAAGTCCTTCAGCAGGCTGTCACTTCAACAGGTTTGCGTGTTGTAGGTATCAGTGGTTGTCGTGATGAAAAGCAAAAGAGAGCACTTACGCATGCTGGTTTACCCCTGCTGAATGAAGGGAAACGTCGAGCGTTAATAGACGATGAACCGAATACGATAAATCAACTTCCCGGTACATCCATCAAGGCACAGATCATTAATACGCCTGTTCGTTCTGGCCAACAGATCTATGCACTGAATCGTGATTTGATCGTTACCAGTAATATCAGTGCCGGTGCTGAATTGATTGCCGATGGGAATATTCATATTTATGGCATGCTCCGTGGTCGTGCTCTGGCCGGTGCTTCTGGTGATAAAAACTGCCAAATTTTTTGTACACAATTGGGCGCCGAACTGGTTTCTATCGCGGGGCAATATTGGCTCAGTGATCAAATTCCAGCGGATTATTTTGGCCAGGCTGCGCAAGTTAGCCTGTTGAATAACCTGCTAACTATACAACCTTTAAATTAAGCCCTTTTAGCAAGGAAATCCATTTCATGGGACGCATTATTGTTGTGACATCGGGTAAAGGTGGCGTTGGTAAGACCACATCAAGTGCAGCTATTGCAACCGGGTTGGCACAGCGGGGAAAGAAAACGGTAGTGATTGATTTTGATATTGGTCTGCGTAATCTTGATCTGATTATGGGATGTGAGCGTAGGGTGGTTTATGATTTTATCAACGTCATTCAGGGCGATGCCAATCTGAAACAGTCTTTGATTAGAGACAAACATACCGATAACCTTTTTATTTTACCGGCTTCGCAAACGCGCGACAAAGATGCTCTAACGCGTGGCGGTGTTGAAAAAGTATTAAACGATCTCCATGAGATGGATTTCGATTTTGTGATCTGTGATTCCCCTGCAGGCATAGAAACTGGGGCTCTTATGGCACTTTATTTTGCTGACGAAGCCGTGATTACCACGAATCCTGAAGTTTCTTCAGTCCGTGACTCTGATCGTATATTAGGGATTCTGTCTGCTAAATCGCGTCGTAGCGAAAAAAATGAAGAGCCGGTTAAAGAGCACCTGCTGTTAACCCGTTATAATCTTCAACGTGTAAGTCGTGGTGATATGCTGAGTATGGAGGATGTACTCGGTATTCTCAGAATTCCACTGATTGGCGTTATCCCGGAAGATTCCAGTGTGTTACGTGCTTCTAATAAGGGTGAACCTGTTATTCTGGATCTGGAATCTGATGCCGGTCAGGCCTATGATGACACTGTTGGACGTTTGCTCGGAGAGGCAGTTCCCTTTCGCTTTATTGAAGAAGAGAAGATGGGCTTTATAAGACGCCTTTTCTTCAGGGGATAATCCATGGCCTTATTAGATTTTTTTCTATCTCGTAAAAAACACACTGCCAGTATTGCAAAAGAACGACTGCAAATTATTGTTGCTGAGCGGCGGCGCAGGGACAGTGAACCTCACTATCTGCCTGATCTAAAACGCGATATTATGGCAGTCATTTGCAAATATATTCAGATAGATCCCCAAATGCTGCATGTACAATTTGAACAGAAGGAAGATGATATTTCAGTGTTAGAACTGAATGTGATATTGCCGGAAATAGATGAAACAACGCCACGATCCATAAATGGTTAATGGGCCCTGATGCCATGAAAGAATGTGCATTATACGTATTTATCTTCATGGAAATAATGAGAAAACAGGTCACCCTGGTTCTGTGCACAGTAAGACACCGTACTTGTTTTTCTGCAGCAAGTTTTGCAAGAAGTCTACTGTGCCAGTATTTTTTGTAATGACTGCGCCAGCAAATGACCCCGCCATCCTGTCAGAAGTTCAGGTAGCTGTTTATGTTGTCGGAGCTGCCAGTGCCAGTTGAGTAGCTGGTTGATTTGTCTGCGCGACGCAAGCAGGCCGGTGCTTAATTGCGTTTTTTTACTGACGGACTGGATCAATGCTTTAATATCTTTAACAATTTTTTTATAATCTGGAAAATCGACCAAATTCATCACAGGTGCTGGCAAATCCCTTTTATCGACACGGTTGCTTTCAGCGACTAACGCTAGCAAGGTTCGCCCATGATAATGAATTTCCTGCCTGCTTAATCCCAAATACTCCAATTCATTCAGGGATGTTGGCAAGTAGCGCGCAACCTGCCACAAATGTTCTTCCTTGATAACAAAATTGATTGCAAGATCACGTTCACGCGCCTGTTGCAGACGCCAGGCCGCTAATTTTTGCAGGCAGGCAAGCTGGCACGGCTGCAATTGCCATACATTCATGATTTCGTGGTATGCCAGTTCAGGATCCAAAATTTCGCGCCGGCGTTGACAGAGTAGCAGACATTCATCACTGGCTGCCTCTGTATATCCTGCTGCTGCTGTCGCTTTAATTAATTTATCTGCCAGAGGTAACAGGTAAAAAACATCCGCTGCAGCATAAATACATTGTTTTTCGCTTAACGGACGAGTTGTCCAGTCGGTGCGGGATTCACTTTTATCCAAAATAACATTCAGGTATTTTTCAACCAAGGCTGCAAACCCACAAGACAAAGTCTGCCCAGTAAATGCCTCCAGTACCTGAGTATCAAGCATCGGAGTGGGTAACTGATTAAATTTATGTAAAAAAACTTCTATATCTTCGCTACTTGCATGCAGTAATTTGAGGGTATTTTGGTTTTTCAACAATGTTAAAAATGGTTGCCATTCTTGGATACCAAACGGATCAATCAGTGAAAGTTGTTGACCATCATAAAGTTGAATCAGACCCAACTGCGGATAATAAGTATTAATTCTGACAAATTCCGTATCCATGGCCACCTGTGGATAATTACAGGCTTGTGTACATACCTGCTGTAATTCTTCATTTGTCGTGATCAACTGATAATTCAAACTGGTTCTCTTTAAAACAATGATGATAAAACAACAATGCTGGCATGCATTGGCATCAAATTGTACTGGATAAAAAATTTATCATGGATGGTGATGCTTCTAGCCTGACGGTTGATCACGTAATGCACGTCTGAGTATTTTGCCTACATTTGATTTGGGCAATTCATCACGAAATTCTATAATTCTTGGAATTTTATATCCGGTCAGGTAGGAACGACAATGCGTCAATAATTCATCTGCGGTTAAACTGGCCTCTTTCTTTACAACAAAAAGCTTGACTATCTCACCAGAGTGTTGATCCGATACACCGATGGCTGCAGATTCTAATACCTTTTCATGCTGAGCAACAACATGTTCAATTTCATTAGGGTATACATTAAAGCCTGACACCAGAATCATGTCTTTTTTACGATCGATCAGACGCAAAAAACCTTTGTCATCCATCGTAGCAATATCACCAGTGGCGAGCCAACCTTCTTTCAGCACTTCGTCAGTTTCCTGCGGGCGTTGCCAGTAACCCTGCATCACTTGTGGCCCACGCACCCATAATTCTCCACTTTCACCGGGTCCTGCTTCTTTATTCTGCTCATTGAGCAATCGAACATCAGTGGAGGGTACGGGTAGGCCAATGCTGCCATTGTAATGCTCAATATTATAGGGATTTGCGGTCACTAACGGCGAGCATTCTGTCAGGCCATAGCCCTCCAGTAAATGTTTACCGGTAATTTGTTCCCATTTATCCGCGACGGCTTTTTGTACTGACATACCGCCACCGACACAAAAATGCAGTGCAGAAAACTTTAGTTTATGGAACTCTCTGTTATGCAGTAATGCATTATAGAGTGTATTGACACCTGATATTGCCGTGAAGGAGTAACGACTCAGCTCTTTTACCATGCCAGGAATATCCCGGGGATTGGTTATCAGTAAATTACTGCCGCCCAGCTCGATAAAAAACAGACAGTTCATGGTTAATGCAAAAATATGATAGAGCGGTAATGCCGTCACCAGCAGTTCATGTCCCTCGTTTAAAACTGAGGCATAAGCCGCTTTTGCCTGTTCTATGTTCGCCTGCATGTTACGGTGTGTCAGTATGGCACCTTTCGCTACACCGGTTGTTCCGCCGGTATATTGTAAAAATGCCACATCAGTATTGCTAATATCGGGCTTGATAAAGGGTAATCGGCGACCGGTATGTAATGCAAAACGAAAGGAGATGGCGCCAGGTAAGGCATATTTAGGCACCATGCGTTTGATATATTTGATAATTAAATTAACCAACGTCCCTTTGATGCCAGAAAGCTGATCGCCCATGCGCGTCAGGATCACATGTTTCACTTGAGTATTGAAAACGACTTTCTCCAGAGTGTGTGCAAAATTAGAGACGATCACGATCGCAGTGGCACCACTGTCGTTGAGCTGATGCTCCAGCTCACGAGGGGTATAGAGAGGATTAATATTCACTGCAACCATGCCAGCCCGTAAAATGCCAAACAGAGCGACAGGGTACTGCAGTAAATTTGGCATCATTAACGCAACACGATCGCCCTTTTGTAAATTCAATTTATTTTGCAACCAGGCAGCAAAAGCGCGACTTTGCTCTTCCAGCGTACGGAAGCTCATACTTTGCCCCATATTAATAAACGCCGTTTTATCAGCATAACGTTCCACTGCGTTTTCAAACATATGTACCAAAGAAGCATAGCGATCAGGATTTATCTCTGTCGGGACATCGGCAGGATAATTGTTTAACCAAATTTTTCCCAAAATAGCACTCCTGAAATGAGTATTTTTATCATTGTAACCACTCATTTCACTCAATACACTAATAAATATTCAACTTTATATACTTTTTGGCTATCAATAACGCTGATATTGTGATGTAAATCACCAAATTTTGGTGATTATTTCCGTTTCGTGTAATATTTCGTTATTCATAATAATGCAGATGAATTGCCCGGCATTTTCTTGCAGGGTAGCTTTTGCCAGGCCACTGTATTACGTAAATAAACAGGCTCGGCGCTTTCTGCACTAACAGCCTCTCCACGATTCCACATCTGCAATGCCAGTGGCAGCATATCTTCAGCCTGAGGAAATGGCATGTATCCGTCATACAGTTCTATACCGTTTGCTATGAGATCCGGGTAAGCCTGCCATCCGGTACCAACGTGAGTCCAGATACCTTTCAGTGATAGTATAAGGGACAATGTCTGTACGGGCGTCAGTAACCGCTCATTTTCGCAAAGCCAGACACCTTCATGAGTACGTTCAAACTGGCCCCAGTAGATTTCTCCCATACGTGCATCAATTGCCGCTAGTATACGTTTGGCCTGAGTAAGGCGCCAGGCTCCTTGCGCCATGGTTTGTAAAGTTGAAATGCCCATTACGGGTAAATCTGCCCCTAATGCCAGCCCCTGTGTGATACCCACACCAATACGAACGCCAGTAAAACTACCAGGACCACGACCAAAAGCGATGGCATCCAGTTGATGTAATGAGATAGCTGCCTGTGCCAGCACCTGTTGTACCTGTGGTAAAATGCGTTGTGTATGCTGACGCGGACAGACTTCATACAGAGTATAAATTTCTCCGGCATCCCAAAGGGCAACGGAACAAGCTTCAGTGGAAGTATCGAGGGCTAAAATTCGCAGGGTCATAATGGCCTTACAGTAAAATACAGGTCAATTAAACAAGGTGGACATCCTGGCATAAATTGCACGAATGATCACATATCGCCATTTTTCAGGATGGCGTAAACTAAAAGCGCCGGGCAATGATATCAACAGGATAGTGCAGACGTTCGAAGGCTTTTTTGATGAACGACACGAGTGGGTAATCTCAAAAACAATACATATCTTACCTCACTCATTATTATTGCTAATTGTAGCTGCTTGATAGCACTCTGCGGCCAAATACAGCATGCAGCTTTTATTTCCCCGGGAGTGTAAAAGACATTCGTGGAATATCAAACGCCGAATCAGTTTCATGACAGGACTCACCTCTTTCAGCAATGCCAGGACCTCCATCAGGCATCGAACTGATACCGGTTACGCAAGGGATAGTCTCCGTATACTGAAAAGGACGTTCTATTTCCCATTAGGGCCATTTTGTCAACGGGCTGTCTGAAAAACAGGTGTCATTTTGCCTGACTCATCGATATTGATGCGACAGACCAGTTTTATTCTCCATTAATACGATTGGTTAGATCCTCCAAGCTTAAGATTTTTCGCTTTCGCTTTTACAGTATTGTAATGCATCTGATGGAACCGCTGAACAACTCTGCAGGGTGGTATAGTACGTTTTAGCTTGATCACTCGTCAGACCTTGGACTTGACACTTCTCTATTGCTTCCTTGCATAAGAAGGATGAAAAAGTTGTTTCAGCTGCCATTACACCGTTGGAAAGAGAAGCAAAACCAAGTGTAAGTATAATATTTGCCATTAAGAAATACCGATTATTGGCCGTCATCCACTGTCACCTTTAAATAATTAGGACTGGCTATTAGACTTTAGTACAGATGACAACGATTACAACCTGTTTTACAGGCGTTACAGCAATAATAAGGAAGGTATCTTAAACGTGATCACAATATGATGCCGTACTATTGAACCAACATGACCACATATCGTGTTGAAAATTTTGCAATTCCCTTATTGTGAACAGAACCTTGCTCTTGGGCGGCTACTCAGATTCATTCCATGAACGTCCGTCGCGGGTAATCATGGCAACAGATGTCAGTGGCCCCCACGTACCGGCTTGGTACAATTTGGGTTCTTCATGATCGGCTTCCCATGCATTCATGATCGAGTCAACCCAGCACCATGCTTCTTCTACCTCGTCTCGGCGCACAAACAATGCTTGTATACCGCGCATGGTTTCCAGTAACAAACGCTCATAAGCATCAGCCATATGCGATTCATTGAAGGTTTCTGAAAAACTCAGATCAAGCTTGGTGGTTTGTAGACGGTGCTTATGCTCCAAGCCAGGGACTTTATTCAACACTTGAATTTCAATGCCTTCATCAGGTTGCAGACGGATGGTCAGTTTATTCTGCGGTAATTGCTGATAATATCCACTAAACAGGTTTAATGCTGGATGCTTAAAATACACCACCACCTCAGAACATTTAATCGGCAGGCGTTTACCTGTTCTCAGGTAAAAAGGGACACCGGTCCAACGCCAGTCATCGATATCCACACGAATGGATACGAACGTTTCTGTGTGGCTTTTTTTATTGGCCCCTTCCTCTTCCAGATAGCCCGGAACCTGATGGCCCTGTACAAACCCTGCAGTATACTGGCCCCGTACCGTCGTCTCCCGAACATTGTTCTGATTAATGCGTCTTAAGGAACGTAGTATTTTTACTTTTTCATCACGAATGCGATCGGCGGTTAAATCAGCAGGAGGGGACATAGCAATCATGGTGAGAATCTGTAATAAATGATTTTGAATCATGTCACGCATTTGACCCATTTGATCAAAGTAGCCCCAGCGCCCTTCTATACCCACTTCCTCAGCAACGGTAATCTGTACATGATCAATGGTGCGATTATCCCAGTTGGAGATAAATAATGAGTTAGCGAAACGTAATGCCAGTAAGTTGAGTACGGTCTCTTTACCCAAATAATGGTCAATACGGTATACCTGGTTTTCATTGAAATACTCAGCCACTTGATCATTAATCCGCCGTGAAGAAGCCAGATCAGTCCCTAAGGGTTTTTCCATCACTACCCTGCTCATTGCTTTATTTAGCCCTGCTTCACCTAATCCCTTGCAAATTGCACCAAATGTACTGGGGGGCATGGCAAAGTAATTGATGGTGATATGATTGTCTTGATCGAGTTTTAATGCCAGTTTGGTGAAATTTTTGCTGTCATTCACATCCAGATTGCAGAAATCCAGTCTTGCGCCCAGTCTTTTCCAGAGTTCATCGTCCAGTTTTTCTTTCATAAAGGTATTCAATGCTTCTTTAACTACATTGGCCCAAGCATCTTTATCCCACTCAGCCCGTCCAACACCGATAATGCGGGTCTCAGGATGGAGGTGATTCGCTTTCTCCAGTTGATAAAGAGAAGGCAGCAATTTCCTGCGTGCTAAATCACCTTTTGCCCCAAAAATGATCAGATCGCATGCTGGGTTTGTCGCAGTGGCTGCCATGTTCATCTCCTTTAATTGCCGAATGTAATACCATTACATCACTAAAGTATCCCCTCCGAACACAGCCAGTAAAATCACAGAAAAAATTATCTAAATTTGTTACAACTTCCGCTGATGACAGTCAGGATAATTTTACTGTAGCATAAGTTCGCCTTACTTTTATTGCTTTCGGGTATGCGGGCATGAAAAATGCCGGGTGTATTTAAATATGGGTGATGGTGGCATTT
>CAZBYB010000003.1:15694-22877 GCA_964496225.1 uncultured Yersinia sp. | reverse complement strand
TTGGTGACCATGGGTTACCCGTAAAAAAATTAACCTTTCAATAATTAGTAAATTTAGTAAAAAAATATGAATCAAAAAAGTATTCAATATCCCGGGACGGAACTACTCCGGGGGCAGCTCATTTCCCATAATGCCAGTACAGAAAACAACAGTGAGAATCTGTTGCAGGCTATTGAAATGCGCTTACGGGCGGTAGGCGATCTCGCTGTTGCCACAGTTGAACAACAACTTTGGTTGCTGGCAGAGCTGGCTTCTTTCGATCTCGGTATGTTTCTGATCAAAAACCGTGGTCTGAATGCATACTGGACACATCGAATCGTCACTTGGTGTGCGGAACAGGCAGTAGACCATCAAATTTCTGATCTTGAATACCGGATACTTGAAACTTTACCCGTAGTACTGGCAACGCGTGAACGTTTTTGGATATTTTTCAAACAATTGCAAGGACTACTTAGCACGGGATTCACACTGGCATCCGTGCCTTGCGGATTGATGAGCGAATTGCTGATGTTGAATTATAGCCAGCATCAGGACGTCACCCTGATGGGTATTGATCTGGATCCGGAAGCGTTAGAGGGTGCATGGGCAGAAGCAAAAAAACGCGGGCTTAGCGGCCGTGTGTCGCTATATTGTGAGGATGCTTGGGCATTAAGTCTGTATGAGGAAGTGGATATCTTGGTCAGTAATGGCCTCAACATTTATGAGCCCGATGATGCTCGTGTGACTCTATTATATAAGCTTTTTTTTAACGCCCTGAAGCCTGGTGGAAAGCTGATCACCAGCTTCCTGACGCCACCTCCAACACTTGGAGTACCTTCACCTTGGGATTTTTCTGCCATTGATCAGGAAGCATTGTTGCTTCAACAACGACTATTTATACATCTGCTCGAGGTAAAATGGGGGGCCTTTCGTACTCATGAACAAACCAGAGATCAGCTCCAGAGTGTGGGTTTTACCGATATTATTTTCATTGAAGATCGTGCCCGCATGTTCCCCACTGTGATGGCACAAAAACCGCGATGACGAAATACATGAGTATTGGAGCACCTTAGGCGGCGCACGGGTTCTTCGCAATAGTTTTAATAAAGCTTGACGCATTTTAACTGATGCTTTTACAAAAAGTATTATTCAGGAGAGGCTTATTAATGTTCACACGCCCCATTGCTGTCATTATCTTTTATCTCATGCCTATTATGCTGGCTGCATCTTCCCCCAGTGAATGGGATAAGCTTTTTGTTTTGGCACAACAGCACTGTATACGAGCCAGCCAGTTGGAACGGACCACTATTTTGGGTCAGCCTCTCAATTTTGAAGATAAAGTACTGGTTGTCGTGAAGGAGCAATGGCCTCAATCCCACATGAAAAACCAGCCAGGCACCTTGATATGCCTCTACGATAAACGGTCAGGTGACACTGAAATTCAAGAAGCAGTATCCGGTATGGATCAACAAACGCAGTAGATATTCATCTTTTCCTGTTAATCCATATCCAATTATTCCTGACGGTGAGTGGTGCACCACTATTTAATATCCATCTGTCATATGTAGGTGACATGAATGAAACACAGTGTGATAATTAGTGGGCCTTTTTCCAAAGGCTGTTTATCGATAAAACTTGTTAGCGCGATGCCACACTAATGTCACCATGCCTATCAAAGCCCGTTCCAGGCCTTGGGAGTTAAGGCAAAATGAGGTACAAAGTTTATAGACAGTCAAATGAGCATTTTAAGGCAGGATGGCAAACGTGCAACAGATCCTGAAACAGGCTATCACAAGTCAACGGAGTCATACATGTCCAGACGGCTAAGAAGAACCAAGATAGTAACTACACTGGGGCCAGCCACTGACCGTGATAATAATCTCGAAAAAGTGATTCTTGCAGGCGCTAATGTTGTTAGGCTAAATTTTTCCCATGGTACTGTACAGGATCACCAATTAAGAGCTGAAAAAGTACGCGAAATTGCTGTTAAATTGGGGCGTCACGTCGCCATTCTGGCTGATTTACAGGGACCCAAAATCAGAATCTCCACCTTTAAGGAAGGAAAGATATTCCTGAATATCGGCGATAAATTTTTACTTGATGCTAATCTCACGGGTGAAGGGAATAAAGATCAGGTGGGCATCGATTATAAAGGACTGCCTGCCGATGTTGTATCCGGTGATCTTTTGTTGCTTGATGATGGTCGTGTACAGCTAAAAGTACTTGAAATAAAAGAGATGAAGGTATTCACAGAAGTGACTGTCGGTGGTCCTTTATCTAACAATAAAGGCATCAACAAATTCGGAGGTGGTCTGTCTGCACAGGCACTGACAGAAAAGGATAAGGCTGATATTTTGGCTGCTGCTAAAATTGGTGTGGATTATCTTGCCGTGTCATTCCCACGTTCTGGTGAAGATTTAAACTACGCCCGTCGTCTGGCACGTGATGCAGGTTGTTATGCCAAAATAGTATCGAAAGTAGAACGGGCTGAAGCGGTATGCAGTGATGAGGCAATGGATGATATTATTCTGGCCTCAGATGTGGTAATGGTTGCCCGTGGCGATCTGGGGGTTGAAATTGGCGATCCTGCTTTGGTAGGTATACAAAAAAAGTTAATCCGCAGGGCAAGACAGCTTGACCGTGTTGTCATTACTGCCACACAGATGATGGAATCCATGATTACCAACCCCATGCCAACCAGGGCTGAAGTGATGGATGTTGCCAATGCTGTACTGGATGGTACCGATGCTGTCATGTTATCCGCGGAAACAGCTTCCGGACAGTATCCTGCGGAAACTGTCGCTGCCATGGCGCAAGTTTGTCTGGGCGCTGAAAAAATACCCAGCATGAATATTTCAAAACATCGTCTGGATATTCAATTTAATAACATTCCAGAAGCCATTGCCATGTCAACGATGTATGCAGCCAATCACCTGAAAGGGGTAACGGCGATCATCGCCCTGACAGAATCAGGACGAACCGCGTTAATGATGTCCCGAATTAGTTCTGGTTTGCCCATTTTTGCCATATCGTGTCATGAAAGTACTTTAAATATGACCGCACTCTACCGTGGTGTAACACCAATTTTATATTATGATACCAATTCAGATGGTATTTTAGCTGCTAAAAATGCTATTTCTTGTCTGCGTGATAAAGGGTACCTGATTTCAGGTGACTTGGTATTGGTAACTCAAGGAGATGTGATGGGAACCATGGGGAGTACTAATACTGTTCGCATTTTATGTGTCGAATAAATACCCAAGCCAGGGCGTCCAATATTGATTTTATCAGTAGCAGGTATTTTCCTGATAGCAGGACAATACAGTGGTCATTTCCGGGTCAAAAACCAAAATACATTTCACTGTGATATGGAACTGTTAACAAAGTAATTTAAAGATCTAAGGGTTGGCGATGGCGAAGAAAGAGGTAACATCCAGTTTATCAAAACGCAAGGCCAGCCTTTTGTTCCCTTTTATCCTGCCGAAAAAGCGTTCAATGGCAGGGCGTGTGTTGTCTTCTTTCCCCTGTCCTCTTCAGTATGCAGGCCAGTATCCTGACGGCGTGGAATAACGGGCTGTTTTCCACTGTCACGGAGTGGATCTTTTTACCTCATAAAAATCACAGCCTTTATCTGTGATAACCTATTTTATACCCTGCCAGTTCCCCGTCCTGTACAGCTTGGGAAAGACTTTCATATCCATACGTTGTGGACAAGACAGGCGCTCCTGAGATAATCCTCTGAAAGCGCTCACATAAATTTCAGTGCTCATTCCCTTGGCCCCTGCCGATTGCATCTCATTAAGCCCGGCTTAACGCGTTGAGCTTAACTCGAAAAATAATTTTGTTAACAGTGCCATATACATGTAGCGGACTATAAGGCAATGATTGTGATCGGGAAAACTCAAGATTACAGACCTTTTGATCCCGACGAAGACGAGCTATGTTCATCAGATTTTTATAAAGTTTCCATGAGCGTTTTTTTGTAGCCTGCCTGATGGCATTTAATACATTATGAGTAGCAGGCATAATATTGAGCAATTCATTAAGACATTGCTCAGTATTAATCCCGATCATAATCCATAATCAATTTTTTATTAAATTTAATGCACGACAAATTACTTTGAATATAAATCAATTTTCTGAAACCTTTTTTAGGGTGTCAGCTGGTAAAAATTATTCAAAAAAAATATTGGGTAATCACTTAAAAAATTAAAGGAGCTTGTAATTAAATGTTCTTATCGCCAATAGGTGACAAAATCCTTTCTACTCGGACAATAGAAAATTCGAAAGCAAGTTCAACAACAGAAAATTCGAATGAAATGTCAGTACGATTTCGAGAAGTTAATAATTCATGCAACAAAAGAAACGCATACAGTTTACCGGCAACCACCCTTCATGATCCGGAGTTAAGAAAAAGAAAAACGACCAGTTTACAGGAACCAGTGGTTACTAAATTTTTGAAATTATACAATAAAAATAAAGAAAATTTTTTTAAACCAGAACCAAAGGCTAGGATCCATGAATCCATTCACATCGCGCGTCTGAATTCCCCTGTTCCTGATTATTCTGGTTCATTTTTATCGAACCGTCAGAACTCCAGTTCTGCGAATGCTTCGACAAATCTGCTGGCTTATCATCGAGGAGGGGCGGATACAAATAGTTCAGGAACTCCCGAACCTGGGGATAATGATGTTAACCATAATAAGAAATGGTTCAGCAGGATGGATTCGCGTTTTTCCGATGTTTCCAATTATTCTGAGTCAAATGAACATGATTACGATCATCGCCATGGGATACAGCGTGTGGCGAAAAGAATTGAAGAAATGCACAACCTTGAAGATGCAACAACACCTGAATTTATCGCATGGCATGTTGCTGCAGATGTCATGCAAGCTCAGGCTATTTCAAACACGCGTTTTAAGCAACAGCCCCATATTACGACGAATACCGTCCTCGTTATGAGTTCCGATGATCAGACTAATTTCCTTCGGGAAATTAAATTTCGCAACCATTCTGGTTTCTATGGTGTTTTGCCAGGTACTGAGACGTTCTATACCAGTTTGCAGCAGTATCATTATATGGAAGTTGATCGCACCGGTGCCGTTGCACAAGGACAGGCATACCTTGCTTATAATGTGACCTTAAATGCCGGGTATTATCAGGTGAGTCACTTGGCCAAAATTACCACTGATTCATACTAACCTGAAGACTGGGGGCTTGCAGTGACATAGAAGGGCAGTGAATGCGCCAGAACGAAAAGTTCCAAAGATAACATCATTAATTAGAGAGAAATAATAGAACATGCCATTTATTGAAAATTCCACAAGATCCCAATCACTTGAAAATCTCACAAGATCCAAATCACTTGAAAATCTCACAAGATCCAAATCACTACCAGCACTGCCAGTGACATCAGGTACGTCGCAAACACAACAATCTCCCACGGGAGGCGCTGATTCAGACCTTGGTAAGAGTATCAGCCCCGACAGCAACAGTGTTCATAATACATCTGATAAGCCTAAAAGTGGCCAGCAGGCGACGTCGGTAACACCAAAAACATCTTTATCACTTAACAATTTCACAAGATCCAAATCACTACCAGCACTGCCAGTGACATCAGGTACGTCACAAATACAACAGTCTCCCACAGGAAGTACCGATTCAGGCCTTGGTAAGAGTATCAGCCCCAACAGCAACAATGTTAATAATACATCTGATAAGTCTAAAAGTGGCCAGCAGGCGACGTCGGTAACACCAAAAACATCCTTGGCAAAGGGCATAACCTGTGTTCAGGGGACGTCTTCTGCTCAGCAGGATAGCGTCAAAAAAAGCCCGGAAGGGCCGAAAAGTGATGGCCAGGTGTTGATATCTGACTTAAAGAGAGTGCTTCCTGGCAAGTATGTTCCCATTATTTCAGCAGCGCTTCAGATTAAAGATGAAGTCAAAAAAGCTGAGGGTTATATAAGTAAGATAGCTGAACTGGAGGAAAAAATAGGTAAAGAATACGCAGACATTGTACAGGCATTAACAGATGCAGGGTGTGACAGTCTTGCTGTTTCACAAATTATGAAAGGCGAACCATCTCATACAGTTATCAGTGTGCCGACAGAACTGCGCAAAAAATTGGCACAGTACGGCAGACATTATGGTGAATTGTGTCTTGTCAAAGATCAGTTAAAAATCAGCAGGGTACAAATTGCAGCCCAAGCGGGAAATATCACCAAGCAAACAGGGGATGTGGCAGTCAAGGTGGCAAAGAGCTCTGTAAGTTTAATGCCAGCAGGAGGAGCATCAGCAAAAGCAGCAGCAGAGGCGGCAATAGTCTTGGGCGATGTTGCGACAGGAGGAAGCATGATCATATCGCCCATCGTCTTCGTGCGTGATGTAATGCGTTTTAGTAATAATTGGGATAATGCTAATCAAATAACGGAAGCTATAGAGGCATTGCGTAAATTCGAAGCGTCTCCTCAAGAGGTGGTTGATAAAAGCGATATCGAGACGTCAATAGAGTTTTTGTCACAGAAACGTCATTTAGTAAGACATAAAATGGCGACTAATACGGTAAGTGGGGCAGGTAATGTGGTTTCATTTACGGCAGCTCTGCTGTCATTAACCGTGGTGGGTGCGCCTGTCGCCGCAGTGATGGCCCCCGCAGCGGCCGTTATGACGGCAGGGGCCGGCGCTTGGGGTAAGCTCGTTGACAGAAAGTCGCATAAAATGCTGGGAAAAGACGCCTCAACGAGTGCAAAGGCGAATACGCTTTCTGGTACTCCAGAGTATTACAGGGAGAGAGTAGCTGAAATGAAGCTGCTCTCCTATATTCAAAAAGCGGTTGATGATGCCCGAGAGGATACAATGGAGTATAACGAGCGCTTCCTCTATCGAGAGGTCTACCGCAGGGTCCAGATAGGAATAGAGAGACTGGATGAACCTTGGGAGGGCACTACGCTGCTGAGAAGTGACATGAATGTAATAATACCACAGTTTTTGGCAGACGGTGCCCCTTACGCTGATGGTACTGGGTTTTTCAAAGGAGGACCGGACGAAGTACAGAGAAAATTATATTTTGCAGTGCAGGATAACATGCAGGCACTGAATCTTGAGCAATCAGAGGCAACGACTGACCGCATACTCAAAGACACATCAAATGCACTGCGTAAGATCCGTAATAAAGAAGGCAATGCGGCTATCCGCGCTTTATTTC
>CAZBYB010000003.1:9421-15684 GCA_964496225.1 uncultured Yersinia sp. | reverse complement strand
GTGATTTAGCGGAAAAAATACTCAACGGTAGGGAGTTAACGCGATTGTGTGACGAAAATCCTCAGGCAGCAGAAGTCTACTACAAAATAGCAACGCGCCATCTTATCGCTCAGGGAAAAATAGATACCAAAGCTATACGGGCCGCGGCAGTAGATAAGTTTGCGGCTACGGCTTTTGACAATATTGCAGCGGAAGCAAATCAGGCCATGTTGCAAACAGGATAGGCCTGTAATGTGATAAATTGAAAGGCGATTATTCTTTCCGGCAGGAAACCCGATGAATCTTCCTGCACGATTGTTGCAACACCGATACCACTATCAGGCAACTTCGAAATTTTGACAGACAGCCAGACGCTTGTTGATTAGGATACGGTTAACAAAATTATTCTTGCGTTAAGCTGAATGCATACCCGCTTTAAGCGCCGGAGTGAAAACGGATTATTCCGGGAACTGCTTTATCACCTGCAGCAGATCAGGAAAATCAGCAGCGGCTGCATACGGGTGGACAGTCCAACGGTTATGCAGCATCGTCACGGGTCAGGTCCTTTAAAAAAAAGGATGCCGTCGACAGGAAGGAGCGCAGGGGAGGATTTTTTGATAACCATTCATGGCCATTTTGTACTGCACTTCCTGCGTAAGCTTTGGTTCTTATGAAAACTAAAGATCATTGCGGACATAGGGTTCAATATCACCCGCTTTTCGTGTTTTCAGCAACTTAAGTATCCAGGCATATTGCTCTGGATTAGGACGCACCAGAATTTCTACTTCTTCATTCATTCTTCGGGCAATATACGTGTTATCCGCATTCGCCAAATCATCCATGGGTGGACGAATAAAAATATCCAGGCACTGCCGATGATGGTCATAAACTGGAAACATCGGTACTATGGCTGCTCGACATACTTGCATTAAACGGCCAATTACCGGCAGTGTTGCTTTATAGGTAGCAAAAAAATCTACAAATTCACTGGCTTCTTCACCGTAATCTTCATCAGGCAAATAATAACCTAAATAGCCCTGTCGAACGGAGCTAATAAAAGATCTGATACCCGATTCACGGGCATGGAGGCGCCCGCCAAAGCGTAAACGGCCGCTATTCCATAAGTAATCAATGACAGGGTTACTTTGATGGTTGAACATGCCTGCAACAGGTTTTCCTTCCTCAGCCAGTAACATGGCGGGTAAATCAATGGCCCAACCGTGGGGTACCAGCAGAATAATGGTACGCCCCTGTTGCATGATATCATCCAGTATTGACTTTCCATGCCAGTGAATACGATGCCGTATATGTTTTGGTGAACGGCAACACAATTCAATCATTAACATGACTGACTGTATGGCCGTTATAAACATGTCATCAATAATTTTTTCACGCTGTTTTTTTGATATTTCAGGCAGGCAATAAAACAGGTTAATACGGGCCCGGCGTCTGGCACCCTTGATGAATTTTCCAGCCAGCCAACCAATTCCTGTCAGGATGGGCGCACGTATGCTTGATGGAATCCAGGAAAACATAATCAGCAGGCTAATTCCAAGCCAAAGTCCCCAATAACGCGGATGAAGGAATGTTTTTTGAAAGGCAGGAATAAAACCAGAATGCTCATTTTTCGCTCTGTTCATTCTACGCATTACACAACCCAAAATATTTGTCTGGGATAAGATATTATTTTTTTAAATAAACGTGGGTAAAAAAGCAAAATATACTCATAAGCGAACATGATCAGCCAGATTGTAACAGAGTATTATCGATGTACAAGATGCCAAAAGGCCCCTGGTATAATTAGGTGTTTATCATGCCATCAGTTGAATTGTAACTGTGGAATGGTTTGTTTCATGAGATCCAGATAATCTTTACGCCCCGCTCCACTTAAACCTTCCGAACGGGGTAGTTTTGTCGTCAGTGGGTTTACTGCCTGTTGGTTGATCCAGAATTCATAATGGAGGTGAGGGCCCGTCGAATGTCCGGTATTACCTGATAAGGCAATACGATCCCCGCGTTTTATTTTTTGGCCTGGTGTTACCAGTATTTTCTTCAGGTGCATGTAACGTGTACTGTACTGACGTCCATGACGTATGGTCACATAGTAACCCGCAGCACCATCATATTTTGCCACCAGTACTTCCCCATCACCCACTGCTAATATTGGTGTACCAACAGGCATGGAGAAATCAACTCCCTTATGGGGAGCAATACGGCCTGTTATTGGATGAAAACGACGAGGATTGAAATGCGAGGAGATACGAAATTGCTTTAAAGTGGGAAATCGCATAAATCCACGTGCAAGCCCTGATCCCTGCCTGTCGTAAAAGTTGCCATCCTCAGCACGAACAGCATAAAAATCTTTTCCTCCAGAGCGTATACGCACAGCCAGTAATTCGCTTTTTTCGCTGTATCCATCAAGCTCTTCACGGGACATTAATACGGCAAATCGGTCACCATAGCGCAATTTATGAAAATCGAGCTGCCACTGCAACGCTTTAGTAACCGCACGTATTTCTGCAAGCTTTAAACCGGCCGCCTTGGCGCTACTGACAAAACTGCCATTCAGACGACCTGTAAACACGGCATTACGCCACTCACCTTTTTGTAATTTTCGGGTTTCCTTAAATTTATTAGGCTGGCGTTCATAAATTCTGCTTTCCCGGCGTGAGACTTCCCAAGTTAAACGCTGCAGATCACCCTCTTTATTAAGAGTCCAGGAAATTTGCTGGCCAATCCGCAGGTTACGTAGATCACGATTGTGTAACGCCAAAAGAGAAATATCAGACATGTCAATGCCATATTGTGTGAGAATGCTACTCAACGTATCGCCAGTGGAAACGACATACTCATACAATCCATTTTCGCCAATTTCTTTCTGATCCAGTTCGTCTTGAGGGATATCATCATGAGGGGATACCTGATCAATAGGTTCACTGGCCTCAGGTAATAATGAATCGACTTGTCCGTTATCAAGCAGGGTGTTTTGTATTCCCGGATGTGGTTCAGGATGATAAACGATCGGTCTCCACACTGCGGCAGCCATGGTAACCAGAGTCAAAATACCGACAATAATACGATGACGGCGAGGCAGATTGTTATACGCCAGAGTGACAGTTCGGACTATCTGCTGCACTTCATTCATTTCCTCATACGTCTCAATTCAAGCAATTTCTGTAATGGTTTGATAATTGTGATAAAAAATACATATAGCTATTTTTATTCAATGCAATACCGCTGCCCAATGGGTCTAACACACCTGAGCGCACGTTTGCCCCTCGGGTGACGGCATTAATAACAGCTGGCCTGAATTGTGGTTCAGCAAAGATACAGACTGCCTTTTGTGTAGCCAGTTTCGCGCGCAGCTGATACAAGCGCTGTACGCTTGGTGGTATTTCGGGGTTGACTGTAAAATATCCCAAAGGAGAGAGACCGAAATATTTCTCAAAGTAACCCCATGCGTCATGAAAAACAAAATATCCTTTACCTTGCACCGACTTTAGAATAGAAGCAACATTTTTTTCAGTTTCTACAAGATTATCATTGAACTGACGAAGATTAGCATCTAATTTATCTTTGTTTTGTGGCATAAGCTCTAAGAGTTGTTGATGAATGGCCATTGCAGCTTGTTTAGCTATCGGTATAGACAGCCAGATATGCATATCCCACTCACCATGGAAATGTTTTTCTCCATGGTTTTCTTTATGTTTTTTACTATGATAGCTTTCGTGATTTTCATTTTTTTTCCTGTCCATACCTTTAATAACATGAGAACCCGGTTTTTCATTTTTTATCAGTAAGGATTGAATTGTTGGCAATTCAGATAACAGGATTTGTTTGTGGGTTGGTACTTTGGCTAACGATTGTGTAAGAAAGCCTTCCATCTCAGGACCAACCCAAATCACTAAATCTGCGTTGTGCAGGCGTTGGATATCTGATGGCCGCAGTGCATAATTGTGTGGTGATGCGCCATCTGGTAATAGCACCTGTGTTGGTATGACCCCATCAGCGATGGCTGAGGCAATGAATCCCAGTGGTCGAATCGAAGTAATAATGGCAGCAGACACAGTGCCAAACGAGCAAACTACAAGTAAGATGCCTGTTAAAAATAGCGCTTGTAATAATGTATTTTTTCCGGGCATACAAATTATCTCCTTATTCTTACTTGATAAAAATGTGATATCATAACATTTCACTCTTTAGAAACACCACTATCATGTCTTCATTGGTCACGCTCAAAAAGATATCCCTCAGTTTTCCAAACCAGCGGGTACTTGATAATGTTTCCCTTAGATTACAGCCTGGGCAGATAGTAACAGTACTGGGTCCTAATGGGGCCGGAAAATCGACATTGGTACGGGTTATCCTTGGGCTGATTTCTCCCGACAGTGGAACGCTAACACGTAAACCGAATTTGCGTGTTGGTTATGTGCCACAGAAACTACATCTTGATACAAGATTGCCATTGACTGTTGATCGTTTTATGCGGCTTAAACCGGGTACCCGCCAATCCGATATATTACCTGCACTAAAATGGGTACAGGCAGCCCACTTATTTGAACAACCCATGCAAAAATTATCGGGTGGTGAAAATCAACGCGTACTCTTGGCGCGTGCGCTGTTGAATCAACCTGAATTACTGGTACTGGATGAGCCCACGCAAGCGGTTGATGTTAATGGGCAGTCAGATTTATATCATCTTATTGATCAACTTAGAAAAGAATTAGGCTGTGCGGTATTCATGGTTTCCCATGATTTACATCTTGTTATGGCTAAAACTGATGAGGTTATTTGCCTGAATCAACATATATGTTGTTCCGGTACACCGGATATGGTGACTGCACACCCCGCATTTACTACCATGTTCGGCAATTATACGGATCAACTGACAGTTTATCGTCATCACCATGACCATCATCATGATCCTCATGGAAAAATAGTGTTAAACCCGGGGGATATCACAAGATATGATTGAGTTACTGCTACCTGGCTGGTTAGTTGGTGTATTGCTGGCTATTGCCTCAGGGCCCTTAGGTTCTTTTGTCATCTGGCGTAGAATGGCTTACTTTGGTGATACTCTGGCTCATTCATCACTGCTGGGCGTAGCCTTTGGACTATTATTGGATATCAGTCCCTTTTATGCCATGACGGGTATTACACTGATCATGGCATTAATATTGCTAATATTGGAGCGTCGTCCGCAACTCCCCATGGATACACTGTTGAGTATTATGGCTCAAAGTGCATTATCTTTAAGTCTGGTGGTGGTGAGCCTGATGGCGGTGAGAGCTGATATGATGGCTTATTTGTTTGGCGATCTCCTTGGCGTGACTTTGGCAGATGTCTGGCCGATTACCGGGGCTGTACTGGTGATATTAGCTATTCTGTGGTGGCAATGGCAACCCTTAGTCTCTGTGGCGGTCAGCCCTGAATTGGCATACGTGGATGGTGTGAACGTGCAGAGAGCCAGAATCCTGTTAATGCTGATTACGGCTTTAGCGATTGGGTTATCAATGAAATTTGTGGGAGCCCTGATCGTCACTTCATTATTGGTTATCCCTGCCGCAACAGCCCGTCGCTTTGCCCGTACACCGGAACAAATGGCCGGATTTGCTGTGATTATTGGCATCATGGCTGTGAGTGGTGGGTTGGTTTTCTGTGCATTTTATGATACGCCCGCAGGTCCTTCCATTGTGCTCTGTGCTGCCCTGATGTTTGTACTCAGTCTCCCCAAAAAACGACAGGAAATATAATATTACCGGTTTTCCCGGACCAAACCAAAGTGTCGATAAGCATGCGCAGTGGCAATACGGCCCCGTGGGGTGCGTTGAATAAACCCCTGCTGAATAAGATAAGGTTCCAGTACGTCTTCAATAGTTTCACGTTCTTCGCCAATAGCGGCTGCCAGATTATCCAGCCCTACGGGTCCGCCCATAAATTTTTCAATGACTGCCAGTAACAGTTTACGATCCATATAATCAAAGCCCTCTCCATCAACATTGAGCATATCAAGTGCCTGCATAGCCACTTCACCGTTAATGGCGGCATTTTGAGCCTTGATTTGCGCAAAATCCCGCACGCGCCGTAGCAAGCGATTAATGATTCTGGGTGTACCGCGTGAACGGCAGGCGAGCTGGTGGGCACCACAGGCAGTAAGGTTAAGGCCCAGACAACGTGCGCTACGCGTAACAATATATTCAAGATCAGTAACAGAATAAAATTCAAGCCGCTGAACGATGCCGAAACGATCGCGCAGGGGTGAAGTCAGGGAGCCTGCGCGGGTT
>CAZBYB010000003.1:0-9411 GCA_964496225.1 uncultured Yersinia sp. | reverse complement strand
GTTGTCGCTCTAATTAACGTAAAAGGCGGTAAATCCAGTTTAATGGAACGGGCTGCGGGTCCTTCACCAATCATGATATCCAACTGGTAATCTTCCATGGCAGGGTACAGTATTTCTTCAACGGGAGGTGACAGACGATGAATTTCATCAATAAACAGCACGTCCTGTGGCTCCAGGTTGGTGAGTATGGCAGCAAGATCGCCGGCTTTTTCCAGCACGGGTCCTGATGTCGTACGTAAGTTAACACCCATTTCACTGGCAACAATATTAGCCAGCGTTGTTTTACCTAAACCGGGTGGGCCAAAAATCAGTAAATGATCCAGTGCCTCACCACGCTGTCTGGCGGCCTGAATGAAGATCTCCATCTGTTCACGAACATGCGGCTGGCCGATGTATTCTGCAAGTGATTTAGGACGGATTGCGCGGTCCATGATGGCTTCTTCATGGATTGCCTGTGTCGAAATCAGGCGATCGACTTCTATCATTTCTTACCTCTGTTATCTTCAAGACGCCACACGTAATGCCTCGCGGATCAGTGTTTCACAATCTGCGCCTTTCCTGGCAATTTTACTGATTAATCTGCTGGCTTCATGGGGTTTATAACCTAATGATATTAAGGCAGATGCTGCCTGTGCTTCGATATGGGTATCTGACAGATCGGGTATTAAGGTAGCAGAATACTGACTCTGCGTATGGGCATCCGTGTTATTATGATTGAGTAGGCTTAAGCGATCTTTCATTTCAACAATCAGGCGTTCTGCCGTTTTCTTTCCTACCCCTGGTAACTTAATCAGGGTAAGTAGTTCACCGCATTCTACGGCCCTGATAAATTGCTGTGCAGACATGCCTGATAAAATTGTCAACGCCAGCCTTGGTCCAATGCCATTAACTTTGATCAGTTCACGGAATAATGCCCGTTCCTGTTTATCATTAAAACCATACAGCAAGCGCACATCTTCACGTATCACAAGGTGAGTAAAAATAACCGCTTCTTCTCCTGATGCGGGTAACTGATAAAAACAGGTCATTGGCATGTGGACTTCGTAACCAACGCCACCTGCTTCCAGCAATACCAAGGGAGGCTGTTTTTCCAGAATAACACCACGCAGACGCCCGATCATAGTGAAAATCCTCTTGCTGACCGTTGAAATGGGAGTTATAACATAAAAAATACTGGATTAATATCCAGTTATTATGTCCGGCTTACTGTCGTGAGCGTAACCGCCCGCGCAGTACATTGGGTTGATGATCCCCTAATTTCAGGGCATTCTGGCTGAGATGGCAATGGGTAATGGCGACGGCCAGAGCATCAGCGGCATCAGACTGTGGGTTGGCAGATAATTTTAACAGGGAACGTACCATATGCTGTACCTGACATTTTTCAGCGGCTCCTGTGCCAACAACCGTTTGTTTTACTTGACGGCTGGCATATTCAAATACAGGTAAATCCAGATTGACCGCGGCAACAATTGCTGCCCCGCGTGCCTGGCCGAGTTTCAGTGCAGAATCAGGATTTTTAGCCATAAACACCTGTTCAACAGAAAAATAATCTGGCTGAAATTGAGTGATAACTTCAGTCACTCCCGCATAAATTAATTTCAGCCTTGCTGACAAATCCGTGACCCCGGTTCGAATGCAACCGCTGCCCAGATAAATAAGCTGGCGCCCCTGCTGACGAATAACACCATAACCGGTGACACGGGAACCGGGATCAATACCTAATATAATGGCCATAAAATCAGCATATAGACCTTTTAAGGTGAGCATTTAGCCACAGGCAAGGAGGTATTAGAGCATTGCAGCAACTTCAGCAGAAATTTCCCCATTGTGCCAGACTTCCTGTACGTCATCTGAATCTTCAAGAAGATCAAGTAACTGCAGTAGTTTCGGCGCAGTTTCTGCATCGAGGTCTGCCTTGACCGAAGGTACCATGGCAACGGCAGCTCCCTGTGCCTGCAGCCCGCTACCCTCCAGGGTGGCTTTAACAGCCTGAAATGACTCTGGCGTGGTATACACGTCCATCGCACCGTCATCATAGACGACTACATCATCAGCTCCTGCGATCAGTGCGGCATCCATGAGTCTGGCTTCGTCCATACCTGACGCATAAGAAATAACGCCTTTTCGGGCAAAAAGCCAGGAAACAGAGCCGTCAGTGCCCAGATTCCCCCCTGTTTTGGTAAAGGCGTGCCTGACTTCGGAGACGGTGCGGTTGCGGTTATCACTCAGGCATTCCACCATGACGGCAGTACCACCAGGACCATAACCTTCATATGTGATGCTTTCCATCGCATTATCTTCATCACCACCTACCCCCCGGGTAATAGCCCGATTCAGGGTATCACGCGTCATATTATTCAACAGTGCTTTATCAATGGCTGTTCTCAAGCGTGGATTGGCTGATGGATCAGCTCCCCCTAATTTCGCTGCAGTGACCAGTTCACGAATAATTTTGGTAAAAATTTTGCCACGCCTGGCATCTTGTGCAGCCTTACGATGTTTGGTATTTGCCCATTTACTGTGACCTGCCATAAAATTCTCCACAAATGATCCGGTCCGACTGAACAGATTTCTTGCAAAACTCCATTGCGAGAGAACCCGTTTATTGCCTTAGCTAATTGAATTATCCTGTGATTTTTTGCATACCCCGGTTCTGAATACCGTGAAATCGTGCTCGCGTTTCTCTGCAGCAAGTTTTGTCAGAGTGCTAATGAACAACGAGCTCTTTAATCGCTTGTCGGTTATTCCATGATTTAGTCAACCTGGCGGCTTTTACTGCGTCAAGCCACCGCCAGGCATGATGCTCAGTGATAACGAGATCACGTTCTTGCGGTAATACCAGAGAGAACCAGTGTTCTTTGTTGTGTGTTGTTCCTGGTGCATAACGGGAACGGAATTGCTCAAAGAGTTCAAATTCAATGTAACGCTGGCAGTCATGCAGGTTAAGGTTTTCTCCGCAAATATCAATGCCGGTTTCTTCTTTGACTTCACGCAAGGTGGCATGTAACGGCGACTCGCCCCCTTCCAGGCTCCCGGTTACTGACTGCCAGAAATCGGGATCATCACGGCGCTGCAACATCAATACCTTGCCACTGGAACGGGCATAAATCACCACCAGAACAGATTCAGGTTGTTTATAATTCACGTCTTGTTTTCATTAGTCAGGATGGCGGCAGATTGCGCTGAATCTTTTTTATCCAGCACACGAATGGACAACTCCTGTAGCGATGCCGGGCTTGCAGTGCTGGGTGCATCCGTTACCAGGCAGGCCGCGGTGGTGGTTTTTGGAAAGGCGATAACATCACGGATATTATCAGTCCCTGTCAGTAACATAACTAATCGATCCAGACCGAAAGCCATACCAGCATGAGGTGGAGTACCAAATCGTAACGCATCCAACAAAAAGCCAAATTTCTCTTGTTGTTCCTGTTGGCTGATGCCAATAATATCAAACATCTGTTGTTGCATTTGCGCATGATGAATACGCACTGATCCTCCCCCCACCTCATAACCATTAATCACCATATCGAACGCATTGGCAATGGCAGAGAGAGGATTTGTTACCAGTTCAGTGCTGTTTATCTCCCGTGGAGCGGTGAATGGATGATGCATTGCCGTCAGCCCGCCCTGACCGTCTTCTTCAAACAGGGGAAAATCCACTACCCATAATGGTTTCCAGCTATTCAGCTGGGTTAAGCCCAGATCATAGCCTAATTTCAGGCGCAGTGCGCCCATAGCATGGGTAGCGACTTTAAACGTATCTGCACTGAAGAACAGGATGTCACCACTGTATGCCTGTGTACGTAGTAAAATAGCGTCCAGTACTGACGCGGGTAAAAAACGGGCAATGGGGCCCTGAGTTGCCTCCGGGCCTGCAGTAACATGATGTACCTTGAGCCAGGCTAACCCTTTTACACCATGGGTAGTGGCGAATTGACTATATTCGTCTATTTGTTTGCGACTCATTTGTGCTCCTCCAGGTATCCGGATGGCGACGACGCGGCCATTAACATCACGGGCAGGATCGGCAAACAATCGAAAATCTATCTCGTTGACTAAATCAGCAATATCCACTAATTCCAGTGGGTTACGTAGATCAGGTTTGTCAGAGCCATAGCAACGCATGGCCTGTGCAAACGTCATGACAGGAAAGCAGCCCGGATCCATACCGGTTATTTCCAGCCACAGCGCTCGTACCAATTTTTCCATCAGTTCACGCACCTGTTCGGCACTCATAAAGGAAGTCTCGATATCGATCTGTGTGAACTCTGGCTGACGATCGGCGCGCAGATCCTCATCACGAAAGCACTTGACTATCTGATAATAACGATCGAATCCGGATATCATTAACAGTTGTTTGAACAGTTGGGGTGACTGTGGTAATGCGTAGAATTTACCTTTATTGACCCTGCTTGGTATCAGATAATCACGAGCACCTTCCGGAGTGGCTTTCGTCAGCATCGGAGTTTCTATGTCGAGAAAACCATGGTTATCCATGAAACGGCGCACGAAACCGGTAATTTTGGCCCGGGTTTTAAGGCGCCCGGCCATGTCCGGACGGCGCAGGTCAAGATAACGGTATTTTAGCCGCTGCTCTTCGCTGTTGGTTTGATTTGAATCCAGTGGCAGGGGGTCAGAACGGTTAATGATATGTAAGTTGCTGGCAAAAATTTCTATTTCGCCGGTGGGCATCTCTTGATTAATTTGGTTATCCGGTCTGGCGTGTACCTTGCCTGTTATCTGAAGACAAAATTCGTTACGTAACTGTGATGCCTGCTCAAAGGCTTCCTTGTTTTCTGGGGCGAAAAATACCTGAACGATGCCCTCACGATCACGCATATCAATAAAAATAAGCCCTCCCAAATCCCGGCGACGGTTTACCCAGCCACAAAGCCTGACTTCCTGACCCACATGGGACAGCGTCAATTGCCCGCAATACTCAGTACGCATACTCATTTTTTACCCCATCGAAACCCGATAATAGCGGGCCCATCACTTTGTGCTGTTAGTTTATCGCGCTAAAATTTAACACATAAAACAGAGAAAAAGGACAGCCTTATACAGGAATTCCTTAATACCGATAAGCAGAAAAAACCGATCACACCGGCAACGCTACTGTACTGGCATTTTTCCTGTTGCGTAAACGATTCGGTATCCACAGTCTCTGCGCCCGATCAGGTGCTCTGATTACACGGTGCGGATTTACACAGCAACGTGGCAAAAAAATAGTATACTTAGTTTATTATTTAATTGATTTTTAATAGGTGTGTTTGTGCTATCCAGCTGAATATTTATATCCTGAACATAGACCTGTTAATTTAACCAATAACCTCCTGAAGGGAGATCGATGAACACTGCCTATCATCAGTTATTAAGTGATTGTGCCCGATATTTTGGTTTAGCCGATGTTATCTTAAAACGTTCACAAAAGGCCACACTCAAGGTGCAGATTGGATTGCCCGTAGGAAAAATTGATGAAGATGAAATCAAAACTACGGTCTGGAGCCCTTTTAAGACGCTGGTCAAGGCCCATTTGAACAATTCATGATTTGAGATACCGATCGATATTAATGGACTCTCACAGAAACGGGTGGCATAAACAGTGGCCTCAATTGGGTTAATAGTAAGCAATATGTCGCACAAACGATCGGGTCAGATTATCCAGACGGTTATGCATGCCAGGGGTAGGAATGGTTAGCTCACTTTATGTTATTTTAGGCGCATTACTACTCCTTAAATTATCCTTTAATGTCGCCAGACTCAGGAATCTGTACCGTATCTCTTTTGGGGATGGTGGTTTTTATGAACTACAAGTTGCCATGCAACTATACGGTAATGCGATTGAATCTATTCCAGTTGCCGTTATTTTGCTCATTATGATGGAAATGAACGGTGCTGAAATCTGGATGATTCATATTGATGGCATTATGCTCATTATTGGCCATTTGCTACATATTTATGGGTTGTATCACCGCGAAATGACCTGGCGCCGTTCCGGTGTCAGCGCTACGTTTGTCTCTCTGTTTTTAATGATCATCGCTAATATTTATTATTTTCCCTGGAGCCAGTTCTTTTAATTAATCTCCTCTGATACTTTAATTATCTGTTAGAATTTATCCTTTTAATGTTTTCTTACTTGCAATTATTACCATGCCAGAGCTCGATATTAACTCCCGCTACGATAACCTGCTGTGCACACCCGTGGCCAAACTGGGTGACTGGACCTTCAATGAGCAGGTTGCGCAAGTCTTTGCCGACATGATTCAACGCTCAGTACCCGGTTACTCCACTGTCATTACCATGACAGGTATGCTGGCCCGGCGTTTAGTGCAACCTTACAGCCACATTTATGATTTGGGCTGTTCCCTTGGTGCCAGCACACTGGCCATACTGAATAATATTCAGGTGTCGGGCTGTAAAATCATTGCTGTCGATAATTCACCGGCTATGATTAAGCGCTGCCGTCAACACTTTGATACTTTGCACACGAAAACCCCCATCGAGTTGATCGAAGCCAGTATTCAGAATATTAGGCCAGAAAACGCTTCACTGATTGTGTTGAATTTCACGCTGCAATTTCTTGAACCCGCCTACCGGCAGCATCTGATAGACCAGATATATCAAGGCCTGCTTCCCGGGGGGGTGTTAGTCTTATCCGAAAAATTCAGTTTTGAGGATAGCGATATCAGTGAGCTGCTGTGCGCCATGCATGATGATTTTAAGCGTGCTAACGGTTACAGTGAATTGGAAATCAGCCAAAAGCGCCGCATGCTGGCTAATGTTATGCTGACCGATTCAGTGAATACGCACCGATCACGTTTGCATCAGGCCGGGTTTGACCGTGTGGATGTCGGGTTTCAGTGCCTTAATTTTGGTTCCCTGATCGCCATAAAATCAGGAAAACCGGCATGACTGAATTTGGCCATTTTTATCAACGTATCGCCAAAGGTCCATTAAGTTCCTGGTTGAATACGTTGCCCGCTCAACTCACTCAGTGGCGACGTTCATCATTACACGCCGGGTTTAAAACCTGGTACCGGGCCATGGAGCAACTCCCGGAATTAACACCGACCCACCTGGATTTATTGCATGGCGTACAGGCTTGCATGTCAGAACCCCTGCCTGCAGGCCAGTTGGCGTTGCTCGAAAGCAGGTTACGGGCGTTAATGCCCTGGCGTAAGGGCCCCTTTTCCCTTTACGGTATTAACATTGATACGGAATGGCGTTCCGACTGGAAATGGCAACGTCTGTTACCACATATTCGCCCCCTGTCGGGCCGTACCATTCTTGACGTTGGTTGTGGTAATGGTTATTACCTGTGGCGCATGATTGGCCGGGATGCACAGTTAGCCGTGGGTATCGATCCCCTGCCACTGTTATACTGTCAGTTTGAAGCCATCCGTAAACTGCTGGGTGGCTCTCGGCAGGTTCAGTTGCTACCGCTGGGTCTTGAAAAATTACCCCCCCTTGAGGCATTTGATACGGTCTTTTCCATGGGGGTACTTTATCATGTGCGTTCACCATTAGAGCATCTTTACCAGCTAAAAAACCAGTTAGTTGCAGGAGGAGAACTGGTTCTGGAGACGTTAGTGATCGAAGGAGATAGACAGCAGGCTCTGCTTCCTCATGATCGTTACGCGCAAATGCGTAATATTTATTTTATCCCGTCTACCGCGGCACTGACATGTTGGCTGGAGAAATGTGGCTTCATTGATATCAGGACAGTGGATGTCTCCATCACCAGCCCACAAGAGCAACGGCGCACCGACTGGATGCGTACGGCATCGCTGGCTGAATTTCTGGATCGTAATGACAACACAAAAACAGTGGAAGGTTATCCTGCGCCACGACGCGCAGTCCTGCTTGCGCATAAGCCCTGATGGCAGCGGGTTTTTCTGTTTAATAAACGCGCATAATGTAAGGTAAGGTAATGAATATTCAGGTTGTTATTTCGGAAAAAATCAAAAAGGCCCTGATGGCAGCAGGAGCCCCCGCCAGTAGCGAGGCATTGGTTCGGCCGACCACAAAAGCACACTGTGCCGATTATCAGGCCAATGGCATTATGGCAATAGCCAAAAAGCTCGCTATACCTGCGCTGCAACTGGCAGAACGTGTCGTCGGGCTGGTGGAACTGGAAGGCATTGCCAGTAAAATTGACGTTTCAGGCCCGGGTTTTATTAATATTTTCCTGGATAACCGCTGGCTTGCTGCGCAAATTGATGACGTCCTGCATGCCCCCATGTTGGGTGTCACGCCCGTGACACCACAAACTATTGTCGTTGATTATTCCAGCCCCAACGTGGCCAAAGAAATGCATGTCGGTCACCTTCGTTCCACGATTATTGGTGATGCCTGCGTACGGACGCTGGAATTTATGGGCCATCGGGTTATCCGTGCCAACCATCTGGGGGACTGGGGAACACAATTTGGCATGCTGATTGCCTGGCTGGAAAAAATACAGAACGATCATGTCAGTGATGTTGCTTTGTCAGATTTAGTGGTTTTTTATCGTGCCGCAAAACAACACTATGATGAAGATCCTGAATTTGCAGAGCGGGCGCGATCTTATGTGGTCAAATTGCAGGGGGGCGATGAATATTGCCTCAGCATGTGGCGCAAATTGGTCAGCATCACCCTGGATCAAAATCAGGCCTCTTATGACCGCCTGAACGTCACGTTGACGCGCGACGATATCATGGGTGAAAGTCTTTATAACCCCATGTTACCCGGTATTGTTGCTGATCTAAAAGCAAAAGGACTGGCCATTGAACAGGAAGGCACTACGTTAGTTTTGCTCAAGGGTTATAAAAATAAGCAGGGTGAACCCATGGGGATCATCATTCAGAAAAGGGATGGGGGTTACCTTTACACCACCACCGACATTGCCTGTGTTAAATATCGTTATGAGACACTGGGCGCAGATCGTGTGCTCTATTACACGGATGCGCGTCAACACCAACATTTCACGCAGGTTTGGGCCATTGCCCGTCAGGCAGGCTATGTACCGGAATCTGTTGCGCTTGAACATCATCTGTTTGGCATGATATTGGGGAAGGATGGCAAGCCATTCAAAACACGTTCTGGTGATACCGTAAAATTGACGGATCTGCTGGATGAAGCCATCGAACGTGCCCGTAACGTGATCGCTGAAAAAAATCCCCACATGCCCGCCGATGAACTGCAAAAGGTGGCCGCAGTAGTAGGAATAGGTGCACTCAAGTATGCGGATTTATCAAAAAACCGCACCACGGATTATGTCTTCGATTGGGATCACATGCTGGCACTGGACGGTAATACGGCACCCTATATTCAGTATGCCTGGACGCGGGTGATGTCTATTTTTAGACGCGCCGGTCTTGATGAAACTGACCTGACCCAGCCACTGTTCATCACTCAGGCACATGAGACGGC
>CAZBYB010000002.1:44523-60892 GCA_964496225.1 uncultured Yersinia sp. | reverse complement strand
AAAGGTACTGTTGATCGCGGCAGCCTTAAGAAGTTGATAGAGTATCACATAGCCAGTGGAACTGCGGCTATCGCTGCAGTGGGGACTACTGGTGAATCTGCAACCTTGAGCCATGAGGAGCATGTTGAGGTTATTATGCTGACCCTTGAACTGGCGCAAGGGCGTATTCCTGTTATAGCAGGAACGGGTTCTAATTCAACGGCACAAGTAATAGCCCTGACACGGCGTTTTAATGGTTCAGGCGTTGTGGGTTGTTTGGTTGTGACACCTTATTACAATAGGCCCACACAAGAAGGATTATTTCAGCATTTTAAAGCCATTGCCCAACAAACTGATTTGCCACAAATCCTCTACAATGTGCCTTCGCGTACGGGTTGTGATCTACTGCCTGCTACCATTGCCCGTTTAGCGAATATTGAAAATATTGTTGCTGTTAAGGAAGCAACAGGGAATTTAGGCCGGGTGAATCAGATTCGACAACTTGTTGATGATGAGGACTTCGTTTTACTCAGTGGCGATGACGTTAGTGCGCTGGATTTTATGTATCTGGGCGGGAAAGGCGTTATATCAGTGACAGCAAATGTTGCTGCCCGTGAAATGGCACAACTGTGTGCGTTGGCAGCGCAGGGCGATTTTATTAAAGCCTATCGTTTAAATCAGTACCTGATGCCTGTTCATGAATGTTTATTTGTAGAAACCAACCCTATCCCGGTGAAATGGGCTTGCAAGGCTCTGGGATTAATCGAAACGGATACCCTGCGTCTGCCAATGACATCGTTAACGGATAACGCCAGAGCTGTAGTAGAAAACACATTGAAAAACGCTGGCTTGTTGTAACTTTTGGGGAAATTTGATGACACTAAAGCGACAAGTGGCAAGGATCACGGTAATACCATTATTGCTACTTGCTGGATGTTCTACTGACCAGCAATATAAGCGTCAGGCCAATGGAAACGAGACTTATCTTGATGCACCTTCATTGCAGGTGTTGCATGTACCTTCAGGCATGGCACTGCCATTGCGCAATAATGATTTTTATATCAAGGCTACATCATTGCCGCAAGCTGTTGGTAAGCAAGTGGACATTCGTCCACCAGCACAACCTGTACCTTTATTAAATGGATCACGGGCCGAGTATGCCAATGGCATCGGTAAGTTTGTGGTCGAAAATAATGCCCGGAACCGTAACCTCTGGTCACAGATTCTGAAGGTCATGCAGGATAACAATTTTCCGCTGCTCAGTCACCAAAGCGTCAATCAAACACTGATGACTGACTGGTTAACATGGTCACGTGCTGATGAAGATACGCCGTTGGCAGGACGTTATCAGATAAGTGTTCAACCTCAGGGTTATCAGTGGGTGTTGATGGTTAAATCTGTTGAGTTGCAGCAGGCAGGTCAGCCAGTCACGGATAAATCTGAAATTCAGCGTTATAACAGCATGATGTTAAACAGTATCATTAACGGTTTGGATAAGATGTTTAGCGATTTTGAAAATGACCAACGGATATCTAAAACGGAAACGCTGTATGTTCAAAATGGCATTGATGATACCGGCTTACCTTTGCTCATTGTTCGTACAACATACAATACACTTTGGCAGCGTCTGCCAGCAGCCTTGACAAAGGCAGGCATGAAAGTGACTGATAGTAGTCGTGCTCAGGGAATGTTGAAGGTAAGTTATGAAAACCCCGGCAGTACAGTTTGGGCTGCATTAGGTGCCAAAAATCCAGAGCTCCAGGAGGGAGATTATAAATTACAGGTTGGCGATCTTGATAACCGGAGTAGTTTGCAGTTTATTGATCCCAAAGGTCATACCCTGACTCAAACGCAAAATGATGCCTTGGTCACTGTGTTCCAGGCGGTACTCAACCAGAAGGATACAGAATAGTAATAAAAATAATCCCATTTGCCGCGATCTCTGATAAGGGGATCGCGGGGATTAGCAGTCATGGTCAAAAATTTTTTCCTGTAATCCTCATTGCTCATATTGTGCACACGTTATGTCAATGGCATTTCCCCTCGATTTTCGTTTTCCACTGGGTTACAGGATTAAAGAACGGAAAAAATATCGCTGTGCGGAGACGAGGGTGGTGTCAGATTCCACAGTGCGCCCAATGTGGTATTGCCGACTTTTGTGTTGTATGCAACAGTGCGCACTTCATCGGAATGAATCTCATTGCCAATCATGTCCATTAAATCTCTTTTAGACGATACGGCCAGCATAAGGAGTGCTTCATCTTTTTGCGTCATGTGTCCATTGCTGAGCAGTTCTCGTAGGTTATTAAATGACGCTGTTTCCAGTACCTCCTGAAGGATTCGACCACGAAACTCATGCCTGCTGGAGGCGCGATTGGATACCACCAATACGTCATCCTGAAATTTAACAAGTAATTGATTTTTATCGCCAGGGTTGATCGTACTTGCAACGAAGTTATATCTGGAATAGCGGTCATCATCCAGATGTTGTGCCAGATATTCCCGAACACGGGTTTCATCTGACAGGCATGATATACGGCGTTGAATAAATTTATCCAGGGTGATTTCTTCCCGGTATTGATAAAAATCGTTGTTAAAATTCATCACATATTTTAATGCGCAAAATGTGTTGAAATGATTGTTGTAGTGGTAGTCCAACGGTTTTGATTGATAGAACAGGGTGTTTTCTATATTCAGGGCATATGACCATTGATTATCATTTTTTTCATCCCGGAACACGTCGATGTTAAAGTGTGACTGATACTCTTCTGCAGCCATTGTCCTTAGTGTATTAAACCGGCTGGCTATTTTGATGGGATGATATTCATAGAGATTACTTTCATCAGGTATGGCAAGTTGTTGATACAGGGTGGTGATGGTCGTTTTTTTAACTTCATTGTGAAAAAAACGGTCGAGAATGCTATCCAATAATCCCATTTGGGATGCCTCATTCAGTGAATGCGCCCTGATGATTTTTTCTATTCTATGATCGTTCAAGGGATAATTCAGTGGGGTATTGAATTTTGGTGAGATATCGTGAGTGGGCATAATGCCTCCATTATTTTTATGATGATGATTTTTACTCAAAATCAATACTAATGAAACAAATGTTAATAATTATTTTAATAATATCCGTGATTAAGTTAAAAAATTTATTTTAACGTTACAGGTTTGTCTCAGATGGAAAAATGAGTACTGTGCATTTTGCACTTTGTATGGCGTTTGATTGCAGGTGAATGCTGATTTCATCGCCAGTCAGCGAGTGATGCAGCAACGGGGTATACGCCGCCTGTTGGTGATCAGTGGTGAAACGGATTGGTGTCGGTATCAGGCACGGATGCTGAGTGGCCAATTGGCAGGTGACTGGCTTTGGGTAGGAAAGACTGCGCCCCAAAAGGCCCATACCGTTCTGCCGGGTGCACTGAAAAAATGGCTGGGTCAGGAAATCCTGCATGGCATCTTTGATGCACTATCGGGATTGGATATTGAGGCGTTGGCAATACTGACGGGCATGCTGCGTGCCGGTAGCTGGCTGCTCTTATTGGTACCACCCTGGTCGGACTGGCCCTTTATGCCTGATGAAGACAGTCTGCGTTGGAGTGGCCAACCTGAACCGGTAATGGCACCCAATTTCATTGGCTATTTTCAGCAGCAATTGTCTGCCGATCCGGACGTGGTATTGTGGCATCAGGGCGATAGCTTGGTGATACCAAAAGGACATGCTCATTCCTGTTGGCAGCCTGCTAATGGTCAACCAGGGCTACAACAACAGGCCATACTGGCTAAGCTTATGGCCGCAAAAAAGGGTGTATGGACAGTGACTGCGGCGCGTGGAAGAGGAAAGTCCGCACTTGCAGGCATGCTAATTGACCGCTGGCCGGGTCTGTGTTGGGTAACGGGACCTGCCGCTGCCGCCACCGATGTGCTGAGCCAGTGGTCAGGTAAGCGCATGTTTTTTTGGGCCCCTGATGCGTTACTTGCCCATTGCCGTGTGCAGGATACCAGTAAGGTGGACTGGTTGTTAATTGATGAAGCAGCGGCGATACCAGCGCCATTATTACAGGCGCTAATTAGCTATTTCCCCAGAGTTTTATTGACCACAACAGTACAGGGCTATGAAGGGACCGGGCGGGGTTTTTTGCTCAAATTTTGTGCTTCATTACCAAACTGGTATGGTTTCACACTCACGGAACCTGTACGTTGGGCAGCACAGGATCCCTTAGAATTGCTGCTGGATAGAACGCTATTGTGGGTTGATGAAGTGACTGAACCGCTATCATCAATACCTGTAAAAATTATCTGCTGTCATCAGGCGGACTGGTTGCTGTTTCCACAACGGCTGGCGCAATTTTATGGCCTGCTAATCCATGCTCATTATCGTACCTCTCCGCTGGATCTGCGCAGGTTGCTGGATGCGCCAGGTATGCATTGTACTGCTTTAATGCGCGGTGTATCTGTTGTCGGAGCGTTATGGGCGGTGGAAGAAGGAGGGCTGGACATGGCATTGGCACACGATATTTGGGCTGGACGTCGCAGACCGCGGGGCAGCATGGTGGCGCAGTCGCTGGCCGCTCATGCCGGGCTCTGGCTGGCACCAACATTCCTGTCCTGGCGTATTAGTCGGGTTGCGATCATGGCCTCTTTACGCCGCCAGGGATGGGCCAGGCAGATGATTTTTGTACAGCGCCAGCAGGCACAGCAACAGGGGATTGATTTTTTATCGGTAAGCTTTGGTTATACCGAGGCGTTATGGTGTTTCTGGCAGGCCTGTGGTTTTGAACTGCTGCATCTGGGAACGCAACGCGAGGCCAGTAGTGGCTGCTATGCGGCCATGGCAGTACTGCCACTCAGTATTCGGTCGCGGGCGTTGTGTCAGGTAGCGCAACGGAAACTGGCGCGTGACTGGCACTGGTTAAAGCAACACATTCCTGTTTCCCTGCCCATCAGGGAAAATAATGATGTCACACTGACTGAGGATGACTGGCGCGAGCTGGCGGGTTTTGCTTTTGCATTGCGCCCGCCGGAGGCCAGTTTTGCTGCGCTACAGCGGTTACTCGTTCACAGTATTTTACCCTTAACGGTATTGCGTCAGCATTTGTCATATCCAGGTTTACAAAAAGGGTTATCACAGGCGACTCTGCCTGCAACGTGGTTGACAGGCCGTAAAGCGTTAATACGGCAATGGCGTAATGAAGCAGGCCAAGCCATGATGGCACTGGACAAAACCCGGTGCCTGCGCTGGCAGCAGTGGGCTGCTGCAGCTAAAACAGATTCATTAACGCATAACGGGTCGAGGAATAGCAGTTAAAACTATTCTCTGATGATAGAGTAATTGAGGTGTCATGATGTGTAGTCAGGGGTCGTCCTGATCTTCTTTTGCCTTGTTGCTGTGCTCTGCAGGTGCTTTCGGTCTGTTCTTGAGATAAGGCTTATGATCAAGACGCTGAAGTGCCTTAACACCGTTGAGTATTATGCCTGCCAACAGAACGAGCAGGAGCCACCAGTAATCTTTCAGCCAGTGCATAGTAATGTCCCTGATATGTTGAAGTTGGATATACGAAACGTGAATAGCATCCTGTTGCATGGATAAAAAAGCGTTAGCGGCTGATGAGTGTAAATAATGGGCACCACGGAGTGTGACCCGATAATCGGTTGAACGGCCGGCGAGCCTCTGTGAGGGGTTATCATGCAATGAGTTGCTCCATGATCCGTTGGTACATGAGGCTTAATAACGAAAGATCGGTCATCTTCACACATTCGTTAATCTGATGAATAGTGGCATTCACCGGGCCGAGTTCAACCACTTGAGCCCCCATTAGGGCAACAAAACGACCGTCAGAAGTGCCTCCGGTGGTGAGCAGTTGTGGTGTCAGTTTACTGTAATGTTGTACTGCATCGATGACCGCGGTAACCAATTCACCTGCAGGAGTCAGAAAGGGCAGGCCAGAAAGTTGCCATTCAATATGATAGTTCAGTTGCTGTTGTTGCAGCAGTGCTTCAACACGTTGTTTGATGGTGTCAATGCTGAGTTCAGTACTGAAACGAACATTGAACCGTACATGGCATGTGCCGGGGATCAGGTTATTACTGCCCGCAATACCAGCCTGTATATGGGTTATCTGCAGGCTGGTGGCAGGGAAAAAGGCGTTACCTGTATCCCATGGTAGGGTCGTCAATTCCTGTAATACAGGTAGGGCGCGTGCTATCGGATTATCTGCTAAATGTGGATAAGCGACGTGGCCTTGTATGCCATCAATACGCAGGCAGGCGCTTAAAGATCCACGGCGGCCATTTTTGACCACGTCACCCAGATGTTCAGTACTGGAGGGTTCACCTACCAGGCAATAATCCAGTTGTTCGCCGCGCGCCATCAATGTTTCAACCACCTTAACAGTGCCATTAGTAGCTGCTGCCTCTTCATCAGAGGTGATGAGAAATGCCAGACGGCCCCGGTGGTGAGGATATATGTCAGTAAAACGTTCCGCGGCGACCACCATGGCAGCCAATGAACCTTTCATATCTGCCGCACCACGAGCGTACAGCATGCCATCACGGATTGAAGGCTCAAAGGGAGGGGTTATCCAGAGACGCTCATCACCAGGTGCTACGACATCGGTATGACCGGCAAAGGCCAGGGTTTTTCCTGTACCACGCCAGGCCCAAAAATTAAGGGTATCGTCAAAATTTATTTGTTCGACAGTAAACCCTATTGCTTTCAGGCGTTGAATGAGGATGGCTTGGCAACCTGCATCCTGGGGGCTCAAGGAAGGACGTTTCATTAACTGTTGAGCCAGTTCAATGACCGGACAGTTCATGGTCTTATCTCTTTTATCCATCGTTGTTGGTAACTCTCGCTATTGAATTCGAGCAAAAATGAGTCATTTGATGTTGCCGGTGAAGGACATTTGATGATAGTAACAACGTGTTACGGTTTTTTTTGATCCGGTGGCCGTTTTTGATGTCATAGAGCATCAGAGGGATGACGGGTGAATGTTCTGACATATTGGTTTGTGGTGGGATACGTGACTTATTATCTTGTTCTATTATTGTAATAAAGACAATCAGGGATTAGGTGATGGATGAACAATTAAAACAAAGTGCCTTGGATTTTCATCAATATCCAGTACCCGGTAAGATTAAGATAGCGTCAACCAAGCCGCTGGTAACTCAGCATGATCTGGCTATGGCCTGTTCACCAGGGGTCGCTGCCCCTTGCCTGAAAATTGCGGCTGATCCCCTGGCGGCTTACAAATATACGACACGTGGTAATCTGGTTGCCATTATTTCTAATGGTACGGCGATCTTGGGTCTGGGTAACTTGGGGGCTTTGGCAGCCAAACCGGTGATGGAAGGTAAAGCGGTACTGTTTAAAAAATTTTCGGGTATTGATGTGTTTGATCTGGAAATCAATGAGCGGGATCCGGATAAATTGATCGACATCATTGCCTCACTGGAACCGACTTTTGGTGGCATTAATCTTGAGGATATCAAGGCGCCCGAGTGTTTTTATATAGAGCGTAAATTATGTGAACGTATGAGCATCCCGGTGTTTCACGACGATCAGCACGGAACCGCGATTATTTGCACGGCGGCAGTCCTGAATGCGCTGCGTATGGTGAAAAAAAATATTGCTGAAGTTCGCCTGGCGGCATCAGGGGCAGGTGCTGCGTCTATTGCCTGTCTTAATTTATTGGTGGTGTTGGGGATAAAACGCAGCAATATCAAGGTATGCGACTCTAAAGGTGTCATCTATCAGGGACGTGAGCCGAATATGACAGAAACGAAACAGGCTTATGCCATTATTGATAATGGGCAACGTACGCTGGCCGATGTGATGCCAGGTGCAGATATTTTTCTTGGTTGTTCTGGGCCCGGTTTATTAACATCCGATATGGTGAAAACCATGGCACCCGACCCGCTGATTCTGGCGTTGGCGAACCCTGAGCCGGAAATTTTGCCTGCACTGGCCAAAGGAGTACGACCCGATGCCATTATTTGTACCGGGCGTTCGGACTTTCCCAATCAGGTAAACAATATTTTGTGCTTCCCGTTTATTTTTCGTGGCGCAATGGATGTCGGTGCTACCTGTATTAACGAAGCCATGAAACTGGCTTGTATGCACGCCATTGCAGATTTGGCATTAGCAGAGCAACATGACGTAGTGGTTTCTGCTTACGGTGGCCAGGCGCTTTCTTTTGGCCCTGAATATATTATTCCGAAACTGTTCGATCCGCGTTTAATCGTCAAAATTGCTCCTGCAGTGGCTAAAGCGGCGATGGATTCCGGGGTAGCAACGCGTCCTATTGAGGATTTGAGGGCTTATACCGAAAAATTAACGGAATTTGATATAAAACAAAATTGTTTATGAAATCGATTTTTTTACAATACCCTAAAGGGGACGTTTTGTCCCCTTTAGGGCTATTTTATCAACTTACTGTCTGCAAAACAGGCGGTCCAGATTTGTTTGGTTCATCGATATTAATGCGTAATCAAAATCATGCCGCTGAGGCTGTGGTCAACACATTCCACCTGGCCAGCGCATCCGTCAGCAATGGATTACTTTGCACGATGGACTGAAACGTATTCGATACTTCCCATGGTTCCGCAATGGACATCAGCGTTTCCGACAGTTTCCATGGCAGGATGAGCGTATCTTGTGCAGGTATGTCTGCAGTATCATCATTGTCTATTTCAACAATATCGCCATATGCCGAATTTTCTACGAAATAGGTGTCTGCGCCCCCATTGCCTTTCATGGTGAGATTTTTCCCTCCTGTCAGGCGATCAGAACGCTCAGACCCGGTTATCATGCCCTGTTTTCCGTGATAGCTCAGTACGAGATCAAATAAAGTTGGCAGCTGAATTTCACGCCTGACATTTTCCTTACCGGCCACCGTCTCAATGATTTCAACACGAGCTCCAGTATTCCCCTCTCTGGCATGGAGGTTGATCCTTGCCTGTTCAAATTCTTATTCTACCAGAGTACTCTGGTAGAATAAGGGAACATTACTGAGTGCAGTTACGTTGTCAGGCGATGACGCTGCTGTTTTCAGGCGAAAATGAAATCCGTATAATTAAATAAGTTAATTTGGTAAAATAATAGTTATTTGTTGTTTATAAATATTAAAAATATTAGAAAAGATGATGAATTTCAGTGTGATAAAATTGGAAGGTAATTGATAGAGGATAGAAAAATAACGGTTCAATTGCATGAATTAAATCCAGTTATATCAACGAATAAATCAATCACAGTCATCAAACCCTGATTGATTGAATTTTTATAAGAAAGCATGCCTGGTTTATTTAAATAAAGGAATAGCGCTATCAAATAGCGCTCAGTATATTCATGCACTCTTTAAATTATTGGTTTTATTTCATGTAATAAATCGTTATTCAATATGAGAAAATATTAAAATAGTCATAATATAATAAATTAATATTCATTATATTATTGCACTGTTAGCAAAGTTATTTTTGCGAAGACCTCAATCGACTGGGCGAGGCGAAAAGATTAAGCACAATTATTCGTGCCGTTCTTTCAGGCAACGTTCTCACAGGAGCCTGTCTGCCGGTCAGCAGACGGATATGAAGGTTTTTCGTGAACTGTGCAGGACAGGGAGGCATGACGTAAAATACATTATCGCGAATATGGGAGGCTTTTAAATCACTCAAGCCTGATATCGAAAATAGCATCAGGCCTGTGCTAATAGTCTCGGCTTGATACCCATATTGTTTAGTGTTTATCCTGAGTCGCTTGCGGTGTGGCGCTCATTTTGGCCTCCAGCGCATCTACCCGTTGCTCCAGTAGAGCCAGTTTTTCCCTTGTGCGCAACAGGACCTGTGTCTGAATATCGAATTCTTCACGATCGATCAAATTCAGTTTGATGAGTTGTGCTTGCAGCATTTGACGTATTTTTTTTTCAAAATTATCACCGAATTCCTGCATACCCTTAGGGATAGACTCATGTATTTGGCGTGCGATCTGTTCAATTTTTTTCGTATCGATCATGGGGGTTCTCCTGACTCCGGTGCAGAATTATCGATCATCTGTTAATCTAATGCCAGCTTGGTCATGAGGCATTTTAGCCATTGTCTGGAATTATCATTAACGCTATAGTCGTTCATGTATTCTAATAACAAAGATAACAATATCATCTCGATGAGATCCTTTGTCATGCATCAGACACTCCTTTCCGATTTTGGTGATCCTGTAGAGCGGGTCAGACTCGCACTTAATGCTTTACGTAATGGTGATGGTGTGATGGTGCTTGATGATGAAAATCGCGAAAATGAAGGTGATATGATCTTCGTTGCAGAAACCATGACCGTAGCACAAATGGCCCTTACCATCCGTCACGGTAGCGGTATTGTTTGCCTGTGTCTTACAGAAGAACTCAGGGTACAACTTGAACTACCCATGATGGTAGCACATAACTCCAGTCAGTTTCAGACCCCATTTACGGTAACCATTGAAGCTGCTAAAGGAGTGACTACGGGTGTTTCTGCCGCGGATCGTCTGGCGACAATCAGAGCAGCAATTGCTGATCATGCAAAACCCAGTGATCTGAACCGTCCGGGCCATGTCTTCCCGTTACGTGCACAACCCGGTGGCGTGTTGACGCGTCGTGGACATACAGAAGCTAGCATTGATTTAGCCATCTTGTCGGGATTTAAACCTGCTGGTGTTCTCTGTGAACTGACCAATGACGATGGCAGCATGGCTCGTGCACCACAAGTCGTGGCATTTGCTAAACAACATAACATGCCTGTGTTGACCATAGATGATCTGGTGATATATCGTCGTCTTATCGAATCTCAGGATATTCAGGAACCAAAGCAGCATACTGATAATACCAGTCCTCATCCTGGCTGAATGGACCTTTGTGCGTGGATTAGCCTTTGCACTACACTTGACAATAATAATCAGGTAATTCATGAAACCACTCCATATCGAAACACCCCTGTTTGAATCCCGTTGCCTGTCCGCTCGAACGGGTCGCAGTATAAAGCTGAAAATGGAGGCGTTACAGCCATCTGGATCATTTAAGCTGCGTGGTATTGGTCTTGCCTGTCAAGAGTATGCACAACGTGGAACATCGCGTTTTATTTCCTCTTCAGGGGGCAATGCTGGCCTTTCTGTGGCCTTCGCAGGGCGCCAACTCGGTGTAAAAGTCACCGTGATTGTGCCTGAAACAACGTCAGAACATGCCATGGCATTGATACGTCAGGAAAATGCTGAGGTCATTGTTCATGGTCTATCGTGGCAGGAAGCTAATGCCTTTGCTCAGTCCATGATAGGAGAACAGGATGCTTTCCTGCACCCTTTTGACGATGCGCTGTTGTGGCAGGGGCATGCCAGCATGATCGATGAAGTGGCGCGCACCCACTGGCGACCGGACACCGTGGTGCTATCAGTGGGCGGTGGTGGATTGCTGTGTGGTGTGGTAGAAGGATTGCATCGTAATGGTTGGCGGGATGTGCCAGTGATTGCTGTCGAAACCCGTGGAACCGATTCCCTGGCGCAGTCTCTGAAAGCAGGTCGGCGCGTGGAACTGGCCAATATCACCAGCATTGCAACTTCCCTTGGTGCGCGTCAGATATGCGCACAGGCTTTTCATTGGGCAATACAACATCCGGTCACCAGTGTGGTTGTGTCAGACGCACAGGCTGTTCAGGCTAGCGTAAACTTTCTGCATGATCATCGAATATTGACGGAACCGGCTTGTGGAGCGTCTCTGGCGCTGGCTTATGGATGTCACACGGCTCTGCAATCGTTCGATAACGTATTGATCATTGTCTGCGGTGGTGCGGCAGTCACACTTGAACAACTGCAATTCTGGTCGTCACAGCCTGAGACGTCCCCAACTCTGGCATAAAAACATCTCTGTTCCGTTCAGGAATTGATTTTTGTTAGGTTTTAGCTATATAGGGTAAATATGAAAACAGTATTGGTCACAGGGGGCGCAGGTTACATTGGATCCCACACTGTCGTACAGCTGCTTGATGCAGGTTTCGAGGTTATTGTCTTTGATTGCCTTTGTAACAGTAAGCGTTTGGTCATTGATCGCATTAATAGTCTTACCGGTAGGCGCCCTGATTTTATTGAGGGTGATATTCGGGATAGAAAAGCGCTTCAGAATGTATTTCGCCATCATACCATTCATGCCGTTATTCATTTTGCCGGGCTTAAGGCTGTCGGCGAATCTGAAGCAGAGCCACTCAAATACTATGATAACAATGTGACAGGTAGCCTTATCCTCTTCGAAGAAATGGCCAGTGCCGGCATACACAAACTTATTTTTTCATCTTCAGCAACGGTTTATGGTGATCCCGGTTATGCCCGCTATCAGGAAGACACACCTCTGGCGCCCGTCAATGTATACGGTCGTACCAAGTTTATGGTCGAAGAAATGCTGCGTGACTTAAAAAAAGCACAGCCCCAATGGCGCATTGCCTTGCTCAGATATTTCAATCCTGTTGGCGCCCATGCATCAGGGCTGATTGGCGAAGATCCTTCCGGCATTCCCAACAACCTGATGCCGTTTATTGCCCAAGTTGCGGCGGGAAAACGGGAGAAAGTTTTTGTCTTTGGTAACGATTATGGCACCCCTGATGGTAGCGGTTTGCGTGATTACCTGCACGTTGATGATCTGGCCGCCGGGCATCTGGCGGCATTGGCAGTTTTGCAACAACAGTCAGACCTCATCACCGTCAATCTCGGCACGGGTCAACCATACAGTGTATTTGAAATGATCCGAGCCTTTGAAAAGGCTTCTGGCAGGCCTGTCCCCTACCAAATCGTCGCACGCCGTGCGGGTGATCTTGCTGAATATTATACGGAGCCAGGTTGCGCCAAAAAACTATTAGGCTGGCAGGCCAAGTATGATATTGACCGCATGTGTCAGGATACATGGCGCTGGCAGCAAAAGAATCCTGAAGGATATCAGTAAAACACGATTTTATATCCGGGATCGGAAGGGGAGCATATCGTTTCTTCTTTATCAATCCCCGGCTTGGCCCGATTATTCGGGTCAAATCGGTTATTTAGAACGCGATAACCCCGCTGGCTTCACCTGATGCTGATGCCACCACTGTGCCAGCAGGATCCCGGCTGCCACTGAAATGTTCAGGCCGGCTATCCGGCCTGTCCCCCCCATGGATATCTGCAAATCTCCCTGCTGCCTGGTGCTACTGCCAGGCGTATGGGGTTCCTGGCCCAACATCAGTACCATTCTGGCAGGTAATTCAGCACCGGGTAATGGCATACCCTGCTTACTTGAAGCAGTGACTATGCGGTAACCCTGATCACGGAATAAATCCAGGGTCGATGGCAGATCCTTGGCATGGATCGCCTGTATGTATTCGGCCCCCCCTTCTGCAGTACGCACTGCCGCGCCAGATTCCAGTAGATTCGGATCTTGTAACAATACGGCATTAGCCCCAAAATGGGCACCACTGCGTATGATTCCGCCTAAATTATACGGATTACCCGGTGTATCCAGTGCTAGTACACAATCTTGCTGTGGCGCCTGTTCCAGATAGGTTTTTACATCCAGGCCCAGACGTTTTTTAATCAAAAAACACACACCACCGTGATGCTCAGTACCTGATACTCTGGCCAGTTCTTCGGCCTCAACGACATGGTACGCTTTATGATTGATCGCCATCCAGCGTAATGTTTCACGAAAACGTGATGTTATAGATTGGACAAACCAGGCGCGGATCAGTGCCTGGGGGCGGTTGTGGAATAATGCTTGACAGGCGTTTTCGCCATACACTTTAGTCTCTTCGGCCCGCTGGTGGCGTAACTGTTCTGCATCAATCTGACTATTACCACAAATACCACCATGATCAACGTGTTGCGCTTGTGTTGACGCAGGAGGCCTTTTTTTCCATGGTGAGTCATAATGCCCTGATTTTTCAGGGTACGACTTGCCTTGATAGCCATCATTATGATGGTACAACTCATCAGTACGCCGATTGCGCACGTTATCATTCACACTACGTGAAAGCTGTTTTTTTTTGTGATTTTTTTGCGTACTACTGCGGACATACATTACCTTAATTTTATTGTTTTTAGCATCTAGCAAATCGTTCATGATTCTTCCCCTGACCAAGCTTTTGGGGCATTCTACATCAACCTTGCCATAAAACCTTCATCCAAAAACACAAATGCAGAGCCAGACCTGATTTGTAAGATGTCAACATTTCAATTGAAGATTTCACTGCAGCGCCAGGATATAGAAAAATTTGCAAGTCTTCATCAAAAGTAGTGTTATTATCGCCAATTTCTGTCAGCAGGCATTTTACTATGACGATTGTCATCCATACTGTTTTCATCCGGAGAGTCAGCGCGCCGTGATGTTGTCAAAGCCTAAACTTAATAAACACCAACAATACCTTGCACAATTACCCAAACTTTCTCAAACAGCTGATCATCTTCAGACGATTTATAGCCCAAAGATATTCCGTACCCAGCTTTTGGAGCTCATTAGCAGAGCAACTCAACGTATCTGGCTGATTGCACTCTATTTAGAGAATGATGATGCAGGACAGGATGTTTTGGCGCAGCTCTATCAGGCTAAACAACGACGTCCGGATCTGGAAGTATACGTCCTGGTGGATTGGTATCGTGCTCAACGTGGGCGTATTGGAGAAGCGGTTATCAGCACTAATGCTGACTGGTACTGTGAAACAGCGAAAAAATATCCCGGCATTTGTGTCCCTGTTTACGGGATACCCGTTAATACCCGTGAAGCACTCGGCGTACTGCACCTCAAAGGCTTTATCATTGATAACACGGTGCTTTACAGTGGCGCCAGTATCAATAATGTCTATTTGCAGCAACATGATAAATACAGATACGACCGTTATCAGCTCATTCAAAACGCTCAATTAGCGACCGTTATGATCGAATATATCAGGCAGCACTTGCTGCAATCTGATGCTGTCCAAAGATTGGATATTGATGATCGTCTAAAAAAACAGGAGATTAAAAACAAGATTCGCCACTTGCGCTATGCATTGCGTAATTGCAATTATCATTTTATTAACCAGGCAGGTAATGAAGAGTTAACCGTTACTCCGTTGGTTGGCCTTGGAACACGGAATCTACTTAATAAAACCATTCATCATTTAATGCTCTCTGTAGAGCAACATCTGGTTATTTGTACTCCTTATTTCAATCTTCCCACCCGATTATTAAAGAACATTGTCCATCTTTTATATCAGGGGAAACAAGTCGAAATGATTCTCGGTGATAAAACCGCGAACGATTTTTACATTCCTCAAGATCAACCCTTTAAAATGATCGGGGCGTTGCCCTATCTCTATGAAGTTAATCTTTACAGTTTTCTGCGCCGTCTGCAGCCTTATGTGAATACCGGGCAGTTAATTATCCGGTTATGGAAAGATGGGGAAAATAGCTATCATGTTAAAGGGATATGGATCGATGACCGCTGGCAGTTAATTACCGGTAATAATCTTAACCTGCGCGCCTGGCGGCTTGATCTCGAAAATGCCATTCTTATCCACGATCCTCACCAACAACTGTACGTACAAAGGCAAACAGAGCTTGAGTGTATTCGAGCTAATACCCAAGTTATCTCCCATTACCTTGAATTAGAAACCATTAAACAATATCCAGTAAAAATACGTAAATTAATTATAAAGTTACGCAGGATCCGTATGGATAGATTGATTAGCCATATTTTGTAGGGATTCTGTAATCTTGCGAAAAATTCAGCGTGTCGTAGTAGATCTTGCTCTTATTGCATCGGGTAAATCTGAGAGACTATTGAGTACCCAGTCAGCAACAGCCTGATCTTTTTCGGTGATGGGTTTTCCCGTCCTTACCAGCACTCGGGTACCGACATTCACAGCCATGGCAGCCTGCATGTCTTCTTTGGTATCTCCCACCATATAGGAAGCAGCCATATCAATGTTAAATTCATACTGAGCCTGCAGTAACATACCGGGCTTTGGCTTGCGGCAGTCGCAAATTTTTCGATACTGGCTAATTGTAGCATCAGGATGATGAGGACAAAAATAGACAGCATCGAAACTGGCACCGCGATCTTCCAGTGACCAGTCCATCCATTCAGTCAGATGCATAAATTTTTCTTCAGTAAACTTCCCCCGTGCAATACCCGATTGGTTGGTCACCAGTATCAAAGTAAATCCCATATTTTTTAATTCCCGGCACGCATCGATCACACCGTCGATAAACTGAAAATCGTCTATTTCATGGATATATCCGTGATCGAGATTAATGGTACCATCGCGATCTAAAAAAACGGCTGGAATACGCTGATTCATTCATTAACTCCTGTATTAAAAATGAGACTGTAATTTCTTGGCAAGTATTGCATGGTTAGTTTGTATTGAGAAC
>CAZBYB010000002.1:39544-44513 GCA_964496225.1 uncultured Yersinia sp. | reverse complement strand
ATCCAGACGCCTTAGCATCCGGATTAGCCTTTTTTCAATACGTATTCACCCAATAACAGAGACAGGATATAAATAATAAAAAATATATGATTAAACTGCTTAACGTCAGCAAAGTTTTCCATCAAGGTCCACAGATTATCACGGCTCTCCAGCAGGTGAGCCTTCATGTTGCCAGGGGGCAAATTTATGGCGTCATAGGCACATCTGGCGCAGGTAAAAGTACCCTGATTCGATGCGTGAATATGCTGGAACGTCCAACCTCCGGTCAGATTTTAGTTGATGGCCAAGATCTGACAACGCTGTCGGAAAAAAAGTTGATACAGGCACGCCGCCAGATTGGCATGATCTTCCAGCATTTTAACTTACTTTCTTCAAAAACCGTGTTCGGCAATGTTGCTTTACCCCTTGAGCTGAAAGGTACTGACCGTTCAGAAATTAAAAAAAGAGTCATGGAATTACTTGAATTAGTTGGCCTGTGCGATAAAAAGAACGTTTATCCCTCTACCCTTTCGGGGGGGCAAAAACAACGGGTTGCTATCGCCAGAGCTTTAGCCAGTAACCCTGAGGTGCTGCTGTGCGATGAAGCTACCAGTGCGTTGGATCCGGCTACTACTTATTCGATTCTTGAATTACTCAAAAATATTAACCGTGATTTAGCCCTTACTATTTTACTGATCACCCACGAAATGGCGGTGGTAAAACGTATATGTGATCAGGTTGCCGTATTGTGTCAGGGTCAGTTGATTGAACAAAATAGTGTGAGTGAACTTTTCTCTCATCCAAACACACCTCTGGCACAACAATTTATTCAATCTACCTTACATATGGATATTCCTGAAGATTATGCATCGCGTATGAGCCCCATCCGTACTGCAGATCGTTTTCCACTCCTGAAACTGGAATTCACGGGTCGATCTGCTGATACACCTATTATTTCTCAGGTTTCACGTAATTTTAATATTGATATCAGTATCCTGAGTGCGCAAATGGATTACGCCGGTGGTGTGAAATTTGGTGTCATTCTGGCTGAACTGTGTGGCAAAGCCGAGGATGAACAGGCGGCCATTCAATTTTTACAAGAACATCATGTAAAAGTAGAGGTTATGGGTTATGTCTGAAATGATGATTTCTTTAATAATAAAAGGAATAGGTGAAACCCTCATAATGACTTTTGTATCTGGTTTTTTTGGTTTTGTTCTTGGGTTACCCGTGGGGGTGATGCTGTACGTAAGCCGCTCAGGACACTTGATGGCCAGCAGCAGGTTATAATCTGTATTAGTTAATATTTTCCGTTCAATTCCGTTTATTATTTTATTGGTCTGGATGATACCAGTAACCCGTATCATCACAGGCACATCTATTGGCTTACAGGCCGCTATAGTACCCTTAACCATCGGTGCAGCCCCTTTTATTGCCCGTATGGTAGAGAATGCATTACTGGAGATCCCCTATGGGCTCATTGAAGCAACTCTTGCCATGGGCGCAACACCCATGCAAATTATTACCAAAGTCTTACTACCTGAATCATTACCCGGACTGATTAATGCCGCCACTATCACATTGATTACTCTGGTGAGTTACTCTACCATGGGTGGAGCAGTTGGAGCCGGAGGTTTAGGCCAGATTGGTTATCAGTATGGTTATATAGGATATAATCCTATGGTGATGAATACAGTTTTAGTATTGTTAATATCTTTGGTTTATCTCATTCAATACACAGGTGACCGATTGGTAAACATGGCTACACGGAGGTAATGGCTTTTGGGTTATTACATTCATGAATGAACAATTCCGTCTTTCACTATGCTAAGTAAGGGAAATTTTATGTCTATCAGATTAAAATCCATCGCTATCATTAGTGCTCTGCTTGCCACGATACTTTTGGTTAATTGCGTTCAAGAAGAAAAAAATCCGAATTATATTAAAGTTGGTGTCATCATGGGTGCAGAACAACAGGTTGCAGAAGTTGTCCGACAGGTAGCAAAAAACAAATACGGTCTGGATGTAGAGCTGGTTACCTTTGGCGATTATGTATTACCTAATGAGTTATTGAGCAAAGGTGACATTGACGTTAATGCATTTCAGCACAGACCCTATCTGGAACAACAAATTAAGGACAGGGGTTTCAAACTGGTCTCTGTGGGTAATACTTTTGTTTATCCTATGGCTGGTTATTCAAAAAATATCAAATCCCTGAATGAATTAAAAGAAGGCGATCAGATAGCACTGCCCAATGATCCTTCCAATCTTGGTCGTTCACTGTTGTTATTACAAAAAACAGGATTAATTAAACTGAAAGATAATGTGGGTCTACTGCCTACCACATTGGATCTGACCGAGAACCCCAAAAAGCTGCAATTTATTGAGCTGGAAGCCGTTCAGTTGCCACGTTCTCTTGATGATAAAAAGATTGCATTAGCCGTTATCAACACAAGTTACGCCAGCCGGGTTGGGTTGACGCCTGGCAAAGATGGCTTATTCGAAGAAGATAAAAATTCACCTTATGTGAATTTGATTGTCGCCCGCAAGGACAATCAAGATGCAGCAAATGTGAAAAAATTTGTTCAGGCTTGGCAATCTGATGAAGTCAGTGAAGCTGCGAATAAACTGTTTAACAATGGCGCAGTGAAAGGCTGGTAATGATAACAGCTAAATTCAACTGATCATTAATGGAACCCATAATATCATGCGCACCAGCCAATATCTTATTGCCACCCTGAAAGAAACACCAGCCGATGCAGAAGTGGTCAGTCATCAACTTATGCTGCGTGCTGGGCTGATCCGCAAACTGGCTTCTGGTCTTTACACTTGGCTGCCAACGGGGATACGTGTACTGAAAAAAGTCGAAAATATTGTACGCGAGGAAATGATTCTCGCCGGTGCCATTGAAATCGCCATGCCTGTTGTACAGCCAGCACATTTATGGCAGGAAAGTGGCCGTTGGGAACAGTATGGTGCAGAATTGCTACGTTTTGTTGATCGTGGCGAACGCGCTTTTGTATTGAGCCCAACGCATGAAGAAGTGATCACCGAACTCATGCGCAATGAAATCAGCTCATACAAACAATTACCCCTTAATCTCTTCCAGATTCAGACAAAATTTCGTGATGAAGTGCGCCCCCGCTTTGGCATCATGCGTGCCCGTGAATTCCTGATGAAAGACGCTTATTCTTTCCACATCACTCAAGAATCATTACAGGAAACCTACAATATTATGCATCTTACCTACGGCAAAATTTTCAGCCGCATGGATTTAGATTTCCGGTCAGTCCAGGCTGATACGGGTTCCATTGGAGGAAGTGCCTCTCATGAATTTCAGGTATTGGCTAACAGTGGTGAAGATAACATTGTCTTTTCAACTGAATCAGATTTTGCTGCTAATATTGAACTGGCAGAAGCAATAGCACCTTTGTATCCACGTGCGCAAGCCACACAAGATCTGCGCCTGGTCGATACCCCTGACGCTAAGACTATTGCTGCCTTGGTCGAACAATTTCAGGTACCTGTTGAAAAAACGGTCAAAACATTGCTAGTCCATGCAGACCAAAAATACACGGATCATCCATTGATTGCCTTGTTGGTACGTGGTGACCATCAGTTGAATCTTTTTAAGGCAGAAAAACTAGCGCATGTGGCCAGTCCACTCACTTTTGCAACCGAAGCAGAGATTCGTGCCACTATTGGTGCCGGACCAGGTTCTTTAGGCCCCATCAATATGCCAGTACCTATTGTTGTGGATCGTACAGTGGCCGTTATGAGTGACTTTAGTGCGGGTGCCAACAGGGATGAGCAGCATTATTTCGGTATCAACTGGGGCAGAGATTTGCCCCTGCCAGCGGTGGCAGATCTGCGTAACGTAGTCGAGGGAGATGTCAGCCCGGATGGCAAAGGTACCTTGGTGATAAAACGGGGTATTGAAGTTGGACATATCTTCCAGCTGGGTACCAAATACTCAGAAATAATGAAAGCCTCAGTCCAAGGGGAAGATGGTCGTAATCAGATCATGATCATGGGTTGCTATGGCATTGGTATTTCGCGCGTTGTTGCCGCTGCAATCGAGCAACATCATGATGATTGTGGCATTATCTGGCCTGATGCCATTGCCCCCTTTCATGTTGCTATCCTGCCTGTCAATATGCATAAATCATTTCGAGTGGCAAAATTAGCAGAGCAACTGTACAACAGTCTGCAAGCGCATCAGATTGACGTTATGCTGGATGATCGTCAGGAACGTCCGGGTGTCATGTTTGCCGATATGGAACTCATCGGTGTTCCACACACTCTCATCATTGGTGATCGTCATCTGGATAATGAAGAAGTAGAATATAAAAACCGCCGTAATGGTGAAAAAAAACTCATTAAAATACATGAAGTCATAGATTTTTTGTTGGCACAATGCTCGCCAAATCGGCTAGCTGTGTTGGAAGGGTTAACTGAATTTCAACCATCATCCTTGGCAACCTGAGAGAGGAAATACGAGCAGTTATTGAATTTTCTTTATGCCTGTCGTTTTATTTGTGAACACGACCTCTTGATATTTAAATGGCTGTGGCATTTTTATGCCAGCATGACTTATGGTAAGCTTGGTGGGTTATTAGCCAGATATTCTGTGCTCAAAGAAGTTGGATACCAGTTGTAGCAAATAACAGGCTTCCGTCTTATATCGGAGAACGAGCGGCTTATGCCGCCGTCATTTATTGGTGAGCGATTATGTCGATGAGTGAAACCTATCAACCCATCAATTGTGATGACTACGATCATCTGGAACTCGCCTGCCAGCATCATCTGATACTGACACTGGAGCTGAGAGATGGTGAAATTGTAAAAGGTAAGGCCAGTAATTTGTTTTCCAGAAAAAAAGCCGAATATCTGGTTGTTGAAATATCAGGTCAGCAGCGTGAATTGCGACTTGATCACATAGCAAGCTTCAGCCATCCAGAAATTGGTACAGTTGTCGTCAGTGCATCCT
>CAZBYB010000002.1:26339-39534 GCA_964496225.1 uncultured Yersinia sp. | reverse complement strand
GTAGTGGGTTCGTTGTGCAGGATGTGACTTTTTAAGGTTCAGGCAACCCGGAATAATAAGCTGCTAAATCTGACAGATCTTTATCAGACAAACCCAACACATAAGCCCGCATCACCTCAGCCTGCCCTCCTTTACGTTCACCTTTTTTATATGCCTGTAATGCCTGCTCCAGATACGAGGCATCCTTCCCGGTCAAATTCAGGGACGCCAATCTCGGTTTTTTACCCTCCATGCCATGACAGGATGCGCAACGGACTGATTTCTGCTTCCCTGCTGCACTATCCCCTGATGACATAGCAGTAAAACTGATAGCACTTAGCACCAGTAATACAATACAGCGCATTTTCATACTTACCCCCTGGCCCAGCACAACTGTAGCCCTTCGTGCTGTGCCTGACCCTCTTGAGTGACAAATACACCCGGGGCGGCTATCAGCTGTTCGCCATAAAACAGTAAAGGGATCCTGCCTCGTTGCCAGGGCGGAACAGCCAGCTCCTGCCATAGTTTTTTTATCCAACGGGCACGATGTCTGCCAACAATCCTTACTTTTCCCTGCACAGTAAAACGCACGCTAACCTGCTCATCAATGCCCGGTGGGCGGACAATAATACCTTTATGGCTAAAATACAATTGTCCCAGCCCATCCGGTAATGACAAGGGGTAATTGATATTCCATGGCAGCACACAGGTACTCAGTGATTGCATGGAGGGCAATAAATAGAGACGCTGCCGATAACGGCGTACCTGCCAGCGACCAAGTTGTAGTTGCGGCTCACCATCCTCACGACATAATGCTACCTCAGTCCACAGACGCTGCAACTGTTCACGACCAGGCATCATTGCGCCACAGCAGGCCATCCATCGACGTAATATAGCAAAACGTCTGGCATCGTTCAGGGCCAATAACCCTGTAATACAAATGGATTTATCGTTAGCTGTCAATGTTTGCAGTGAGTCCTGCAATAATTCGTCCAACAGTTGCTCTTGCTCAGCACATAGGCTGGCGCTACGCGCCACTGCCTGAGAAAACTGAGGCCAGCGTTTTTTCAGTAGCGGTATGACACTATGTCGCAGGAAATTACGCTCAAAACGCTCATCCTGATTACTGTCATCCTCGACCCAGGTAATATGCTGTTGTAACGCGTAATATTCTAGTTGGGCACGGGGGATAGCCAACAACGGCCTTAACTGTTCACTGTTAAAAAAGGCCATGCATTCCGGCATCGATGATAATCCGGCTGGGCCGCTACCCCGCTTTAATGCCAGTAGCAGGGTTTCACATTGATCATCGAGATGCTGAGCGGTTAACAGGATTTCACCATCCAGCAATATCTTTCCCAGTGCGTGATAGCGCGCCGCTCGCGCCATGGCTTCGATATTGCCACTCTGGCGCTGAGCAAGTTGAACCCGAATTACGGTAAAAGGCACCTGCCACTGCTGACAATATTGTTGGCAGTGGTGCATCCAGTCATCGGCAAAACGACTCAAGCCGTGATGAACATAGGCTGCCCGTAACTGCAGGGTATTTTTCCCGGTATCCCGTAACCTGACTAACAGGTGCAGCAGCACACTGGAATCCAGCCCCCCGCTGAAAGCCACTAATAGTCGTTGCCTGCCGGCAATTTTACGCTCAACATAAGAAAGCAACTTTTCGGTACACATTTCAATTTGCTCAAGCAGGCCGTGTTCTATAATCAGGATGGCAACATTAATCAGAGCAGGATCAGAATACAAGCCCTGATTGCTATTTGGTAATGCATATCAGTATTGATTGAAATGCCAGCACAATCCATTTTTTTTCCAGTGCTTAAAAGTTGTATGAATGGATGCGAATTTCCATACAGGGCTTGAATTTTTTATCTCTTATGAGTTTCGTACCTGGCAATGGCAGAGTTCGTAACGATTTATCTTAAAAATAATGAATGGATGAATTAAACGATCTCTATTGAATATAATTCAGTAACGCTATTAGCGTTTAGTCCTTACAGTAATGCATTGAATCCCATGAAGTGTGGGATCCTGAAATGAGTTGAGAATACGTCAAATTTATGTGCTGAGGATAATTGATGATGATGAAAAAAAGCCTTTTGATCACTCTCGTCTTGGCTAATTTGATGTCAGGTAGGCTTCAGGCAACGAATTATCCATCAGGTAATGTCTCATTCACGGGAGAAATAATGGTCTCAACTTGTAATTTTATGTTGGGAGCCAGTAATCCTATCGTATTTTCTCCTCTTGCCCCTGGCGATTTTGGCGGCATTAATCAGGGACCCTGGCAAGGTTTCGATATTAGTTTTGGTAATTGCCCACCCAATGTTACCAGTTTGGATCTGATGTTTTCCGGGACCGCCGATGCCAATAATCCTCAGGCATTTGCTAACAGTACCACCAGTGGAAGTGCAACGGGCGTTGCGGTCTATCTGGGCTCAGGTAATGGCGTAAGCGGAATACCATTTACACCCAACCAGCCAACAACAAATTCTCCCATCACTATAGATCCTTTAAGTGGTTGGGGCGCTATGGGAGTTTTCGCTCAGCTGATACAGACCACAATAGCAGAGCCAACACCAGGGACAGTGACGGCTTACGCCACAGTCAACGTGGTTTACTGAGTTTAATATCACTGAATATCAAGGTTAATCAATGATAACATGGCCACTGGCATCCCGCTCCACAGTAGTAGATGGTGGCTGGTTTGTTTTTTCCGGCGGTGGCCGCTGGAAGAGCAGTACTTCCTGAAGATCAACCCGGATACCTGCCGTGGCAAGATTGCTCACCACAACCCCTTTTTGCAAAAACTGGGCCTGAGTGGAAACAGTGATACTCCCTGTCTTTTCCGGCGCTGGCTTGAGGGTTTCTGGTGACTTACCAGACATCAGTACTGGCCATTTAAGCTGCGTTTCGACAGTGATATTATTCTCGTCATCCCTGTTGACGACGAAACTGACTTCAGGTTTCCCTAATTTCATCCAGATATTGTCTGCACAAATAACATCCGCGCCGCTTTGAGGAAAACCACTCAATGGGTTTTCCTTGAGAAGATAACTCGAGTTCAGGTAACGGGTTAATGCTGGCAGGCGCAGTGGATCACCCTCAACCATCTGTGACAGTTGTTCAATCTGTTGCTGTTGTGTTGCGTTGAGTGAATCCTGCCAACCCAAATAACCTTTCACCCCCGAGAGCAACTGATTTCCTATACCTGTTACCCTATCGGCATATCCGCGTTGGCTGTCGTTTAGTGTCAGGTTCATCCCTGAACGAAATTCAGTCAAAAAATCTTTATCAACCATGTGGTTACCCACTTTTTCTGGCTCACCGATAACAGATTGTGACTGTTTTTTAACAGATTCCAGGATACTTGCATTAACAGAGTGGGATCGTGATTGGTTGGCAGAAACAGATGCGAGCCCACCAGACCATGTTGGTGCCACCTTGATTTCTGCCCCTGGCCAGCGTTGATACAGTGAATCTATCTGGCTGCGTTGTTGTGTAAAATGAACACGCGCTTTTTCAGGCAATGCGTCAATATATTGTGTTAGCGTAGATTGACGTCCCAGTGTATTGGCCTTGATAACTAATGCAGCAAACGTCTGTAACGGCATATCTTCTCTCATGGCAAAATCACTGCTCCAGGCATCATGGAAAGCGTCTTTTGCCGGCTTTGCCGCCGGGGGAGCAAGATCATCCAACAGGTTCCAGGTCCCCGCCATCATATTACTGATGGTATGACCTGTCAGCACCTCAGCGGCAGTACTGACCACAGTTGCAGTTGTAGCCGCAGTGGTTTTCAGGGTTTGCCAGCCTTCAGGGGCAGGAGGCAATTGATGTTTATCAAACCCCGTTGTTCCTTTTTCTGGCAATAAAGCCTTATGCAGCTCCCAAGCTGCCACCTTATGTGTCCAGGAATTATTTTCTTTATATTCTGTCCTGTCCAGCACCGCACGCTTCAGTATCGACATCACTGTTGATGAGATCATTTTTTCTCCAGTAAACCCGGCAACCGCATTATCCACGGCCAGTTTCAAGATGCTCTCCCCTCCCTTCTGTTTCCCCAGTTCTGACAATATTCTTTCCAGGGTGTGGTCCTGTAGTTGGTCGGAAGGAAGAATTTGTGTGGCCAGAATACCGGCCAGTTTTTGGGCAAACTCTCCCTGACCTTTCGATGCCGCCAATAATCCAATCAGCGAGGCAATACCTTGCTCAGTCTGGGCACGGGTATTGTTAAAGAACAGGTTGCTTGCCTGGCTTATGATCTCAGGAGTACGTTCTCCCAGCATCTTACTGGACGCCATGATACCAGGGGCCATCTTGATCACATCTGAAAGTATACGTTCAGCCAGTTTATCGCGGTTTACGGCACCACTTGTGACACGGTTAGCCAGGCTGTTCAGTGTATCATTCTTATCCAGTGCCTTGTATGTGACAACACGTAAAGCCACCTTTACCTGGTCAACCTTGATATTCATGGCGGATACCTTATTTCAAATTGCTTGCAACAACTTAGGTTCTATGATGATGTGTGCATCAATAGGTTTTCCTTATTCTGCTCTTCTTTCTTTAAGTCGCCGCTCCAGAAAACTGGTACTGGCAGGCAATGATGCAGTGGGACTCCTTCTATCTCCTGTGCGCTTTTCTGCAAAATTCGACGAAGCTGAAGATTGGAGTGACTTCAGGACCACCGGCAAATTTTCCTGCCAGTATTCTGCCTGATCAACAAGGTGGCTAATTTGTTCCATCACCTGTTGTTGTGTATGAATATCCAGTGCCAGCCCGCAGAATAGCAAAATCCGCTGCCCCCCGGCATCATAACCAAAAGTACAGTGACGCGTGGCTAAACCAAAAAGATGTATTTGCAACAGGGAAGCGAAGAAATTGTCTGGCAGACTCTGTGTTATTTGCATCACGGGAGAAAACAGATAAACCCGATTATTGTGGTGTTCCAGGGTTAATTCAATGCGTTTGTCAAAGACGACGGTACATCCTCCGCTATCGACAGCGGCTTTAAGATCCAGATGTGTTTCAAGAGAAATGGCGTGTAGTAATTGCGAAAAATCCATATAAACTCTCATTACGTACATATAAACCATCATAACAGATGGTTTATAGTAGACGTCTGAAAAACGCGTTGCAGAGCAACCGATGCAAGGACACACTATGCGTGGAACTGCAGTGTACATACCGTTGCATGAGGATGCGAGCATCTGAGGCAACGCACAGGTTCTCTGGTAGTCGAGTTTTGCAATAGGCCGATTACTTTATCATGGCCTGTCAGCAGGTACCCATTACGGCTCCTATTTTTAGCTCATTGAATATAAAGTATAGTTATAAATTTTTACGTTACCCTGAATTATATTGTTTCCACAGAATTAATTGATCAACAGACGGTACAAAGGAATTACAAAACCTGAAAGACAATAAATGCTCCCAGGTTTTGCAAAAATAAGATGACAGGGTGTACCTGAACCGATGGATTTAACAATATCCGTAATTCATCAGACGTTGATAGCGGCGTTGTAACAGTTCATCTACACTCAGTGCTTGCAGTTCACCGAGATCGGCTAGCAGTTGTGCTTTTAAGGATGCTGCCATTGCCACAGGATCTCGATGGGCACCTCCTGGTGGCTCGGTGATCACTGAGTCGATAATATTTAATTGTTTAAGCCGCGACGCAGTTATCCCCATCGCTTCTGCTGCCAGAGGTGCTTTATCAGCACTCTTCCATAAAATAGACGCACAGCCTTCCGGTGAAATGACAGAATAAATACTGTATTGCAGCATATTCACTTTATCACTCACACCAATGGCAAGCGCCCCTCCGGATCCTCCCTCACCAATCACAGTGCAAATCACTGGCACCGTCAAACGAGACATTTCACGCAGATTACGGGCAATGGCTTCTGACTGACCACGTTCTTCCGCCCCCACACCGGGGTAGGCCCCCGGGGTGTCGATAAAGGTGATAACAGGCAATTTGAAACGTTGTGCCAACTCCATCAGTCGCAGTGCCTTGCGGTATCCTTCCGGTGCAGGCATACCAAAATTACGGCGGATCTTTTCTTTAGTCTCGCGTCCTTTCTGATGACCAATCAGCATCACAGGTTGAGAATCCAGACGCCCAATCCCCCCAACAATCGCCTTATCATCAGCGTAAACCCGGTCACCGGCTAGTTCTTCAAAATCAGTAAAGATATGTGTCAGGTAATCCAGTGTATAAGGACGATGGGGATGACGTGCCAGTTGGGTAATTTGCCAGGCACCCAGGTCGGCAAAAATCTTACGGGTTAATTCGACACTTTTCTCACGTAGACGCTGAATTTCATCATCCAGATTAATATCCAGTTTTTGGTCCTGACTGCTGACAGCCATCAATGAATCAATTTTTGCTTCCAGTTCTGCGATAGGTTGTTCAAAATCAAGAAAATTCAGGCCCATAATCTTCCTATGTTTAGTCAAATTCCAGTTCTACCTGCGTACTACCTAACAACGTTTGTAAATCAATCAATAAACGATCAGTGGGTGTTATACACCAATTTGTTCCGAATCGTAACCGGACACAAGCATGCTGGTTCTGGTAGTAGAGATACACGGGAATGGCTCCTGCTGCACGATGCAGCTCCAGCAGCTCACGCAGACGATTTAACAGCAGCTGATTAATTTGTCTGTCAGTCATGGAAATGGCCAGCCCGCGTGCATATTTTTCTCGTGCTGTGCTGATGTCCATTAACTCACGGGCTGTCATTTTCAGTCCACCACTAAAATCATCAAAGCTCACCTGACCCGTGATGATCAGAATGCGGTCTTTTTTCAGTAAAGACTGGTACTTTTCCAGCACATCCGTGAATAACATGATGTCCAGCCGCCCGGAACGATCATCCAGCGTACAAACACCGATACGATTACCACGTTTACTGGATACCACTTTAGCAGAGACAACCAGTCCTGCCACTGTTGTCATTTTACCACGCTCAGTGGGATGAATATCCTTCAAACGTAGTCCGCCGACGTAACGTTCCAGCTCTTTCAGATAATGTGTAATCGGGTGTCCAGTCAAGTATAAACCGATGGTTTCCCGTTCACCTTCCAAAACGATCTGCTGCTGCCAACGTGGGATATTCGCGTAGGCATTCTCAATCTGCTCTGGTTTTTGTGCCAGCACACCAAACATATCTGTCTGACCGAGGGCCTGTGCTTTGGTGTGTTGATCAGCTGCCTTTAACGCGTCGTTCAGTGCAGTCATCAGGGCGGCACGATGGGGTCCCAGTCGGTCAAGGGCACCAGATAAAATCAGTTTTTCTAAAACGCGATGGTTGAGTTTTTTGGTATCAACCCGTGCGCACAGATCAAACAGCTCTTTAAAGTGTCCACCCTGATGGCGGGCTTCCAGCACAGCCTCAATGGCGCCCTCTCCAACACCTTTAATGGCCCCGATGCCGTAAACAATTTCGCCTTCATCGTTAACATGGAAACGATATAAGCCACTGTTGATGTCCGGAGGCTGAATGGTTAACCCCATGCGCCAGCATTCATCAACCAGTCCTACAATTTTATCGGTATTATCCATATCACCCGTCATGACCGCCGCCATAAATTCGGCAGGGTAATGCGCTTTCAGCCATAATGTCTGGTAAGACACCAGTGCGTAAGCAGCAGAATGGGATTTATTAAAGCCATAACCGGCAAATTTTTCCACCAAGTCAAAAATTTTTACCGCCAGTTCACCGTTAATACCCCTGCTTTTTGCACCTTCTTCAAATACAGAACGCTGCTTTGCCATCTCTTCTGGCTTTTTCTTCCCCATCGCGCGACGCAGTAAATCGGCATCACCCAAGGAATAACCAGCCAGTACTTGAGCAATTTGCATCACTTGTTCCTGGTAGAGAATAATGCCATAAGTTGGTTGCAGTACTGGCTTTAATGACTCATGTTGCCACTGAATGTCTGGATAGGACAGGGCCTCACGACCCTGCTTACGATCGATAAAATTGTCCACCATCCCAGACTGCAAAGGACCAGGGCGAAATAAGGCAACCAAGGCTATCATGTCTTCAAAGCAATCAGGTTTCAGGCGCTTGATCAGATCGCGCATACCGCGTGATTCCAGCTGGAATACTGCGGTGGTTTCTGCACGTTGTAACATATCGAAGCTTTTTTTATCATTGAGCTCGATGGTAGAAATATCTATCGGTGGCAACCCAGCCTTTACGCGTTTGGCATTGATCGCTTCCAGTGCCCAGTTGATCACGGTTAATGTTCGTAATCCCAGAAAGTCGAATTTGACTAACCCAACATATTCCACATCATTTTTATCAAACTGTGTCACCGGGTTATTACCTTGTGTATCACAGTATAAGGGAGAAAAATCAGTGATTTTAGTGGGTGCAATCACTACCCCTCCGGCATGTTTACCGGCGTTACGAGTGACCCCTTCCAGTTTACGTGCCATATCAATTAATTCTTTAACTTCTTCGTCCACCTGATACAGCTCTGGCAACTGTGGTTCTTCGATAAAGGCTTTTTCCAGGGTCATGCCAGGATCAAGGGGAATAAGTTTTGCGATACGATCAACAAAACCGTAAGGATAACCCAGCACCCGGCCGACATCGCGCACTACAGCCTTTGCCGCCATGGTCCCGAAAGTGATAATCTGCGATACCGCTTCGCGCCCATACATTTTGGCCACATGCTCAATCACCAGGTCCCTTTTTTCCATACAGAAATCAACGTCGAAATCCGGCAGTGAAACACGTTCAGGATTGAGAAAACGTTCAAAGATGAGATCAAATTGCAATGGGTCAATATCCGTGATTTTCAGTGCATACGCCACTAGAGAACCCGCACCAGAACCACGACCAGGACCGACAGGAATGGCATTATCTTTGGACCATTGGATAAATTCCATCACGATCAAGAAATATCCCGGGAAACCTACTTGATTAATAACACTCAGCTCCCTTTCCAGACGTTTGTCATATTCAGGGCGTTTTTTGTTGCGTATCTTTGAATCAGGAAATAAAAAGGCAAGGCGTTTTTCCAGACCGTCTTTTGCTTCATCTATTAAAAAATTTTCCGTACTTTTTTCCCCTGTGGGGAACTGTGGCAGGAAGTACTCCCCCAGACGCAGGGTGACATTACAACGTTTGGCTATCTCAACACTGTTGGTTAATGCCGTAGGAACATCTGCAAACAGTTCACACATTTGCGCCTCATCACGCATGAACTGTTGAGCGCTATATTTCATTGGCCGTTTAGGATCCGCCAGGGTAAAACCATCATGGATCGCCACACGAACTTCATGAGCTTCAAAATCAGTCTGATCAATAAAACGCACATCATTGGTGGCAACAACCGGTAATCCATATTTAAGGGACAAGGCCACTGCAGCATGCAGATAGCGTTCTTCATCCGGTCGACCAGTGCGAACCAATTCGAGGTAATAACAATCCGGGAAATACTGCCGGTAAAATGCCAGACAGCGATCAACGTGTGTTTGATTACCCCGCAGAATACATTGGCCTACATCGCCCATTCTGCCGCCAGAAAGCAGGAGAAGTCCTTCGCGTTGCTCAATCAGCCAGTCATTATCAATCAACGGACCTTGAGTACCATAACCCCGTTGATAGGCCCGAGAAATCAATAAAGTCAGGTTTCGATAACCCTGATTATTTCGGGCCAATACTGTCAGCTGCGTCACTTCATCAGGCAGCATGTCATTTTTTACATAAAAATCTGCGCCTATAATGGGTTTTATGCCTGCATCGTGTGCACTCACATAGAATTTGACTAAACCACATAAGTTGGTGAAATCTGTCACTGCCAGCGCAGGTTGCCTTAAAGCGACAGCTTGCTGCACCAGTGATTCCATACGGGCTAACCCATCTATCATGGAATAATCACTGTGTACTCTCAAATGGATAAAACGAGGGTCTGCCATTTAGATAGCCAATACACACATCATTTGCCGCCTGCACACTGCAGTGCGCGTTTTACGGGAGCAAAGCTGCGTCGGTGATATTGAGTTGGCCCCAACAGCGCCAGTTTTTCTAAGTGGTAAGGGGTAGGATAACCTTTATGTTGTACAAAACCGTAAGCAGGGAAACGCAGGTGCAATTCAGCCATTTCCCGATCACGACTGACTTTGGCAAGAATTGAAGCTGCACTTATTTCAGCGACCAGACTGTCACCTTTTACTATGGCCAGAGCAGGTACGGGTAACACCGGGCAACAATTACCATCAATCAATACATAATCTGGTGTAAGATGCAATCCGGCAACCGCACGCTGCATCGCGACCAGTGTAGCTTGCAAAATATTTAAGCGATCAATTTCTTCAGATGTAGCCCGTCCCAGACTCCAGCACAGGGCTTTTGCGGTGATTTCATCGAATAACGCCAGGCGACGTTTTTCACTGAGCTTTTTGGAATCGGCTAAACCCCGGATGGGTATCAATGGATTTAAAATCACCGCAGCCGTTACTACTGGGCCCACCAGAGGTCCTCGTCCAGCTTCATCAACCCCCGCAATTCGTTGAGCCTGCGGGTAAACAAACATGTTATTCATCGGTTGACTTGCTCCAGTATCGCTATTGCTGCCTGCCTGTCAGCATTACAGCGAATACGTTGGTGTAATTCAAGAAAGGTTTCTTTCAAGGTATCAATTGCTGCGTTATTGTTAAACAAAGGCAATAAAGCCTGCGCCAATTTTTGCGGCTGGCAGTCATGTTGCAATAATTCAGTTACCAACTCTTTGCCAGCCAACAAGTTAGGTAGGGCAACGTGCGTGGTTTTCACCAGGCGCTGTGCCAGCCAGAATGTCAGTGGTTTCATGCAATAACCGACGACCATCGGGCATTTAGCCAACATGCATTCCAGCGTCGCCGTTCCTGAGGCTAACAGTGCTGCATCACTGGCCGTCATTGCATCAGCAGCATGGCCATCCAACAAATGAACAGGTAAATCAGGCGCTATGCGGGCTTTAATTTGTATAAATTGCTCACGCCTTTTATCACTCACCAAAGGCACCAGCACTTCAAGATGGGGTAAATATTCGCGCAACAACAGCGCCGCTCTAAGAAAATCAGCACTGAGCATGCTGATTTCTGCGTGACGGCTGCCCGGTAACAGTGCAAGGCAAGGCACGGCAGCTGGAATACCCAAAGCGGCTCTGGCTGCCTGTTTATTGGGGATAAGCGGCATGGCATCCGCCATGGTATGGCCAATAAAACGACAGGGGACATTAAAACGATCATAAAACGTTTTTTCAAAAGGAAGCAATGCTAAAACCATATCAGTTGCCTTGGCGATTTTGAAAATACGCTTGTGCCGCCATGCCCACACTGAAGGACTGACATAATGAACCGTACGCATGCCACGTCGTTTCAATTTCATTTCAAGGGGAATATTAAAATCCGGGGCATCGATGCCAACAAAAATATCAGGAGATAGCTGACTGAATTTTTGCGTAAGATCCTTGTGCATTTTCAGCAATCGTGGGAGATGTTTCAGTACTTCCACAATCCCCATTATTGACAGCTGTTCCATATCATACCAAGATTCGCACCCCTGCTCGCACATTAATGGGCCTGCCACACCGACGAAACGTACATCAGGAATTTCAAGCTTAAGTGCTCGCATCAAACCAGCGCCCAGAATATCGCCAGAAGTTTCTCCGACAACTAACCCGACAGTCAATGGTCTGGCTTGCATACACTAACGAATCATACCGCGTACGGAACGCGTGAAAAAATCATCGAATAATTGCACCACTGGCTGTACTCTTGCCAGTGCAGTAATCTCTGGTTTTACCTCTTCCAGAGTTTTACCACTACGATAAAGCAGCTGATAGACCTTACGAATGGCATTAATGGCCTCTTTATCAAAACCACGACGTTTTAAACCCTCAACGTTAATACCAAAAGGTGTGGCGTGGTTACCCTGTGCGATAACAAAAGGTGGGACATCCTGAGCAACCCCAGAACAACCACCGATCATGACATGAGCACCCACAATGCAGAATTGATGCACCGCACTCATACCACCAATGATGGCATAATCATCTACTGCAACATGTCCACCCAAAGTGGCATTGTTTGCAAAAATACAGTGATCGCCCACCACACAATCATGAGCAATGTGGGTGTTAACCATAAGCAAGTTATCGCTACCTACTCGGGTCAGTCCACCACCCTGAACGGTACCACGGTGAATGGTGACGCTTTCTCGAATCAGATTACGATCACCCACTTCAACACAGGTTTCCTCACCCGTATATTTTAAATCCTGATTCACTTCACCAATGGAGGTAAACTGAAAAATACGGTTATGGCAACCAATTTTTGTCAATCCATTGATCACAATATGGGATTTAAGCTCTGTGTTTTCACCAATTTCTACTTGTGGGCCAACATAACAGAAGGGTCCAATGCGGACACCAGCACTAATAACAGCCCCTTTTTCAATAATAGAACTTGGATGAATAAAAGATTTTTTATCGGCCAATTATCAAGGCTCCCGACGGCGGGCACACAGCATTAATGCTTCACAGACAATTTCACCATCAACTCTGGTCACACCCTTAAAGCGAGCAACACCCCGGCGCTCTTTAATAAATTCAACCTCCATAATCATCTGATCTCCAGGCAGGACTGGGCGCTTAAAGCGGGCATCATCGATACCAGCAAAATAATACAGTTCCCCTGGTTCCAGTTTTCCAACGCTTTTAAACGCCAGAATCCCGGTTGCCTGCGCCATCGCTTCCAAAATAAGAACACCCGGGAAAATTGGTTTGCCTGGAAAATGGCCCTGAAAAAAAGGTTCATTGCAGGAAACATTCTTTATCGCACGCAGCAGCTTTCCCTTTTCAAAATTCAGAACACGATCTACCAGTAGAAACGGGTAACGATGCGGAAGTAGAGTTAAAATTTCTTCTACATGCAGAGTATGAGTGTCGGTAGTCAAAATACTCTTCCTGTCTATAAACATTAATAATATCCACCAGAGCCTGTTTTGACCCAAACCAAGATATTCCAGGCAAGCCGTAAATAAAATAAACCAAGAACATCCCACCCTCCGGCTGCATAGAACAGCAAATTACCGTTATCTCCAAGAACCGGTTAAAACAACATCAGGCTAATCCGTAGTTATTCCTCTTTGTCTATTTGTTGCTCAATGGTTTTCAGGCGCTTGTTGATTGCACTGAT
>CAZBYB010000002.1:10833-26290 GCA_964496225.1 uncultured Yersinia sp. | reverse complement strand
AACGTAGTGGCCTTACGCCAAGCTTGGTTAGGTTGTACTGGAATACCTGATGAATATATCCCGGGTTCAGTAATGGATTTGATGACCATCCCCATGCCTGTTACAGTCACTTTATCGCAAATTTCAATGTGACCATTAATAGCACTGCCACCACCTATCATACAATGACGACCTATTTTCAGGCCGCCTCCCATAATCACACCGCCGGCAATAGCAGTATTGTCGCCAATCACAACGTTATGAGCAATCTGACACTGGTTATCAATTATTACACCATTACCGATTATAGTGTTATCCAATGCACCACGATCAATGGTAGTAGATGCACCAATTTCAACACAGTCACCAATCTGTACTGTACCCAGCTGTGGGATCTTAACCCACGTGCCCGCATCATTAGCATAACCAAAACCATCAGCACCAATAACAGTACCAGCCTGAATCAGGCACTGTCGCCCAATTTTAGTCTCATGATACAGAGTAACATTAGCCCATAGACGACTACCGGCACCAATGATGACATTTTTACCAATGAAACAACCCGCGCCAATAATAACGTTATCACCCAAGACCACGCCGGATTCAATGACCGTGTTGGCACCCACGGAGACTTGATGACCTAATGTTGCATCAGGGGCAATCACCGCACTCTGGGCAATATTCTGAGCGGGCTCAGGCGTAGTATCCATCATTTGTGCTACGCGAGCATAAGCAAGATAGGGATCCTTAACAACGATGGCAACTGAGTGGCAATACGGTAGATCCGCCTGCGCTAAAACAATAGCACCTGCCTTGCAGGTGGCTAACTGTTCACGGTAACGGCGGTTTGACAGGAATGCGATTTTTTCAGGGGTCGCTGAATGCATTGAAGCCACACCGGTAATGACAATATTACCATCACCCTGTACTTTTGCATTGAGATGACGCGCCAAATCATCAAGCTTCATTGAAAACATGTGTTATTTGACCTGTTTTTGTACTTCATCCGTAATGTCCAATGCCGGTTTAGCATATATCACTGCATTTGCATCAATAACAACAGCATAGTCTTTTTTACTGGCAACTGACTTAACGGCATCCTGAATACGGTTTAGAATTTTGTTGCGTTCTTCCATCTGGCGACGACGGCTGTCTTCTTCAAATTTTGTCGCTTTTTCTGTAAAGCGCTCACGTTGCTGAGAGATTTCTTTTTCCAGACCAGTACGATCGCTGGCTTTCATTAATTTGCCTTCAGACCGTAATTTTTCCATTTTAGCTCTTAATTCTCCTTCCATCTTTTCCAGCTCGGCTGAACGCCCTGCGAACTCATTTTCAAGCTGTTTAGCCACCGTTTCACGGGCAGGCAATTGCTGGAAAATATTGGTAATGTTGACAACAGCGATTTCATTAGCAGCCTGAATGCCAGTTGAAATACCCAACATTAAGACCATTTTGATGATAAAAAACGATTTTTTCATTATAAATCCTCTCACCATAACCCTGATTAGTCACATCAATACATTCAATACAGAGAACCATTGCAGTTTGCAATGATTTAGACATCTTTAATACTGTCCGGTAAGACCACAGTATCAGTAGTCATTACCATGTTTTGGCAATATTAAACTGGAATTGCTCTGATTTATCACCTTCATATTTCTTAATGGGTCTGGCATAAGAAAATACCAGTGGGCCGAGTGGAGAAAGCCACTGAAACGCCATACCCGCAGACATACGGATATTACCAGGTGCGCCGTAATCAGGGATACTTGCCTGACGCATTTTATCGGTCTGTTGCCAGTAAGTATCCCAGACTGTACCAGTATCAATAAAAAATGATGAACGTACTGAATTGGAATATCTTTCATTAACAAAAGGTGTGGGTACAATTATCTCAAGGCTGGCCAGCGCCATAGCATTACCTCCTATGGCATCAGTAGAACCAGACAACTGGTTCGTATCTTTGTAATAAACAGCTTTTGGACCAATGTTATTAGGGCGAAAACCGCGCACACTGCTAATGCCGCCTGCATAAAAATTTTCGTAAAATGGCAGTTCTGCCCCCCCTAATCCTCCGCCATAACCTAAACGTCCACGACCCAACAATACCCATGCACGATTTTGATCAAAAGGTAAATAACCTGCAGTATCAAAAGATAGTTTATAAAACTGATTATCAGAGCCAGGTAGGGTGATTTTACCATTCAATGATGATTTTATTCCAGAAGTTGGAAAGAAACCGCGGTCAAGATCATTATAAACCCATCCCAGATTCACAAACAAATCATCAGCGGTAAAACTGGCCCGGTCCTTAAGATTTAAGGTTTTGCCTACCGAATCAAGATAGCGCCACATTGCCATCTGTGGCTGCATATCAGACAGACTATTATGTACATACCCTAAACCAGTACGCAGTGAGTTATTTTCGTTGACTGGAAAGCTTAAGGTTCCATCCACACCATGACTGTTATTGGTATAACCAGAAAGATCAGCATTTTTTGCTTTAAAATCACTGAAAAATACACGTCCTCCTAAACTGACACCATCAACAGTGAAATAAGGATTCATTAATGCCAGATCGACATAAGTTTGGTAGTTATTTTTACTCCCCTGCAGGCTTACGGTATTGCCTGTACCAAGCCAATTTTCTTGAGACACGCCCGCCTGAAAACTCATTTTACTTTCAGTGCCATAACCAATACCAAAGTTCAATGTACCCGTATTGCGCTCTTTAATCTTATAAATCACATCAACCTGATCAGGCGTTCCAGCAACACGTTCTGTTTGTACCTCGACGGTTTCAAAATAACCTAAACGATTTAGACGTTCTTTACCTTTTTCTACCTGTTCATTATTTAGCCACGCCCCTTCCATCTGGCGCATTTCACGACGTAATACAGCATCTTTACTGGTATCATTACCTTCAAAACGTACCAAGCGTACAGAAAAACGATTCCCCGCATCCACATTAATGCGTAGTTTCACTGTCTTAAATTCATCATTGATCTCTGGCTGCGTTATTACGCTGGGATAAGCATAACCATAGCGACCTAGTACTGTTTTGATGTCATTTTCCATACGCGTCACTTTGGCACCGTTGTACAATTCACCAGGTTCAATATGAGATAGTTTTTCTACCTCAGATTGATGTCCTGCGCAATTACCGGATACAGCGGTATCCATTAGCTTGTACTGCTGGCCTTCCGTAAGGTTAATAGTAACATACATACTTTTTTTATCGGGTGTCAGACTGACCTGAGTGGAACTAATATCGAAACGTGCATAACCACGGTCTAGATAGAAGCTACGCAAGATTTCAAGATCGCCGGTCAATTTTTGCTTTTGATATTTTTGATCTGCCGTCAGGTTCCACCATGGCACGCTGTCACGTGATTGAAGATGAGATCGCAGTTCATCGGCGGAGAATGCATGATTACCTACAATATTAATTTGTTGAATTTTTGCAGACAAACCTTCAGTAAATACCAGCTTAAGGTCAATACGATTACGCGGTAATGGCGTAACAATGGCTTTGACTACCGCGCTGTATTTACCAACGCTATAGGAAAAATCCTCCAGACCTTTTTCGATACTGGACAAGGTGGTACGATCAAGCGCTTCTCCAACTCGAATGTTTGACGCCTCAAGGTTGCGTTTAAGCATATCGTCTTTGATGGCTTTATTACCGGAAAAAGTGATGCTGGCAATGGTTTGACGTTCTTTAACCTTAACAACCAGGATATTCCCATCGCGCAGGATACGAACATCATCGAAATTGCCTGTTGCAAAGAGCGCATGAATCGTTTTGCGGATCTCGGTATCCGTCACGGTATCACCTTGACGAACTGGCATACTCAGTAGTGCAGCACCAACAGCAACACGTTGTAAGCCTTCGAAATGAATATCTTGCACTACAAAATTATCGGCACCGTATAACGTGGTACTGCCAAGTAGCAGCGACGCTATGAGCAATTTTTTCATCGCCATCGTTTAATATGTTCTTCCTAAACCAGACTTGGGTTGCTATTAAAGACGGGAGAAATCATTAAAAAGTGCAAGCCCCATTAATAACACCAATAACACTGAACCAATGCGATAACTGAAATCTTGTACTCGTTGAGAAACTGGCTCACCTTTTAACTTTTCTATCATCAGAAAGAGTAAGTGCCCACCATCCAGTACCGGCAACGGAAACAGATTAACAATCCCTAAATTGATACTAATAAACGCCAAAAACATCAGATAATATACCAATCCATGCTCGGCTGAAACTCCTGCACCTTGCGCTATGGAAATAGGACCACTCAGGTTACTCAATTTCACATCACCCCTGATTAATTTACCTAACATACCTACCGTTAATTTCGTCAGTTGCCAAGTTTTATCCCAGGCCTGATAAAGCGCAAAAATCGGTTCATACTGACGCAGGGTTTTGTATTTATCCTGAAGTGGTATAATTTTTGGCACAACACCTGCTACGCCTTGCGGCTTGGCATTGTTCACTAATTTGACGTCAGGTATCAAGGTTAAGGGTAAAAATCTGCTGTTTCTTTCAACTTCCAGTTCCAGTGGTACCCCGGGTTTATCGCGCACCTGCATGACAAAAGTTTGCCAGCTATCCAGTAAGTTACCATCGACTTTTACAAGTCTGTCACCCGTTTGTAATCCTGCTTTTTGGGCAGCAGAATCGGGTAAAATTTCTGTCAGTACTGGTTCAATGCGTTGTCCAACAGGAATAATACCCAGTGTAATGATGGGATCCTGTTTATCGGGCTCAAACTGCCACTGACGTAAATCCAGTTTCTTGTGCACCTCGACAGAGGAGTCTATTGATGACACCACCATGTTCATGTGTATGTTACCAATCTTATCAATCAGCGCCAAGCGAACCGAATCCCAGTCAGGTGTTGGCGTGCCATCGATTGATTTTACTTCCATACCGGGATAAATATTTGCCTGTTCCGCAATAGACTGATGTGATATTGCCTCCACGATGGGACGAACTCCTGGCACACCGATGATAAATACTAACCACCAGATAAAAACAGCAAAAATAAAATTACCAGCCGATCCGGCAGTAATGATGGCTGCACGTTGCCAGATCGTTTTATTATTAAAAGATTGATGACGCAATTCAGGAGCAACGGCCTCAACGCGCTCATCAAGCATTTTAACGTAACCGCCCAATGGTATGAGGGCGATGACATATTCAGTACCCGTGCTATCCGTATGGCACCATAAAGCCTTACCAAAACCCACTGAGAAACGTTCTACTTTGACACCACAACGACGAGCTACCCAAAAATGGCAGAACTCATGCACGGTAATCAGTATCCCCAGTGTGATAATAAATGCAACCAGACTCAAGAGTATATGCATACTAACCTCTAAACCCACCCCCAGAAACGATTTTTGGATTGGCGGTGCGTTGGCGATTCAGCCTTAAGATTAGGCCATTATAGATAAATTACCCCCACAGCATCAGGCAGGTAAAAATAGGTACCGCAGCGGTCAGGCTATCTATACGATCCAAGATTCCACCATGACCCGGAATGCAATTTCCACTATCTTTTATGCCTGCTTCACGTTTAAACATGCTTTCTGTAAGATCACCCAAAACGGAAGAAAAAACGGCCACTGTTGAACAAATAAATAGCTTATTAGCACTCACTTGCATTGGGACATAACGAGCAAATAGCCAGAATATCAAGGTGCAAACCAACACCCCCCCCAATAATCCTTCCCATGTTTTACCTGGGGAGATTTTAGGCGCTAGTTTATGTTTTCCAAACAACTGGCCACATACATAAGCACCGGAGTCAGCACTCCAGACCAGCAACATAACGTAGAATAACCACCATGCGCCGATAACTTGATTTTTCTCATAACCGTGTTGGCGTAAAACAAAAACGCTCCAGAAAAATGGCACAACAGTCAACAGACCAAAAACAATACGCAAGCTGCACGAGTGGCGCCAAAGTGCAGCAGATTCTGGATAAAATAAGACTAATAATAATGCACCTGACCACCAAGCTATGGACAACCAGAGTGGGCCATTGACCTTCAAGAACCAGACGGATTTGTGGTAATCCGCAATATTTAAGAAAATTAAAATTAAACCACACAATAGCACAAACAACACCTGCTTAGAGCGAGAATCGAGTCCAGCCAGAGGACCCCATTCCCAGGTGGCTAACAGGCATACAATGAAGGTAATAACCGTAACCCCTAATGGTGGCAGCAAAAATAATGCAGCAATAACAAGCGGGATTAAAATTAAGGCAGTGATAAGACGATACTTTAGCAAAAATAAAAATACTCCCTAAGGCAGACTAACCCCACCAGGTGAAGCTCCTCCAAAACGGCGCTCACGTTTTGCAAACGCGCTCAGCGCGCTTTTAAAAACATTTTCATCAAAATCAGGCCACAGTACATCCGTAAAATAAAATTCCGCATAAGCCACCTGCCATAATAAAAAATTACTGAGGCGCTGCTCACCACCCGTCCTGATCACCAGATCAACCTGAACCTGCTCATTCAGACAAACTTGAGCATTCAGTAAATCCTCATTGATGTCATCAGGCTGTAGTTTTCCTTTTTTAACATCTTCAGCCAAGCGACGTACGCCTTGGACAATATCCCAACGCCCTCCATAGTTGGCTGCTATGTTGAGGATAAGACCATCGTTATTTGCCGTCAGGACTTCAGATCGACGAATACGCTCCTGTAATCGCTTGTTAAAACGGCTGATATCACCAACAATGCACAGTTTAACATTATTTTTATGAATATTTTTTATTTCAGTATCCAAAACTCTGACAAAAAGCTCCATCAGTGCAGTGACCTCCTGTACAGGCCGATGCCAGTTTTCGCTACTGAAAGCATAAAGTGTTAGTACATCAAGACGATGTTTTGCTGCAAAACTCACTGCACGGCGCACTGATTTTATACCTGCTTTATGCCCAAAAATCCTTAGCTTGCCGCGGCGATGAGCCCAGCGACCATTACCATCCATAATAATAGCAACATGTCGTACCCCTGAAACAGAAAAATCGGTTTCTTGCTGATTTACAGACAACATCACTGCGGGTTATTTCCTCAATAAATGACAAAAAGTTTTTCCTGACATAATGCAAAAATAACATATTGATATAAAAACTGTTCTATATTTAGAATTGAATAACAATGATCGCTATAACCCATTGATATACAGAACTACTCTTACTTTATGCTGGCGCAGACTATAACATTTGAATCCAGTACGACCCAAATAAATTCAAGAAAAAGATCTGACAAACTCATCGAGCCCCTTACAAAACCAAAACCCTACTGTCTGATAATCCTAATCTCACGGCTGGCCATCATGCGCGCCAGATTATCAATGTCCATAACCTCTTCAATGCTGGTTGGTTCTTTTAGCGTTAATTTCTCCAGTACATTACGATTTACTAAGGCAATATCAGTAAAGCGAATGTGTGCCTGCAAAAATGCCGTTACCGCGACTTCATTGGCACCATTGAGTGCTGTTGTTGCAGCTTGACCTTCATGACAGGCTTCAATGGCTAAATGTAAACAGGGATAACGGGTATAATCAGGTTCGAAAAATGTTAACGCACCCATCTGGCAGAAATCTAATGGTTCAACTCCTGAATCAATTCTGGCTGGCCAAGCCATCGCATGAGCAATAGAGGTTCGCATATCAGGAGAACCCAGTTGCGCTAAAACACTACCATCAAGGTAACGTACCATCGAATGAATCACAGATTGAGGGTGAAGAATAACCTCTATCTGCTCTGCTGATGCATTAAATAGCCAGCGTGCCTCAATATATTCCAATCCTTTATTCATCATTGTGGCAGAATCCACAGAAATTTTCCGTCCCATAGACCAATTCGGGTGAGCACACGCCTGTTCAGGAGTCATATCAGCCAACTGTCGCAATGGCGTTTCCCGAAATGGACCACCGGATCCTGTCAGAATAATACGTGACACGCCATGTTCTATTAATGAAGCATAACCCCGTTGTTGCTGGATTTTTTCAGGTAAGCTCTGAAAAATGGCATTATGTTCACTATCAACAGGTAATAACCGAGCACCACTGCGGTATACCCTATCCATAAAGATTCGACCACAGGTTATCAATGATTCTTTATTGGCTAACAGTACCTGTTTAGCAGCATCAATGGCTGCCATGGTTGGTAATAACCCAGCAACCCCCACAATCGCAGCCATCACTTGATCAACATCATGGAGCGTAGCCAGTTCGCAGGCAGCATTTTGCCCGGAAAAAACCTGCGTCTGAACACCGTGCTCAGATAAAATGAAACGTAATTCCCGTGCGGCGTTTTCATCATCCATTGAGGCGTACTGAGGGGTAAACTCCACGCACTGCTTTGCCATGAGCGCAACATTACGGCCAGCAACCAGGGCTTTCACAGTAAACAGATGGGGATTGGCCCGCACTACCGCCAGAGTATTTTCACCGACCGAGCCAGTAGAGCCAAGAATCGTTAGTTGTTTCATGAGGATACTCTGAATGACAGCGCTGTTCTCAGCTGTCCCAGTTTTATTTTTATAAATAAAGAACGCAGGAAGAAACAAACTAAAATTTTATCAGTTCAGCTTCTTTCTCGGTTAATGCTGAATCTATTGTTTTGATAAAAACATCAGTCAGTTTTTGAATATCATCTTGAGAACGACGGTCAGCATCTTCACTGATTTCTTTTTCTTTCAACAGCACCTTCACTCTGTCATTAGCATCACGGCGAATATTACGCACCGCAACACGTACTTGTTCTGCTTCAGCCCGTACAATCTTGATCAGGTCGTTGCGACGCTCTTCGGTCAACACAGGTAATGGTACACGAATAACAGTACCCGCAGAGGAAGGGTTAAGGCCTAAATCTGAAGCCATAATGGCTTTTTCAACGGCGGTACTCAGACTGCGGTCAAAAACAGTAATGGCTAAGGTACGGGCATCTTCTGCAATGACATTAGCCAGCTGGCGTAACGGAGTCGCGGTGCCATAATATTCAACCATAATACCGTCAAGAATACCGGGTGAAGCTCGTCCCGTACGGATTTTATTGATACGACTATGAAACGCCTCGATGCATTTTTCCATGCGGATTTTAGCATCATTTTTGATTTGGTTAATCACATTACTAACCCTTGAAATTTATTGATTCAATGCGCTCAATATAACCCATTTTAACCCGCACTACTTTAATAAAAGACGGGAAAAAAACACGTCATATTCCAGGGATCGTTTGCAGACCGGCTATCAATGTTCCTTCACGCTCACCCATGACAACGCGTCGTAATGCACCTGGTTTGTTCATATTAAACACCCGGATAGGTAAATTATGATCGCGTGCTAATGTAAAGGCAGCCAGATCCATGACTTTGAGTTCACGTTCCAAAACATCTTGATAAGTTAATTGCTCATACAAGATGGCGTCTGAATTTTTAACGGGATCGGCGGAGTATACGCCATCCACTTTGGTTGCTTTTAATACCACATCTGCTCCAATTTCAATGCCACGCAGGCATGCTGCGCTGTCCGTGGTAAAAAAAGGATTCCCGGTGCCCGCCGCAAAAATCACCACACGATTATGGCGCAACAGGCTTATGGCTTCAGCCCAGCTATAGCTGTCACACACTCCATTTAGTGGGATAGCAGACATCAAACGGGCATTCACATAAGCACGATGCAGGGCATCACGCATGGCCAGACCGTTCATTACAGTAGCCAGCATTCCCATATGGTCACCTACAACGCGATTCATGCCAGCTTGTGCCAGACCGGCACCACGAAACAAATTCCCGCCGCCAATGACCACACCCACTTGAATGCCCAACTCAACCAGCTCATTCACTTCCTGAGCGATACGATCCAACACACTGGCATCGATACCAAAATCTTCTCCACCCTGCAAAGCTTCACCACTGAGTTTAAGTAGAATACGTTGATAAGCAGGTTTTGTGTTGATGGCCATGTTATTTTTCCTGAGCAGCAGTATGGGTTCCGGAACTTGGACATAATGTTACTATGACTTCTAACGCTGATGAATTTTCATGGTATTTTTTTTGTATTGCTTTGATATAACAAAATTTTACGGCGATAGAGCCGGGGATTGTTATCATGGCTGGCCACGTTTATGCGATGAAAACAACAGTGCCGCGCGCGTGATGTTTTGATTGAACAAAAATGGCACCCTGGATCCGTTAACGCCTGTTTGAATCTGTACATCGATGAGCAGAATATTGACAGGTCTCAAGCAGGCTGATGCAGGTACCAATTTAAGGGTGTTTGCTCATAGCAGCGACTTCATCGGCAAAATTAGTTGCCATTTTTTCGATACCTTCACCTAACTCAAAACGAACGAAATCAACCACATCAGCGTTATGTTCATGGAGTAACTGCCCGACGGTTTTACTGGGATCCATGACAAAATTTTGACCCGTCAAAGAAATTTCGCCTGTGAATTTGCGCATACGACCTTCAACCATTTTCTCGGCGATTTCACGTGGTTTACCCGATTGCATGGCAATATCAAGTTGAATTTGGTGTTCATGAGCGACAATATTGGCGGGTACATCTTCAGGTTTCAGGTATTCAGGCTTACTGGCTGCTACGTGCATAGCAACCTGTTTAATCAGTTCGCTGTCAGCCGCCGTTGCCGCAACCATAACACCAATACGTGCACCATGTAGATATGTTCCCAGCACATGACCTTGCAACACTTTGATGCGACGAATGTTAATGTTCTCACCCACTTTAGCGACCAGAGCGGTACGTTGTTCTTCAAATCGGGCTTTCAAAATCTCAATATCCCAGATTTTATCAGCCAGCGCCGCTCCGATGACCGCCTCACCAAAAGCTTGGAAACCGGCATCCCTGGCAACAAAATCAGTCTCACAGTTGAGTTCCAGTATTACTCCATATTGGCCCTCAGCGGTTACCCTGACCATAATCATACCATCTGCTGCCACACGGCCTGCTTTTTTAGCTGCCTTCGCCTGACCAGATTTACGCATGTTATCAATGGCTAATTCAATATCACCCTTTGCCTCAACCAGCGCTTTTTTACATTCCATCATGCCTGCAGCGGTACGTTCACGGAGTTCTTTTACCAAAGTAGCAGTAATTTCAGTCATTTATTTCTCCTCAAGCATCCCAAGTTGATGTGGATGCATGAAATCAAGAAGTTTTATCCGAGAGCCTGTGCTGGGATCTTGCGAGCAAAGGATTATTTATCTTCATGTTCTACTTCTACTACTTCGATATCTTCCACGAAGTTTTCTTTCAATTGAATAGCACCATCCTGAGAACGGCCTTCACGCACAGCAGTTGCAACAGCGTTCAAATATAAATTGACGGCACGGATGGCATCATCATTACCAGGAATAATAAAATCAACACCTGCGGGATCAGAATTCGTATCAACGATGGAAAATACCGGGATACCTAGATTATTTGCTTCTTTGATAGCGATATTTTCATGATCAGCATCAACAACAAACAATGCATCCGGCAATCCGCCCATATCTTTGATACCACCTAAGCTGTTTTCGAGTTTTCCCAGTTCACGAACACGCATCAGTGCTTCTTTTTTTGTCAATTTGTCAAAAGTGCCATCCTGAGATTGTATTTCCAGATCTTTTAACCGCTTGATCGACTGACGAACTGTTTTCCAGTTAGTCAACATACCCCCCAACCAACGATGATTAACAAAAAACTGATCACAGTTGTTAGCCGCTTCTTTTATTGCTCCACTGGCGGCACGTTTGGTACCCACGAACAGGATCTTACCTCTACGGGAAGCTATCTTTCTTAACTCAGAAAGTGCCTCGTTAAAAAGGGGGACTGTCTTTTCAAGATTGATGATATGGACTTTATTACGTGACCCAAAGATGAAAGGCTTCATTTTTGGATTCCAGTAACGCGTCTGGTGCCCAAAATGTACACCAGCCTGCAGCATGTCACGCATGGAAACAATCGCCATGATTAAACCTCTATTAATTTAAGTGTGGGGTTAGGCCTCCACATGTCCCATAATACCGACTCTACAACTGTTAAAAGATCCCAGAGCACCCCGGTATATGTGCCGACACGTGTGTGTTATAGACACAAAGTTAAGTCTGTTGTCGCTGCCATTGCATGATTAAGGCCACTTGGTGCACAAAAAGCCATGACTATAAGCCGACACAGTCGGCGCGTTTTATATCACAGACGAGCGCCAGACTCCAATTTTTGTTCCTGGCTTGCTGTCACTGCACCTGAATGACATTATTTCTATGAGTAATAATGTAGCGCATGATCTATGGATTATTTTGCATTACAAAGATATTAAAAGGAATATTTGGCAGTCCCGAGCAGGGCTGATACCATAAAGTTATGGCCTGCTATTTAAATTAAATAGCCAATAATAACCAACCGTTACGGATAGGTTTCATGGGAATTTCAATCAAGACACCTGAAGATATTGCAAAAATGCGTGTTGTTGGCCGTTTAGCTGCAGAAGTACTGGAGATGATTGAATCCCATGTTAAACCGGGTGTTACCACCGGTGAATTGGACCGAATCTGTCACCACTACATTACTCATCATCAACAGGCCATTTCTGCCTGTCTGGGTTATCACGGATTCCCTAAATCTGTCTGTATTTCAGTAAATGAAGTTATTTGTCATGGCATTCCCAGTGATGATAAGTCTCTCAAAGAGGGTGATATCGTCAATATTGATGTTACCGTGATTAAAAATGGTTTCCATGGGGATACTTCCAGGATGTTTATGGTTGGTAAACCGACAATTTTGGGTGAACGCCTGTGCCGGATCACACAAGACAGCCTTTATTTGGCCATCAAAATGGTTAAGCCGGGTATTCGCCTAAATAGTCTTGGTAAAGCAATCCAAAAGTTTGTTGAAGCTGCCGGTTTTTCAGTGGTACGTGAATATTGTGGTCATGGTATTGGTGAAAATTTCCACGAAGCACCACAAGTGCTGCATTATGACGCAGATGATAATGGCATTGTATTACAAGCGGGTATGGCATTTACCATTGAACCTATGGTTAACGCCGGTGACTTTCGTGTGCGCACTATGAAAGACGGATGGACAGTAAAAACGCGCGATCGCAGCCTGTCTGCACAATACGAGCACACTGTGATCGTAACCCATAATGGCTGTGAAATCATGACATTACGCAGTGATGATACTTTGCCTCGTCTTATCGAGCATGAATGAAAGATGGCAAGGCCTTTTGCTATCCTTGATGAGAGAACCCCCATGCAACAATTACAAAATACCATTGAACAGGCTTTCGCAAACCGTGCTGAAATCACACCATCAACGACAGATACCTTGACGCGTTCAGCCATTAATCAGGTCATTGCTCTGCTGGACGGTGGTAAATTGCGGGTGGCAGAGAAAATAAAGGGTCAGTGGATCACCCATCAATGGCTAAAAAAAGCAGTACTTCTGTCTTTCTGTATCAATGATAATCAACTCATTAACGGTGCCCAAACACAGTATTACGATAAAATTCCCATGAAATTCGCAGATTTTACTTCAGTACGCTTCCAGCAAGAGGGTGTGCGCGTTGTTCCACCAGCCAATGTACGCAAAGGGGCATTTATTGCCAGGAACACTGTGCTTATGCCGTCTTATATCAATATCGGTGCCTTTGTCGATGAAGGTACCATGGTTGATACGTGGGCAACGGTTGGATCGTGTGCTCAAATTGGCAAAAACGTGCATTTATCGGGTGGTGTTGGTATCGGTGGTGTGCTGGAACCCCTGCAGGCGCATCCCACAATTATTGAAGATAATTGCTTCATTGGCGCACGCTCAGAAGTCGTTGAGGGTGTGATTATTGAAGAAGGTTCAGTGCTTTCAATGGGGGTATTCATCAGTCAAAGTACGCGTATCTTTGATAGACAAACCGGTAACATTCATTATGGTCGGATCCCTGCGGGTTCCGTAGTGGTTCCTGGTAATCTTCCCGCCAAGGATGGCAGTCATAGTCTGTATTGTGTTGTCATTGTCAAAAAAGTCGATCAAAAAACCCGTGAAAAAATCAGTGTCAATGAGCTATTACGTAATATAGATTGATATTAAAACGTCGTTACACGATATTCCTTTTTTAACAAAGCGGAATTATCCATTTATTCGGTATACTGGGTGCCCGTTTATCACTTAACAATACCAAAACTGTGACAGTACCTGATGGATTTTACTGATATAAAGCGTTTTTTTTTGGACCTGCAGGATGAAATATGTCTGCAGCTCACTCAGGCTGATGGCCATGCTGTTTTCTCTGAACAACAATGGCACCACGAAGCAGGTGGCGGTGGCCGTAGCAGAGTGATGGTCAATGGCGCGGTATTTGAACAGGCCGGTGTCAATTTTTCGTCTGTCTCTGGTGCCGCCCTACCTGCCAGCGCAACCGCTCAACGTCCTGAGCTGGCCGGTTGCCGTTTTCAGGCCTTAGGTGTTTCGCTGGTAGTTCACCCACAAAACCCCTATTTACCCACCAGCCATGCTAATGTCCGCTTTTTTATCGCCGAAAAAAAAGGAATACCCCCAGTCTGGTGGTTCGGTGGAGGGTTTGATCTCACCCCATTCTATGGCTTTGTCGAAGATGCCATTCACTGGCATCGTACTGCGCAACAGCTCTGCCTACCCTTCGGTTCGCAGGTTTATGCCAGATATAAAAAATGGTGCGATGATTATTTTTATCTACACCATCGGCAAGAAGCCCGCGGTATTGGTGGCTTGTTTTTCGACGATCTGAATAGCCCGGACTTCAATACCTGCTTTGCTTTCATTCAGGCAGTTGGCAGGGGTTTTTTAACCGCCTATATGCCGATTGTTGCCAGACGCAAGGGATTAGCCTTTGGAGAGCGTGAGCGCCAGTTTCAGCTTTACCGTCGTGGCCGGTATGTTGAATTTAACCTGGTGTGGGATCGTGGCACACTTTTTGGTTTACAAACAGGTGGACGCACGGAATCCATTTTAATGTCGCTTCCGCCTCTGGCACGCTGGGAATACAACTACCAGCCAGCTGCGGACAGCCCTGAGGCCGCACTGTATCGTGATTTTTTACCCGTCAGAGACTGGGTTTAACACGCAAAGCTGAACTGTGTCCATTCTTTGTTGCCATTGTGTGTATTTTTACTTCTGACGCTCAAGAACCCTTATTTTGTTTTTAGGCTGACACCGTTACATGCATTTCGCACCCTGTCAGGAGTGGTAAATGTCTGGGTTAAACATTTTAGGTATAGGTTTTTATCGTGTTAATGATATTGGTTGTAGATATCCCTTGCTCAAAATTCAGTACCTTTACTTCACCGCCCGCAGCCCATACCTCTTGACTGCCAGCAATGTCGTGCGGTTGATAGTCTCCGCCTTTTACCAGCACGTCAGGCAAAATATCAGCTATCAACCGTTGTGGCGTATCTTCTTCAAAGGCGA
>CAZBYB010000002.1:0-10823 GCA_964496225.1 uncultured Yersinia sp. | reverse complement strand
AGCTTGCGTGCCTGAGCCAGATAAGACGCGTGTCCTGCATGAAGAATATCGAAACACCCATTGGTCATCACCAATTTTTCACCCCAGCGACGGGCTTGTAAAATGGCTGTTTTGAGTTGTTGTTCACTCATCACGCCAAAGCCAGTTTCACTACGGCTATGGATTCTGTTTTCAAGCTCAAGGAGGGAAACGGTTGAAGTACCCAGCTTGCCAACCACGATCCCTGCGGCAGTATTCGCCAAAAAACAGGAATCTGCCAGTGAATGGCCTGTAGCCAGTGTTGCAGAGAGTACACCAATAACGGTATCCCCGGCGCCGGTGACATCAAAAACTTCCTGTGCTTGGGCTGGTAAATGTAAAGGTGGTTGGTGAAGTTGTAATAAAGTCATTCCTTGTTCAGCCCGGGTGATTAACAGTGCTGAAAGTTGGAAGTCCGTGATCAGTTTCATCCCCCTGACGACCATTTCCTCTTCGTTCTTACATTGTCCTGCTATGGCTTCAAATTCTGATATGTTCGGTGTCAGTAGTGTGGCACCACGGTAACAGTCGAAATCATTGCCTTTTGGATCGACGATAACAGGCACTTTAGCTGTTTTGGCAAGTTGAATCAGCTGTTGTACACAATCAAGTGTACCCTTGGCATAATCGGACAGTACCAACACGTCTACCTGTGGCAACAGCTGTTGGATACGTTCAAGTAGGGGTTTGGGTTCAACATCATGAAAGCCTTCTTCAAAATCCAGACGAATTAATTGCTGGCTATGTGAAAGAACCCGTAATTTTGTAATCGTGGGATACCCAGGTACGGAAATAAAATTGCAACAGACATTGACCTCCTGCAACTTATTTATCAGTGTACGAGCGCCATCATCGATGCCAGTCAGACCCACCAGATGGGAGGTTGTTCCCAGTGCAGCGATATTCATGGCAACGTTGGCAGCACCACCAGGACGATCTTCAATGGTATTTACTTTAACGACGGGTACAGGGGCTTCAGGAGATATACGCAGAGTGGAGCCATGCCAGTAGCGATCCAGCATCAGGTCACCCACTACTAAAACACGGGCACTTTGAAAATCAGGTAATGTCACTTTCATCTCATTCCTTATTTCAGACAGGCATTTGATGGGGAGCGATATTATCACAGCCATCTGAAATACAATTAAAAATCACCTTACTGCGGGTGTGATATTGGCCAAAATCAGGGAAAAATAATATTTAATCTGTATACACTAAAATAAAATATGCGGGGTTATTGATGTATGCTGTGAACAAACGGGAGCTTTCTCCTTTGACGGGTAAAATTGCTGCAAACGAACACGCACGCATGCGCAGTAAACGAAAAGAGCGGAAACATTATAATGGAAATCTATCTGGTCGGTGGTGCAGTGCGGGATAGCTTGTTAAATCTGGAAGTCACGGAGCGTGATTGGGTGGTGGTTGGTGCGACTCCAGAGCAGTTAATTGCTCAGGGTTATCAGCAGGTTGGTAAGGATTTCCCTGTATTTATCCATCCTGTCAGTCACGAAGAATATGCGCTGGCGCGTACAGAACGTAAATCAGGTCGGGGCTATACTGGCTTTGCCTGCCATGCAACGCCAGAGGTGACATTAACTGAGGATTTATTGCGCCGTGATCTTACCATCAATGCCATGGCCTTGTGCCCTGATGGACAATTATTTGATCCTTATCATGGTTTTCAGGATCTGAAAGATCGGGTATTACGCCATATATCACAAGCCTTTAGTGAAGATCCACTACGCTTGTTACGCGTTGCGCGTTTTGCAGCCCATTTTGCCCATCTTGGCTTTAGTATTGCGGCAGAAACGCTGACTTTAATGCATGCAATGGTAGCGGGTGGCGAGCTGTCTGCTATTGCTCCGGAAAGGGTATGGAAGGAAACAGAAAAAGCCTTATTAAGTCAACATCCTCAAACCTATTTTCAGGTGTTGCGGGATTGTGGTGCCCTCCGGGTACTGTTCCCGGAACTTGATCTTTTATTCGGTGTCCCGGCACCCGAAAAATGGCATCCTGAAATTGATACTGGCATTCATACCTTGATGACATTAGCCATTGCTGCACGCATCAGTCAGCAGCTTGATATCAGATTTGCGGCACTTTGCCACGATCTGGGTAAGGGGCTGACACCAAAAGAAGACTGGCCTCACCACCATGGCCATGGCCCTGCTGGGGTTAAAGTCGTTGAACAGCTTTGCCTGCGTTTGCGTGTGCCCAACTTTGTACGCGATCTGGCAAAACTGGTCGCTGAGCATCATGATCTTATTCATAACGTGAATAAATTACAGCCAAAAACACTATTGAAACTGTTTGATACTATTGATGTCTGGCGTAAACCCGGGCGTCTGGAACAAATGATTGCCACCAGTGAAGCGGATGCCCGTGGTCGTACAGGATTTGAAAATACCCTGTATCCTCAAGGAAATTACCTGCGCCAGGCCTGGAGCATTGCCAAAAATGTTTCTGTCCAGGAAGTCATCGCCACGGGTGTGCAAGGTTCCGCGATCAGCGATGTATTACAACAACGTCGTCTGCATGCATTGACTGAGTGGAAGAGAAATCAGTCCGCCAGTGCTACATGATGCAAGAAATAGGTTGTCACAGCGTAATACCATGGCTGACTGTTACATAAACATTACATAAATCACAGTAGCCACGATAAAGCGATACACAGCAAAGGGGATAAAAGAAATACGTTGAATTAATGCCAGAAAAGTTTTCATTGTTACTATGGCCACCAGAAACGCAGTAATAAATCCCATGGTAAACAGGGGAAGATCACTGAATGTCAGGAAAGTCAGGCTGTTGTAAAAACTGAGCCCGCTGGCTCCAAGCATCATAGGGACTGCCAGAATAAACGAAAATTCAGAGGCAGTATAACGAGTTATCCCCATTAACATGCCACCGGCAATGGTTGCACCGGAGCGGGAAAAACCAGGCCAAAGTGCCAGACACTGAAAACATCCGATCATAAACGCCTGACGGTATGTCATTTGATCCAGTTCGGTGGTTTGAGGGTTTTTTGCTTTTAACCCTTCGGCGATCAATAACAGTACAGCACCCCAGATGAGTGCGTACATCACGGATTGCGGGTTAAACAGTGATTTTATGGCATCATGAAATAATAACCCGGCAATAACTGCTGGTGTCATTGCCAGTAACAGATGCAGTAAGGTTAAATGTCGGATTTTACCTTGGTGAGGAATCGGGCCAAAATGTATGCCGATCAGCGCAAACAGGCGACGCCAGAACAGGACAACCACCGCCAGGATGGATCCTAATTGAATAATCACGGCAAATGTTTCCGCCTTCTGGCCCGTAAATCCCAATAAATGGCCTACAATAATCATATGCCCGGTAGAAGACACGGGCAAAAATTCGGTTAATCCTTCAATAATACCCAGTATAAAGGCAAAAAACAAAGATGTGTCAGTCATAAAAATTACCTGTAATGTAGCCAAAAAATTTGCTTTTCAGCAGGGAGGAGAATAACCTGATCTGCGTTCAATGATGACGCCAGCCCCTTTAGCTTGTGCTACAGCGCCAGGTTTACTCACTTTGATCCGCACCCAAGGGGAGTGAAAACGTTGCAATAACATAGCAGCCACTTCTTCTGCAACGCGTTCCAATAATGCATAACGGTTATGCTCAACCTGTTGTACGATAGCTGCACTGATCTCTGCATAATTAAGGCAATCAGTGACATCATCAGTGATAGCTGCCTGGTGATGATCCCAACCCATTTCAATATCAAAAACGATTTTCTGCTGGGTGGTTTGCTCCCAGTCATAAACGCCAATGATGGTCATGACGGTAAGTTCTTCAATAAATACGCTGTCCATAGAGGATACCCTTGCTGTGTTTTTATTCCTGTAGGATATTATTTCAGGAAAAATATGCGTATTATCTACAGATAATGTGGCTGAGGCGACTATTTAGTGATGCGGAGCGAAAAGAAAATATGATCGCTGTTGTGCTTGGTATGATGATCTTCGCGTATTTGTGTGGTTCTATTCCCAGTGCGATCCTGATATGCAGGATAGCCAAACTGCAAGATCCGCGTGCATATGGTTCAGGTAACCCTGGGGCAACGAATGTATTGCGTATGGGTAGCCTGAGTGGCGCTGCCGCTGTCCTCATTTGTGATATTCTGAAAGGCATGTTGCCAGTGTGGATTTCCTGGTTTTTGCATGTCTCCCCTCCTTACCTTGGCCTGATCGCTCTTGCAGCCTGCTTTGGTCACATATATCCACTGTTTTTTCATTTTTCTGGTGGTAAAGGTGTTGCTACTGCCTTGGGGGCTATTGCGCCCATTGGTTGGGATCTAAGCGTGTTGATGATGGGCACATGGTTGTTGGCTCTGTTACTCAGTGGCTATTCATCGTTGGGCGCGATTGTCAGTGCGTTGATTGCCCCTTTCTATGTCTGGTGGTTTAAACCACAATTTACTTTCCCTGTCGCAATGCTTTCCTGTCTGATTTTGATACGGCATCAGGATAATATTCAGCGTCTGTGGCGTGGTACAGAACCCAAGATCTGGGGTCAACTCAGAAAAAGAAATCGTCGTAACAACACAGAAACTAAACTATAAATAAGTCACACCAGTCTAAACATATTAAGAGCATGGTCATGATATTATCCCATGGGATTCCCTCAGGTGATGGAGAGTTCAGCCAATGACCATCTTGGCCTGACTGATATACCCAGATCAGTTGTAATGGCATTTTTGAACCGAATGTACCCTGCAAGCGCTATCATCGCACCATTATCGGTGCAGAATTCGGGACGCGCATAAAATACCTCTCCTTTGCGTTTTTCCATCATATTGGCTAGTGTCAGGCGTAATTTCCGATTAGCACTGACGCCGCCGGCCACGACCAGACGCGTAAAACTTGTTTGCTCCAATGCACGCCCACACTTAATAGCCAGCGTATCCACCACAGCGTCTTCAAAAGCACAGGCAATGTCAGCTTTGGTTTGATCATCATGATCATGAGCCAAAATCGTATTGGCCACACAGGTTTTCAAACCAGAAAAACTAAAATTTAATCCAGGATTATCTGTCATGGGTCGTGGAAAAACAAAACGTCCGGCAATACCCTGCTGTGCCATAAGTTCTAGCATCGGCCCTCCCGGATAATTTAGCCCCAATAATTTAGCGGTTTTATCAAACGCTTCACCGGCAGCATCATCAACAGATTCTCCTAACAACTGATAATGACTGATATCCGTGACTTTCATGAGTTGAGTATGTCCTCCTGAAACCAGTAAAGCAACGAACGGAAACCGCGGGGAATTATCTTCCAACATAGGTGCCAGTAAATGGCCTTCCATATGATGAACAGGTATTGCGGGTACATTCCAGGCAAAAGCTAGTGCCCGGCCTATGGTTGCCCCTACGAGCAATGCACCGACTAAACCTGGTCCTGCTGTATAAGCCACGCCATCAATATCGTTAGCATTGAGTCCTGCCTGTTTCAGCGCAGCTTTAATAAGCGGTATGGTTTTACGTATATGATCGCGGGATGCTAACTCAGGAACGACCCCACCGTAATTGGCGTGCAGTTTCACCTGGCTGTACAATTGATTGGCTAACAGACCCGCCTGTTCGTCGTAAATGGCAACGCCAGTTTCATCGCAGGAAGTCTCTATCCCCAAGATACGCATTCATACCCCATTAAAAGATAAAACAGCAGTATACTCAGTTTCGTTTTATGGCATGCATTAATTTAATGTGCACACCGTACATCATCGGCTTATCTGTCTCTGAATTTACTTTACAAAATGGTATGCATTGCAGTAGAATCCCGCACCATTTTCGGCTTAATGGCTGCTATGCAACCAGCAATCGGCCTAAGCTGATTTTTTATAAGGTCTATGGGGGAAAGGGGACATGCCGGTAATTAAAGTACGCGAAAATGAGCCATTTGATGTTGCATTGCGTCGTTTTAAACGTTCCTGTGAAAAAGCGGGCGTTTTAGCTGAAGTGCGTCGTCGTGAATTCTATGAGAAACCGACAACTGAACGTAAACGTGCTAAGGCTTCGGCAATAAAACGTCATGCAAAGAAGCTGGCTCGCGAAAATGCACGCCGGGTTCGTTTATATTAATTCTTCCGAAATCGTTTCATGGCATGATTAATTCACAGGTTAAGTGATGTAAAGGTTATGTTTCCTGTGAGAAACTGAAATTACGTTGTTCTCTTCTGATAATTTCATAATTAAGGACTGATGACTGGACGAATTCCGCAAGTATTTATCAATGAGCTACTGGCTCGCACTGACATTGTTGATTTAATTGACGCCCGTGTGAAGCTCAGGAAGCAGGGAAAAAATTATCAGGCCTGTTGTCCGTTTCACAATGAGAAAACACCTTCATTTACCGTGAACAGTGAAAAGCAGTTTTATCACTGCTTCGGTTGTGGTGCTCATGGGTCAGCAATCGGCTTCATGACGAACTATGATCGCCTTCAGTTTGTTGAAAGTATTGAAGAGCTGGCGGCCATGAATGCCATGGAGGTACCTTTCGCGCCAGGGAACAGTACGACTCAACTGGAGCGCCATCAGCGGCAAAATCTTTATCAATTGATGGAACAAATTAGTGCTTTCTATCAACAATCGCTTAAAACTTCTTGTGCGTTGCAGGCTCGCGGTTATCTGGAAAAACGCGGCTTAGACGACGACGTTTTGAAGCGTTTTGCTATTGGTTTTGCTCCACCCGGATGGGATAACGTCCTGAAACGATATGGGCGTAATACCACCAGCCGTAATTTATTAAACGATGCGGGTATGCTGGTTACTCATGACAGCGGACGGGTTTACGATCGTTTTCGTGAGCGCATCATGTTTCCGATTCGTGATAAACGTGGTCGTGTCATCGCTTTTGGTGGGCGGATCATGGGTGGTGAAATACCAAAATATCTCAATTCTCCTGAAACTGATATTTTTCATAAAGGCCGTCAGCTATATGGATTATATGAAGCACAATCTAAACATGCGACCCTTGCGCGATTATTAGTAGTGGAAGGGTATCTGGATGTCATTGCACTCTCGCAGTTTGGTATTGACGATGTTGTTGCCTCCCTTGGTACAGCAACAACAACAGAACATATTCAGTTGTTATTTCGTACCACAGATAATGTGATTTGTTGTTACGATGGTGATAAAGCGGGTCGTGATGCAGCATGGAGAACGCTGGAAGCTGCGCTCCCTTGGCTTAATGATGGCTGTCAGTTACGATTTATGTTTTTGCCTGACGGTGAAGATCCGGATACCCTTGTGCGTAAAGAAGGAAAGGAGGCATTTGAACAACGTCTGGATCAAGCGCAGCCACTATCAATGTTCTTGTTTGAAACATTACTGCCAAAAATTGATCTGACCAACCCGGAAGGCCGGGCAAAACTGAGTGCGCTTGCTATTCCACTGATCAATCAAGTGCCAGGTAACGCATTGCAACTCTACCTGAAGCAAGAATTGGGTAATAAATTAGGCATACCCGATGCCATGCAGTTAGATCAATTATTGCGTCGACCAGCAGAAAACGCTCATATCAAGCCATCACTCCCACCAAAGCAGACAACTCTGCATATACTGACAGGGTTATTGATACAAAATCCCAAGCTTGCAGCGCTCGTCCCTTCAATGCAGGATTTGGCGCAGGTGGAATGGACAGGTTTACCTTTGTTCATTGAATTAGTGGAGGCTTGTATCTCGCAACCTGGGCTCACAACTGGCCAGTTATTGGAACGATATCGCGATAATAGTTTTAGTCAGCAACTTGAAACTTTGGCAATGTGGGATCATATGATTGCTGAAGCCACGGTAGAGCAGCATTTTATAGATACGCTCACCAGTTTGTACGACGCTATTTTGGAACAACGCCAGGATGTCCTGATTGCCCGTGATCGTACACAGGGATTGAATAGCGAGGAGCGCAAAGAACTCTGGTCTTTGAATCTGGCATTAGCCAGGAAAAGATGAAATGACCAGACATGGTCTGGGTTGATGGTGCGCACATCAGTGATGCTGCAAAGCCAGACAGTACCAGCAATGCTAAAAAGTTTAAATATTGTCAGCCAGTTGCACTGGCTGACACAACTCAAATACTCTGAAGTGTGGATATCATCTTATGGAGCAAAACCCGCAGTCACAGCTGAAGTTACTTGTTACCCGGGGTAAAGAACAGGGCTATTTGACCTATTCTGAAGTTAATGACCATCTGCCAGAAGATCTTGTTGATTCCGATCAGATAGAAGACATCATACAGATGATTAATGATATGGGCATTCAAGTGCTGGAAGAGGCGCCGGATGCTGATGATTTAATGCTGGCAGAAAACACTACAGATACCGATGATGATACTGTAGAAGCCGCTGCGCAAGTGCTGTCCAGCGTTGAATCTGAAATTGGTCGAACTACGGATCCGGTTCGCATGTATATGCGTGAAATGGGTACCGTTGAATTATTGACCAGAGAAGGCGAAATTGATATCGCCAAACGTATCGAAGAAGGTATTAATCAGGTACAGTGCTCCGTGGCTGAATATCCGGAAGCAATTACTTATTTGCTGGAGCAATACGATCGTGTTGTTGCAGGCCAATTACATCTGTCAGATTTGATGATAGGTTTTGTTGATCCTAATGCTGAAATAGACATTGCACCCACTGCGACGCACATTGGCTCAGAGTTACCTTCTGAAGAAATGGATGAAGATGATGACGAAGAAAATGTCGGTGAACGTGAAGACGATAACAGCATAGATCCCGAGTTGGCTCATCAGAAATTTAGTGAACTACGTGAGCAGTACGATACGACGCGTCTGGAAATTAAGAAAAATGGTCGTAGTCACCCCAACACTGTGGATGAAATTCTGAAACTCTCTCAGATATTCAAACAATTCCGGTTAGTGCCTAAACAGTTCGACTATCTGGTTAACAGCATGCGCAGTATGATGGATCGTGTGCGTACGCAGGAGCGTTTCATCATGAAATTTTGTGTTGAGCAGTGTAAAATGCCCAAGAAAAACTTCATGTTACTGTTTGCCGGCCAGGAAACCAGTGATGTCTGGTTTACTGCCGCAATGGCGATGGCAAAACCTTGGTCTGAAAAGCTACAGGACGTTACTGATTTAGTACAACGCAGCCTGCATAAACTGCGTCAAATTGAAGAAGACACAGGTTTAACCATTGAGCAAATTAAAGACATCAACCGTCGCATGTCTATTGGTGAAGCCAAAGCGTGTCGTGCCAAAAAAGAAATGGTTGAAGCCAATTTACGTTTGGTTATCTCTATTGCCAAAAAGTACACCAATCGTGGTTTGCAATTTCTGGATCTCATCCAGGAAGGGAATATTGGTTTGATGAAAGCAGTGGATAAATTCGAATACCGCCGTGGTTATAAGTTTTCAACTTATGCAACTTGGTGGATCCGCCAGGCGATTACGCGTTCTATTGCCGATCAGGCGCGTACTATTCGTATTCCGGTACATATGATTGAAACAATAAACAAACTCAACCGTATATCGCGTCAGATGCTGCAGGAAATGGGTAGAGAGCCAACACCAGAGGAATTAGCAGAGCGTATGCTAATGCCGGAAGACAAGATTCGTAAAGTATTAAAAATTGCCAAAGAACCCATCTCAATGGAAACACCTATCGGTGATGATGAGGATTCGCATTTGGGTGATTTTATTGAAGATGCGACACTGGAATTACCCCCGGATTCTGCAACATCTGAAAGCTTGCGTTCGGCAACGCACGATGTGCTTGCCGGCCTGACGGCGCGTGAAGCTAAAGTTCTGCGTATGCGATTTGGCATTGATATGAATACGGATCATACATTGGAAGAAGTCGGTAAGCAGTTTGATGTTACGCGTGAACGTATTCGTCAAATTGAAGCAAAAGCGCTACGTAAACTACGCCACCCAAGCCGTTCGGAAATACTGCGTAGTTTCCTTGATGACTAATCCTCATTCTATGAAGAGTTAACCTATGGCGTAGCAGTACAAGGTGCTGCTATTGTACAGGAAATGCGCATAAAATTTGCCAACTGTAGATCTGCTAATAAAAAGTAACGTATAATCGCGCAGTTTGATTTAGCTCTTTAGTGCAGTCGGGTTAGAGAGTGAGATCAACGAAAGCGTTTGTGTTGTATTGGGCCCATAGCTCAGGGGTTAGAGCAGTCGACTCATAATCGATTGGTCGCACGTTCAAATCGTGCTGGGCCCACCATCAACAGCCCCTCAGGGCCGCCTGTTTATTCGTCTGGACAGACCCCTTCAAGCAGCTGACAACGATTAATTTTATACCCTGTTATTCATGATGATGTCGTTTACCCACGTATTTTGTCACAAGTCACGATGAATATAGATTACCATCGTGTCTTGTGCCGTCATAATGCGGGATTAATCGGGAAGCTGGACGGTCAATTGTCCCATAGAACCCCGATCAGCCATTTCTAATGTCTGGCTGTAATAAAGAAAAGGGAAATGTTCTGAGGAAAGTTGATTAAAGTACACCAGTAGTTCAACATGGCCATCGACCCACACGGTATCTTTCCAGCCCCGATCCTCTGCCCGTGCGGGTATGCCGTTCACTTTGTTGACCAAAAATAGCACTCCCTGAATGTGAAATGACTGTGGCAGGTCTGCCTGAATGCTCCAGTGTTCCCAAGTACCTTGCTTGGCTTGAACATCAATGCGATCCCTGTTCCAGATTGCAGTGTTAATGCCGGGTAATCTATCCCCTAAACGAAACTGGCGTGACCGGACAGGATATGCATCCGGTAATGCATCAGGGCGTAAACGCAC
>CAZBYB010000001.1:35471-63114 GCA_964496225.1 uncultured Yersinia sp. | reverse complement strand
AGCAGGAGGGCTAACAGCAGGCTTTGATTTCTATTATGCCTGGGACAACTTTTCCCGCGCTTCCCAAGAAACGGATGATAACAAGCACAAAGATTATATTGTCAGCGGCACCTTTGCCGTACTCGGTGGATTTACCGGCATGTCCATGGCAGCAGCGACTATTGCTGCTATGGTAGCAGGGAGTGCTGCAATAGTCAGTTCCACGGGTATTGCTATCAGCGTTGCCCTGCTGGTCGGGCAGCAAATCTACGCCGCGGTACGCGCCGTTGAAGACATCGAAAAATACCGTTCTTTAACAAATTATGAACGTCTGCGTACCGGGTGGTTGAAATTTTGGGGTCTCAGTGAAGACACCCATATCACCAATGAGGTCACCCGGGAAAAAATAAAACATCAGGCACGCCAGGATTTTGAACAGCAGCTGGATAAGCAGATGCGTGCATTATTAAGTGAGGCGGGGATTGATCAGGTGATTTATAGCAGGGAGGGTGAGGTCCTTCTCTCAGAAGGAAAACAACTTAAACGAATTTTATCATACAGTAATGCAGCAATTCGTCCGTATACAAGCAGCGCTGATATTTTCATTTTAGAAGACAGTATCCATCCTGAAAAAGCAGAGAAGCGTTATCAACATTATAAAAAAATAACGGCAGGATACGGCAGAGGGGTTGCGCTGGAAAACAGCCCTTACCTTTATTACGAGCCACAGAGCATCAGTGGGGTCAATGACAGGGTTAATCTGGCTAATCCAAAAAATGACTCTCCGCAGGTAGTACGCATCAAAAATGAACCATCTGTTATAACAGGTAAGTTTGCTGAACACACCCATTTATTCCATTTAGGGGCAGGAGATGATTATGCAGTGGGTGATGAAGACAGTAAAAACCTTTTTGTCATAGAGGCGGGTATTAAATATTACCTCGGAGGGGCCTTCGCTGACCGATTTATCCTGCGGAGCGGAGAAATGCCTGCTGGGCACAGCACCTTCAATGGCAGGGGAGGAGAAGACTGGCTCGTGGTCTCTGCGGTGCCGAAGACGCAGACTGGTTATCGCATCAATCTTGATAAAGGAACGCTCAGTTATCGTACGGGAGAACAGCCCCTTGCCGTGCTTGATAGCATCGAACATGCCATGGGAACGACAACGGACGATGCGCTTATCGGTAATAACAGCGCCAATATTCTCCATAGCGGCGGAGGTCACGACCAGCTGCAGGGTCTTGATGGTGATGATACCCTGATGCTGACAGCTGGCCATGCTATCGGGGGGCGTGGCAATGATATTTATCATGTGTTGCAAAACGGTGCACAACAGGACGCTGAAGTGCACATTGAGGAAGAGGACAAGGCAGCGATTCTGCTGCTTGACTGTCAGGCACAGGCGCTGTTAGCACACTTTGAATTCCGGGGTAACGATGTAGTGCTGGCCTTTAAAAACAGCAATGGAACCCGGACCACGCTCTGCTTGCAGAATCTCTATCGTCTGAACGAGGCAGGTATATGGGAATTACAAAAAATCTTTACCATAGTCACACAGGATGGTATCACCCTGCTGTTACCAGAATTTATTCCAGCAATGCCACAGCAGGAATATGTCTTCAGTCGCAACCACCCGTTAAACGTTACTTATCTGCCCGAAGCCGACCTTCCTGCAAAAGCCATTACATTCCCTGCCCGTCTCGTGCAGCAGTTACAGGAAACAGATCACGATGTCATCCATTGGGAAAAGGAAACAGGAGAAAAACTGCACGAAATTATCTTGCCGGACTTTATGCAGCTGGTGTTACAAAATACCCCATATGATGACATGCTCCTTGGTAATAATAAGAATAATTTTCTGTCTGGCAGCACGGGAGACTGGTTACAGGGCAACAGGGGAGCGGACCTGTATCACATCATTTCCGGTAACGGGGGGGAGGTGATGATCAATAATTATGATTTTTTGGCAGTGCTGGACACGCTGCAACTTGCAACAGATGTACTGTTTCTTGCAATGCAACAGGAAAATAATGATCTGTTGCTTTTTGATAAAACACCGGGCAGTGAGCAAACCAAGATACGCATTAACAATTTCCTGTCAGGGCAGGCATATCAGCATCTTCAGATAAGTGACAAAGACGGGAACATTTATCAACTGGGCGAGTTGGCAGGAGAGCTGCATCTTTATCAGGGTAATCTGCAAGATGAGGATCCATCGCAATATGTTTCCTATACCAAAATAACGGTTGATAACCATGTGCATCATAAAATACAGGAAGGTAATGAAGAAAATAATGACTTAACAGGCACCGATGGGGATGATCTCCTTATTGGGCATGGAGGGAATGACAGCCTCTCCGGTTTTCATGGCAATGACTATCTGGAAGGGGGTAACGGCAATGATACCCTGAAAGGCGGTCTGGGTAACGATATTCTCTACGGGGGTATCGGGGATGATTATCTCCAGGGTGGAGAAGATGATGACCATTACACCTTCATATCCGGTGATGGCAGAGATACTCTGGAGGATACGAGCGGCCATGATACCCTGGTATTATGCAATATCCGCAAAACACAGCTGCATTGCTCACAGGAAGGCGACGACCTGGCCATCAGCACTACCCTGGTGCCAGAGGATCGAGTGATACTGAAAAATCAATTCAACCGCCGTGATCAGCAACAGGCTATCGAACGCCTTGAACTGGACGATGGCAGTTATCTGTTACTGGCAGAAGCGATATCTAAGTTCAGTATTGCAACAGGGGGCAGTTCATCACTAAACCTGCAGCAGTATTTTGAACAGGCATGGAAACTGCCTCTGGTCACGTCATGATCAGCCGCTATTTCTTTACTGCGCGATTTAGCAGGAGCCGTATCATCAGCGATGAGCAGGCAGAGATAGTGCCTGTCAATAGATGGCGCAACCCGTTTCCACAGCTCAGGGAGACAAAAATACCGGCTTCTTAGCCACCAGGTTGCTGCTGTCATGGGACAGGTGAGACCGGACTGACCTCTGACAGCGCCCGCCCGGAATATCTCATGTTGCTTGCCTGTAAAAATGCCCTGTAACGTTCCTTTGTACAACGGGTCACCCCTGTCTCCATTTCCGTTTTATTTCATGACAGACGTCTTATCATCATTTTTTCAGCTAAATGCGAAACTTGTGAACAGAACAGGAATGCTATCAAAGCTTCCATTACGGAACATAGGGCACACAGGACTGGCTGGCCAGAGGCCGTACTAACGCTATCGGTGCCTTACTCAACAACAGGCTGCTTAATGTGGGGCTGTTTCAGGGAAATATTAACAGCGATGTGTTCCATGCATGGCTGACGCGGGAGCTGTTACCTCAGGTGCCTCCTGATGCAGTGATTGTCATGGATAATACTGCTGTGATGATTCTGACGGCAAACAAGATATTTCTTTTTTTCTTGTATCCACGGACTATAATATCCGGAATTAAACGCATTCCGTCGTTATACGTAACCCCGTGCATCAGGAGTTTGTATGCCACCTATTATTACTGATCGTGCCCCGGCAGCCATTGGCCCCTACGTTCAGGGCGTTGATCTCGGCAATATCATTATCACCTCTGGTCAGATCCCGCTGGATCCCCAAACCGGTAATATCGCTGATGAAATCACTGCCCAAACCCGTCAGGCACTGACAAACATCAAAGCGATTGTTGAAGCAGCGGGATTGAAAGTAGGAGATATCGTTAAAACTACTTTATTTGTTAAGGATTTAAACGACTTTGATCGCATTAATAAAACCTATGCTGCTTTCTTCACTGAACATCACGCCTCTTTTCCCGCACGTTCTTGCATAGAAGTTGCGCGTTTACCCAAAGACGTCAAAATAGAAATCGAAGCTATTGCAGTTCGTCGTTAATCATCGCCAGAGAACGATGTATGTCGGATGCTATCTGGTATCTTTATCTGTTGCGTACCGTCAGCGGAATGCTATATACGGGTATCACCACCAATGTGCCTCGACGTCTGGCACAGCATCAGGCAGGCAGAGGTGCAAAAATATTACGTGGAAAGGGTAGGCTGACACTGGCTTTTTACTGCGTGGCAGGAGATCATAGCGCTGCTTTGAAACTGGAATATAAGATAAAACAATTCAATAAAAAACAAAAAGAAGACTTGATAACCTGCAGCTCATTACCACTCGATACTTAACTACTTCCTCTATTAGTTTATATCAATAAATTTCTAGCAAAACTCGCTACAAGGAAATACCCTATCCAAACAAGTCAAGTAGCAAAAAATATCAGTATATTCATATAGTCAAGCCAGGAAACCGCCCTGCTTGGTTTTTCCCGGGTCCGGTTATCCTGTGAAAGACACGATGAGGCTGAATGCGCAAATTGTTACAGGTGGCGACAGCTGTGGAATCTGTCCTTAAGGCCTGAGCATTCATAACCTGGATTTGCTATAGTTTCGCAAGAGGTCTATTGCAATTTCGCACATTAATATTAATCGATGTGCGAGCTCTTCAGGATTAGCCGGCCTCTGAATGGCGGGGCATCCAACCGGCGGGTTAAGCTTGGCGAGCATAGTTAGCAATAGCATGGCTTATAGCGTCGGCCGCGAGCTGAAAGCTTACATACTGGAGAAAGGGAACTTCATACCCCAGAAGAGGCTGGTATTACCGTTTAGATTTACTTGATGAAGGTATTACCATTTCTGTAAACCACTCCAGAAGCTCATTGCGCATCACTGCAGGTAAAACAGCTTGATGATACCCATTGATTGCACCAGCAAGCGAAAATAATACGTTAATCCCTAAATTTTTGTGTAACTTTCGTAATTTCAAATAGCTGTATTTTGCGCCTTCAGAACGTAAATCGCTAACATTTTTAATCCCTGCTTTCCATAACAATCTTTCAAGACTCACGCCTAAATTAGGTAAATCTTTTAACCTTATGTTATTAGATTTTTTAAGCGAAACCTCTATTAAAGCTTCTTTATAAGCCAGTTGCGCAAAGTGCAGTAACGTTTCATTATCATTCCACAGAGATTCATCAACATGATAATAGCGTAAAAAGACGGGCATACCTCTCTTGGAATAAACTAAATTCATCATTCCTCTCGCCTGAAAACAACCCTCAATGTTATCATTGGCCCGTAAATATAATTCACCGTCAGAAACAACGGCAAACATCACTTTATTCACTGACAGACTGTAGCCTCCAAATTGTGAACGAGAAGTAACAGGTCCCAGTTGTTGGTTGAAGGACGCTTTCGCTTGAGCGATTCTTTTTTCTGAGAAGTATTTCATTACTATTCCTTTAGTAAAAAACTCCAGAGTTACAAACAAGATTAAACTGAACTAGTAACCAGAAATTAAAAAATACGCAATATAAATCTCCGCGCCAATAACAAAATGAATTTACAAAAAATTACATTACAATTATGCGAAGTACTTTAAGAAAGTAGGGGCACTCCATCTAAGGCAACCCGTTAAATAGTCTGTTGAACCTAATCTGACGCCTGAAATACTCTCCAGGGATCTGTCTTCAAGCTCCAGCAACCAGAAAATAAAATCCAGTATCCTTATCTAAAGTTAGACAGATGCATGCGATAAGCTGTTACTTGTTACTTTAATTTTGAATGCGGAAGAGTCAATTTTTAGGTTATTAGCCGCACGATACGCAGACGTATCCATGTCAGTGCAATAAAAATACCCACCGATAGGTTTCTTGCAGGCGATATTAAACCCTGAGGCTGGCTCCAAGGCATTTCTCTCCGAAGAAAATTCGTTGGCTATATACCTGATTATTTAGGATTCGGTATCCTGCTTTTCTGCAATAGTGGGTGAATCTGGTTATTTTTATAATCTGACTTGGCGAGTGGCCAGACGAGGGTAAGCGGATGAAGGCACCATGTGGATTTTGTGGTGCCCGAATGCAGGTGTCTGGTGGGATTTAATGCTTACGATGATCAAAATTGACGGATTCTGATGATTTAATTTTTGCAATGCTCGCTTCCAGAATGTTAATAAACTGACGTGCAACATCAGTAGTCAACCAAAGCGTTCTGTCTACTAATGCATTTTCCGGTGACTGGTTGATAGAAGAAATGTAATGCAAACGTATCATCATAGCATCATAAAGATCAACAGTACTAATATCCCAGCCTACTAGTGGATGGGTTTGAATAATTTCATCATTTCTGTCCATAAAGACCCCTTAATCTAAGGTGAACACTCATGAGTACTGATGAGGATCAATGTGGCTCATTATTGTTTGAGCTTTTTTAGTATACGCATCGAAATCTTCATTTGGATATATATCCTGTCATTTTTATTGCTTATTGATTACGAAATAATTTGATAACTTAATGATTTTTAATAAACAGCAATAAAGATTTCTCAGCATTTATTTTAATGCTAAAAAGATCTTATTTGGCATTAATGGAAAATTGTGATACGGGGTACCTGGCCACTATTTTTTGCAAAACAAGATGATATTAATAATTTGCAGTATATTAATATTTTTTGTGTGTAAGAAAATGAAAAAAGACATTATCTCGTGTCATCGGCAATTGGATGGTATAATTTTTTGTTAAATTTAAGGTTATTTTTTATTAAATAATGCATAATTTTTTAAAATTAGTATCATAACTTGCGTATTTTTATCACATTTAAAATCTATTATGCACCCGCGATGACTGATCACGACTCTCCAGCCTCAGCCCGTATACCAAGACGATATTCCAGAAACCACAATGCTAACTTGGCATTATGCATAGCAGCATTGTTATTAATTATCCCTGCCCTGTTGTTTTCGGTCACCTTTGCCCAGGGTACGCCAGATATTGTTGTCGCTCATGGAGTACCCGGGCCTATCATCAAAAAAGATGAACAGGGGAGAGACCAGATTGATATCCTCGGCGTTAACAGCCAGGGGATATCACATAATCAGTACGAGGAATTTCATGTCAATGAACATGGGGTTATGTTGAACAACCATGTCGCTCAGGCCAACCTTATTCTCAATGAAGTGGTCGGTGCGCACATCAGCCAGCTTAACGGACCCATAGAAGTGAAAGGGAAAACGGCCGACGTTATTGTGGCTAACCCCAATGGAATTGATTGTAACGGTTGTGGTTTTATTAACAGCATGCGCGGTATTCTTACAACAGGTAAATTTGTACTTGAGCAGGGGGCACTGACAGGCATAGAGGTTAACAGTGGGCATATTACTATTGGAGAACGAGGTGCCATTATGTACGCGGCTCCCGGGATCAATCATGGAAGTATTGATTTGATTGCTGCCGGAGTGACTGTTAACGGAAATATCAGGGGTGAAATATTTTCCGGGCAGAAGAATATTCAGGAAAATAAGGTTTCTGAGCAAAAACAGGCAGCCATTCAGAGTATACGCATACTTGCAGGCAGGTATACAGTCAGCAATAAATTCAATAATCATCATCATACTCAGATCATCGATAGGGTATATGACACAAATGAAAAAACTGAGAATGAAAAAATAGATGTCGGTATGCTGGGTGGTATGTATGCAAGGCAAATATACCTGTACGGTAATAAAGCGGGCATTGGTGTAAACAGCCACGCTATCATACAAGGTGTCAGGAATTTGGCCATTAATACCAGAGGCGAACTGACACTGAATGCGTCGTTAACAGCCGATAATATTGATGTCCAGAATGCATCTGTTTTCACCAATAATAACAGGTTAACAGCAGAAAAAAATCTCTGTATCCGGGGTGTAGAAAAATTTTTTAATGGCCGTGAATCAGATTTATCATCACATGAGAATACCCATATTGCTGTAATAAAGGCGCGAGATATTAATATTACTTCGCAATCGATCCATAACTATGGCATCCTGGTGGCAGATAATAAAATTCTTATGAATGTCGGTCATGATCAAAATACGATTTCTGGCGAACAGGAAAATAGCTTGCTTACGGGAGCCCATTTCATTAATCTCGAGGAGAATTTTTTAAAGAATCACGGCTCAATTCTTTCTAAAGGGAATATAGTAATTCGTGCACCATCATTACATAATGATATTTATCATAAAGTAGAAAGTAAATTTATTCCCGTCATTCACGCAGGTCAACAACTTACTATTAATACATCTCATGGTAGAAATTCAGGAGGAATTTTATCAGCAGATAAAAGTCTGAAAATTTACTCCATGAATGACACAATTTCATCAGGAATATTCAATAACCAGGCATTAATCAGTTACCAGGATGAATATACGAAATTTAATGGGATTGATACGTTAGTGAATAAAAAAACTGTAAAAAATTTAGGTGGAATCATTTTTGCAAATGAACATATTGATATTATATTGAATTCAATGAGCAATCATGGAGCCATGCATGACATGTTATCAGATAATATCTCTGATAAAGCAGGAGAAATTTACTCAGGTAATAAAATAAACATTCATGTTAATGAATTTATGAATAAAGGTGGGAAAATAACTGCTGAAACAGTTGATATTGTAGCGTTAGAAAATTTCTCTAATATCTCTGCAAGCATTTACGGAGTAAACAATAAAATACAAGCTAAAAATTTTACACATACAACAAAAGTTACTGATTTTTTTGGAAAAAAAGATTACATGGATTTTTCTTCTCCAAAAGGATTAATCGAAAGTGAAAATATGACTACTCTCAATGTGACTGGTGTATTAACTATTGAAGGTGCAGATATTGTTTCTGGCGGTGATATGAATATTAATGGTGGAGAACAAACCACAATAATTCCGTCTATAATGGAAGAAAAAATTACACAAGAACTTAATGAAAATTATATTGAAGATAGCTTTTTTAAAATTTATTCTGTCAATAATAAAAAGAAAACACAATCTTTAAGACAGAAATTTATTATGCCAATACTAAAATCAAACAATAATATCACTTTAATTAATAAAGGCAGTATTGAATTACGCGGTACTAAAATGTATGCCGATAATGATATCACTATAAAAAGTGCTCAGGAAGATATAGAATTTAATCCTTTTTATTTAATAACAGCTACCCAGGAAGACAACCGTTTATCAAGAAATATGAAAATATTAGGAGGTATAAAAACTTGGGAAGAAAATAAATTTTCAGTGAATTCAAATTTCATCATTAATCATTTAACGACAGAAGTTTTTTTTGGTAAAAAACTGTCAATCCATTCACCTGACGGTACTATTTATCTTGGAAAAGTTGATTTTGCTTTAATGGAAAATGAACAAAAACCAAGCAGAGGCGTGATTGATATTACAGGTGGAAAGATAAAAAGTACCAAAGAGCAAACAATAGAACGATCAGAAATAAAAAGCCATGATACCTTTCTTGGATTTAGAATCGAAGGTCACAGCTCTGTAATTGATGCAATAAATAATGTATCAAAAAATATAGATGTTAAGGGGGGAGAAAAAGCGTACGTCAAAGCTTCAATTATGAAAGGCGCACAAGTACTGGGAGAAGCAACTAATGTTGCTTTAGGTGATACTCTGGGTGGTTCAGCAGGATGGGTCAAAGAAACAACAGATACTAAAAGTAATCAAGACAATTTTAACGATGGCATTAATCTATTTTATGCAGATGATATTTTTTTTACTGCCACACAAGGTAACATCGAACTTGATGGTGCAGATTTACTGTCACGCTCTGCCGATAGTCATATTAAATTAAAGGCCAAAAACAGCATCCATCTCCGTCAAGCTAATGATAGCTCATACTGGAAATTTAATAGAGAAAACCAGGAATTCACGTTGGGAACTGTAGCAAACAGTAACCTGATGCTGGGTTCAGCGGGTGGTGGGGTAAGGGCAGGCTATAATAATAGTCACCAGCAGGATATGGTTACAGATTCCCGTTTTGTTCCTTTTAATATCAGTGCAAAAAATGTTTCTTTTCATTCAGTCCAGGATGTCTTCCTGCACGGTGGCAAAATTACTGCCGGGCTGGTTGATTACCATATTGCAGGCACATTAAAAATTGAAACGACCCAGGACACGAGCACGTCAGAAACCAAAGAAGGCAGCTATGGAGGGAGCCTGGGTCTTGACATCAACACCTATACGTTATTTGGGCTTAACGGTGATGTGCACGGAAGTTCAGGTCATTCTCAAGACAGGGCGGCGCTGTCAACATATCAAAGTGGCGTATTTGCCAGAAGCATTCGCGGTATTATAGGTGGAGATTTTTGGTTAACGGGCGCTTATCTTATTGGTCAGACACCTGAAGATGAGCTAAACGTATATGGAAAAGTCTATGCAAAATCTCTGGAAGATACAGAAAACAAAGAGGGTTTTGTTATAGGTGGTGGCATAAATATCAGCGCTGATGGCCGCCCGGGAGGAAATATTAACTATTCTTCGCCGACTTTGATCAATTATAAAGCGTCGCAGTTGCCCACACTGACTGGCGTAACTTTAAAAACAAATTATGAAATAACCGGCAGTTTTAACACTAACAAGACTGAATTAATGAAAATTACTCAAAATGATACTGTTGGTGATATTGAAATTAAAGGGACATTTGCTTTCATAAATAAAAAAAATAAGGAAGATAAAAAAGTCCAGGAACCACAAAAAGTACAGCAATCAAAAAAAGCCATTCATTATGAGCTGACACCTCACCAGATCTATACCTATGCAACTTCTGTGCCAGAAGGAGAGCATATTTCTGATAACGGCACGCCGTTTAAAAACAATGGGAAATCCTATATCAGAATTGATGACCACCATTTTGAAGTTACCTGGGATGGGGTTAATCATACGTGGAGAATCATTTCTCCCCTACATGGTGCATTAAAACCTCAAATTCCTGTGGTATGGGATGACGGGAAATGGGCAATACACAGCCACGTTGGTTTACCAGGGGGCGGTAATGCTTCTGACAATCACAGCGCATCACAAAATCATTTAGTCTCGCGTCTGGCGGCGTTATTTAATAGAAAATCCTCTGCTAAAAAAGAAGAGGCTCTGGAAATGTCAGTAATGGATCCGTCCAGAATAAACACCCGGGCAGACACTGGCGTTGATAACAGGCAAGAAACAGACGCTGTTATGAATATCAGCACAGCGAGACAAAAAAATTACGTATCGACTTCATCAGCGATCACAGAAGTTGACCAAGAAACATTCAAATTACTTACCATTGCCGAAAACCTTAACCGTAAGGTACGTAATGAATTTCCATTAGGAGCAGGTAACCAAAAACAGGATGTACTGAACAGTGGTGGACTCAGCCTGTTTAGGGTCGCTGTCTTACAGGAAATTCAGGCCATTCATTTACAAAAACAGCCACAATTTTCTCAAGAATACATTCGGTTGATGCAATCATCAGGAGCAGGCAATTGTGGTGAACATGCTGAAATGGCCTATCATTATGCCACTTCTCTTTATGGTGATCAGCTGGATGTAAAGAGGGTAAACAGTAGCGATAACTCACATTCATTTGTGGTGATTCAAAATCGTGGTAATACCAACCCCAAAAATCGGGTTGTTATTGATACATGGGCCATTGATGGCGGCGTTCACCTTGTGGAAGATAATACATTAGAAGTGGGAAGGGTGATAAAAGAAAATAACACCAATCAAAAACAAATGGCTCGATTTAATAAAAATACGGAAAGCTATCAGAATATCGCTAAATTTTTTGAAAGATGGTTAAAAGATAATTACCATCAGGATCCTGAAAAACTACAGGATATTGTGGATAAAGTTAGTCAGGCCAGACCTACACCTTCCAATTCTGACCATGACATGTGGGATTTGCGTTTGAGCATCAAGGATAAAAATCGTGTCTATCAACTGCAAAACAGTCAGGAAGTTTTTATTCCTGTTTTACCGGATACAGACAGAAATGCAAAGATGAAAATTAAAGTGGATAGCTTAATCAATCCAACGATTCATCAAATTAACTAACAAGATACGAGGTTTGTAGGTTAATGGCCTGCAGGAGACCACATCCCGTCAACGGCTACGGAAAACAATACGGCCCTTGCTCAGGTCGTAAGGTGTCAGCTCTATAGTGACTTTATCACCTGTCAGGATGCGGATATAGTTTTTACGCATCTTACCGGAAATATGAGCGGTGACCACGTGCCCATTTTCCAGCTCAACGCGAAACATGGTGTTCGGCAATGTATCCAGTACGGTACCTTGCATTTCAATATTATCTTCTTTGGCCATTGAATCCTCTGGGTTTAACGACTACACGCTTTTGTCCGGCAAGATAATGCCGAAAAACCCCTCTTATGTAAAGCGGGGTCGCTCTTTCATTCTGGCATGCTCAGTGATTGAGATTGCCAAAACTCAACCGGTAATAGACGACATTGTAACTGATCCAATTGTTGTAAAAAATGGCTGCGTCTGACTTCTTTTGCACCCAGTGATGCTGTGTGTGCATTAATCACCTGGCAATCTATCAGTTTTCCGCCATGGCGGTTAAAATGCTGAGCAAACAGGATTAATGCGCTTTTGGATGCATTGTCACGACGGCTGAACATGGATTCGCCACAGAATAATGCACCAAGCGCAAGGCCATAGAGCCCACCCACTAATTCTCGTCCCTGCCAGACTTCCACTGAATGCGCATGACCCCTTTTATGCAACTGGCAATAAGCCTGTATCACCTCATAGCCAATCCAGGTGCCCTGATGGCGTTGTTCAGCACAGGCGGTTATCACAGCGCTAAAAGCACAGTTCAGTGTAAAATGATACGGACTCTGGCGTAAAAAACGTTTCATACTGCGACTGGTATGGATTTCAGCCGGAACGAGCACTGCACGTGGATCCGGTGACCACCAGAGAATCGGCTCTTCTGGTGTAAACCACGGGAAAATTCCCTGTTCATAAGCGGCCAGCAGGCGCGCAATGCTGAGATCGCCTCCTGAAGCTAACAGGCCATTGGGTTGCTGTAATGCTTGATCGACAGGAGGAAACATCAGCGAATGATGAGACAATTGAGTAAGAGATGCCAATTATTTCGGGATCCTGTTTCAGGTTGATGGTGCGGTGTTTAATTGTACCAGACAGGTGAACAGATCAATGAGTAGGATTATACAAACGGATTTATCGCAGAGCGATCTACAAAAAATACAGTGAAATGAAAAGAATAATAATGAAACAAGGAGATCAATATTGTGGCATTTGATTTGCCTTTTTTATGGCATGGCGAACATCAGGTAATAGGTTCACGGGCACGGGTTCTCAATGGCTTCGCGTTGTCCTGTGTTGGAGAATTGCTGTCCGCCCTTCATACGTTAGCGCAGAATGCACCGTTTCGGTACATGATTACGCCGGGTGGTTTCAGTATGTCGGTGGCAATGACCAATTGTGGTCAACTGGGTTGGATCACGGATCGGCGTGGTTATCGTTATAGCGATAAGGATCCGTACACCGGCCATGCTTGGCCACCGATGCCTGCTTCTTTTGTTCGATTGGCGCAGGCAGCGGCCGCTGCCGCGGGATTTCCTGATTTTGAGCCAGATGCCTGTCTGGTCAATCGCTACCTACCAGGAAGCCGTTTATCTTTACATCAGGACAAGAACGAACGCAATTTTGATGCCCCTGTCGTTTCGGTATCCCTTGGTATGTCCGCCGTCTTTCTGTTTGGCGGTCATGCACGTAATGACAGGGCAGTACGGATACCGCTGATACATGGCGATGTGGTGGTGTGGGGTGCTGAAGATCGGCTGCGCTATCACGGTGTGCTGCCACTCAAGGAAAACGCACATGTTCTTCTGGGGGCTCAACGTATTAACCTTACTTTTCGTAAGGCAGGTTGACGCAACAGGTGCAAATATCGATCATTTTCCAACAACTGAAGTTCCTGCTTTCCCATTGGATAAACGGCCATGATTCGTGGCATTTGCAGCACCTTATCAGCATTTGTTACCGTCATATCAGCAAGATATTTACGTACAACCCGTCCGTGATAGAAATCAGGAGTAACCTTTATGACAGGCAGTGCAGATTGGCTATAATAGGCCCGGATTGTATTTTGATTTTGAGTGAAACGTGGTCATGAATGTTTTATTTGCCAGCACGGCCAGTGGCCTGGAAGAATTATTAAAAAGTGAACTTCAAGCACTGGGCGCTCACGGTTGCAGAATTGTGCAGGGTGGCGTCTGGTTTCAGGGAGATACCCGGGTATTGTATCAAAGTTTACTCTGGAGTCGTTTGGCATCACGGATTTTGTTGCTCCTGCACAGTTGCCACTTGCAGAGTACCGGTGATCTTTATGCAGGTGCACAGATGGTGGACTGGCCTGCCATTTTCACATCAGAGAAAACATTTGCGGTCTATTTTAACGGCATCAATGACGTCATTCGTAACAGCCAGTATGGCGCCTTAAAAGTTAAAGATGCCATTGTTGACTGTTTTATGAACCAGACAGGGCAACGCCCGGATGTGATGAAACAACAACCGGACATTCGAATCAGTGTCTTTCTGACACAGAATAAGGTGAGTTTATTACTTGACTTGAGTGGTGAAGCCTTGCATCGACGTGGTTACCGTGATCGGGTTGGCCTTGCACCGTTGAAAGAGAATCTGGCCGCAGCCATTGTACTACGCAGTGCCTGGCAACCTGGCACACCGATGGTTGATCCCCTGTGCGGCTCTGGCACACTGCTGATTGAAGCAGCCATGATGGCCACTGATCGTGCACCGGGTCTGGGTCGTCAACACTGGGGGTTCAGCGCCTGGCTTAACCACGATAAGGACCTTTGGTCTGCACTGATAGATGAGGCTGAGATCAGGGCTGTGCAAGGTTTACTACAAACTCGCTCCCGCTTTGCAGGTTTTGACAGTGATAGCGGCATTATTGAAATGGCCTGTACCAACGCGCGCCGTGCAGGAGTGGCTGAATTGATGACTTTTGAAACCCGGGATATTAGTGGACTGGTTAATCCCTATCCTCCGGTGCCAGTGGGAACAGTCATCAGTAATCCACCCTATGGTGAACGTCTGGAAAGCCAGCCGGCATTGATGGCGTTGTATCATTTATTGGGAAACAGAATAAAACAGGCATTTGGCGGTTGGCGCTTCTCTGTATTCAGCACCGATGCGCAATTACTCAGCTGCTTGCAGTTGCGCGCCGAACGTGAATTTAAGGCAAAAAATGGGGCGCTGGATTGTATCCAGAAAAACTATCTTCTGGCTGAAAATCACCAAGGAATAGCCACCACAGAGACAGGATCGGATTTTGCCAGACGCCTTGGCAAAAATATGCGTAAGCTGGATAAATGGGCTCAGCAGCAAGGCATTGAATGCTACCGTTTATATGATGCGGATTTGCCGGACTATAATGTCGCCATTGATCGTTATGGCAGTAAAGTGGTGGTACAGGAATACGCAGCGCCAAAAATTATCGAGGCATCGAAAGCGCGTCAGCGTTTGCTGGAGGTCATCAACCAGACTCTGTGCGTACTGGCGCTCAATGCCAGTCAGTTGATCCTCAAAACCCGTGAACGGCAGCAGGGAAAAAATCAGTACCAGAAATTGGCACAGCAGGGTGAACTGCTGCTGGTGACAGAATATAACGCCAGATTTTGGGTAAATTTGACCGATTATCTCGATACTGGCCTGTTTGCGGATCACCGCATCACCCGTCGATTGTTGGGAGAAATGAGCCGGGGTAAGGATTTTCTGAATCTGTTTGCCTATACCGGTACAGCAACGGTATATGCCGGACTTGGGGGAGCACGCAGTACCACCACGGTGGATATGTCTTCAGGTTACCTGAAATGGGCGGAAAAAAACATGCACCTTAATGGACTGACTGGAAGACAGCATCGTCTGATTCAGGCTGACTGCCTTTCCTGGCTATGTCATCACCGCGAACAGTTTGATGTCATCTTTATTGACCCACCCACTTTTTCAAATTCCAGCCGCATGGAGACGACCTTTGATGTTCAGCGTGATCATGTGATGTTGCTTAAGGCTGCCCGACAGTTATTGCATCCTGCCGGAAAAATTTTATTCTCCAGCAATAAAAAAGGGGTTCAGATGGATGTGGCCAGGTTAGCGGACCTGAAACTGACGGCAAAAGATATCAGTATACAGACCCTATCCAGGGATTTTGCCCGTCGTCCAGGAAGCCATCATTGCTGGCTACTGGGTCATACAAGTGAGGAACATACATGCCATTAATTAGTCTGTCCGGTGCCTGGCTGTCATTGGGCGATGCTCCTTTACTGGAAGATGCGCAATTACATATTGAACCTGAGGAGCGAGTTTGCCTGGTCGGGCGTAATGGTGCGGGTAAATCCACGCTACTGAAGATCTTAAATCAGGAAATATTGCTGGATACCGGGCAGGTACTTTATGAAAAAGACCTGGTGGTGGCACGTCTGCAGCAGGACCCGCCGGGTAATATAGCGGGCACAGTCTTTGATTTTGTAGCACAAGGTATTGAGGGGCAGGCCAGTCATATCAAAGCCTGGCATGCCATTTCTCAGTTAGTGTGCACTGATCCCAGTGAGAAAAATCTTAACCGCCTGGCGCAGTTACAGGCAATTTTGGACAGTCAGGGATTGTGGCAGTTGGACAGCCGTATCCAGGATCTGCTGGCACAACAAGGTCTGGACGCAGAGGCTGAACTCTCCTCATTATCAGGAGGCTGGCTGCGTAAAGCGGCACTGGTACGCGCATTAGTCAGTCAGCCTGACGTACTGCTTTTAGATGAGCCAACCAATCATCTGGATATTGAAACGATCAACAATTTAGAAGGATTTTTAAAAACGTTTCAGGGCAGTATCGTATTTATTTCTCACGATCGTTCTTTTATTCGTGCTATGGCGACACGCATTGTTGATTTAGACCGGGGAAAATTAGTGTCCTGGCCGGGTGACTATGCGCTGTATCTGACGCGTAAACAGGACGCATTGCGGGTGGAAGAACGGCAAAACGCGGAGTTTGACCGCAAACTGGCTCAGGAAGAAGTGTGGATCCGTCAGGGGATTAAAGCCCGTCGCACCCGTAATGAAGGGCGGGTTAGGGCGCTCAAAGCACTGCGCCAGGAACGTGCTCAGCGCCGTGAACCCATGGGCGTGGCTAAGATGCAACCCGAAATGGCGTCCCGTTCTGGTAAGATCATCTTTGAACTGGAAAACCTCAATTATCAGATCGATGGCAAAGTACTGGTACGTGATTTTAGCGCTCAAGTGCAGCGTGGCGATAAAATTGCCCTGATAGGCCCCAATGGTTGTGGTAAAACCACATTACTGAAATTGATGACCGGCCAATTGATAGCCGACAAGGGCAAAATACATGTTGGTACCCGGCTGGAAGTGGCTTATTTCGATCAACACCGTGCTCAACTTGATCCAGAACGCACAGTGATGGATAACCTGTCACAGGGCAGCCAGGAGGTGATGGTAAATGGGCGTTCGCGCCATATTCTTGGTTATTTGCAGGATTTTCTGTTTCATCCCAAACGAGCTATGACACCTGTCAAGGTGCTGTCAGGGGGGGAGCGTAATCGTCTGTTGTTGGCACGTTTGTTCCTGAAATCCAGTAATCTGCTTATTCTGGATGAACCCACCAATGATCTGGATGTGGAAACACTGGAATTACTGGAAGAAAAGGTGAATGGTTATCAAGGCACGGTACTGGTAGTAAGTCATGATCGTGAATTTATTGATAATTCAGTGACAGAATGCTGGTTTTTTGAAGGTAACGGCATAATAAACAGCCTGGTAGGTGGTTGGCATGACACGCATCAGCAGTATCAAAAGGTTAAACCTGAGCAGTCTGCTAAAATCGTGCCTGCGGTTGCAACAAAACAGGATAATGCGCCCAAAAAGCATTATCCTGAAAAACTAAGCTATAACTTACAACAGGAGTTAGCGCAACTACCTCAACGGATCGAACAGTTGGAGATGCAAATTACAGGACTACAGATGCAAATAAACGATACGCATTTCTTCTTGCAAGATCATGAAGAAACGGCACCGGTTTTACAGACACTGGCAGATGCTGAGCAGGCGTTAGAAATGGCCTATTCCCGCTGGGAATTTTTGGAGGCGCAAAAAAACAACAGATATTGATGGTGAGCTTGTGACTGTGCTGTTGTCTGTTGGAGGCCAGCACTTTGCGAACAGGTACCTTAATGCTGAATCGTTGTCGTTAAAATTGTTAAGGAAAGTCAACGTGTCTCCTGTTACCCGGCATGATGATCATAAATCCTCTGGTTGCCATGAAAATGCAGCACTCTGTCCTGCATGTGATCTGATGGTGGTACTGCCACTATTGCTTTGTGGCACTAAAGCGAATTGCCCACGTTGCAAGACGACACTCAGCTCATGTTGGAGAGAACCGGGTAAACATTGCATAGGTTATGCCATCAGCGCTTTATTTATGCTGTTACTGGCTAATTTGTTCCCTTTTGTTGAAATGAACGTGGCAGGCATAACCCATTACATTACCCTGATACATATCCCCACAGTGCTGTTTAATGAAGATTATGTTCCTTTGGCCACGTTATTCATGGTGACTGTTCAGCTGATCCCCCTATTTTGCATGCTGGCTATCCTGTTATTATGCTGTAAAACATTACATTCATTGTGGCTTCGGGTCTGGCTGGCAAAATACCTGTTTCAGTTGAAAGCGTGGTGTATGGTAGAAATATTCCTGGCAGGGGTGCTGGTCAGTCTTGTGAAATTACATGCATGGGGTGATATTGGCGCAGGTACCAGTTTTATTCCCTACTGTTTATTTTGTCTGTTGCAAATACGCGCCTTTCAGTGTGTGGATCAGCGTTGGTTGTGGCAGGATATTGCCCCTGCCCCCTTGTTTGACGTCCGCGTAAAGACCGGGGAAACCGGTCTGAGTCAGGGTTTACGCTCCTGTTCCTGTTGTTGTGCCATTCTGCCCTTATCCTTGCGTCAGTGTCCACGTTGTTATTGTTATGGTTATGCCCGCCGTCGTCATAGTTTACAGTGGACGATGGCGTTACTGCTCACCTCGGTTATTCTTTATATTCCCGCTAATATCATGCCCGTGATGGTGACTCAGGGGTTAGGTAATACCATCACTTCCACCATTATGGCTGGTATCATTTTTTTATGGCAGGAAGGGTCTTATCCGGTAGCTATAGTGATCTTTATTGCCAGTATTATGGTGCCTTCGTTAAAAATACTGGCAATTGGCTGGTTATGTTGGGGTGCGCAGGATAAAGGGGATCCTGAACGCTTGCATGTTATTTACCAGTTGGTTGAGTCTGTTGGTCGCTGGTCAATGATAGATGTGTTTGTCATTGTCCTGCTATCTTCACTAGTCCGTATGGGCAAATTCATGAGTGTTTATCCGGATAAGGGGGCGATATTGTTTGCTATGGTGGTGATCCTGACAATGTTGGCGGCGATGGCATTTGATGCAAGATTAATCTGGGACCGGATACCGCAAACCCTGAACACAAAAGAGGCAACAGGATCATGAATCATGTTGGCACGATGGCTGATATTGAGCAAATTAAGCGCTGGTCACCCATATGGATTATTCCCATTGTCACTACATTGATCGGTGTCTGGATACTCTTTGATCATTTCAGTCATCAAGGGCCTGAAGTGATTTTGATGACTTTCAATGCAGAAGGTATCGAAGCAGGAAAAACCCGTGTCAAAAGCCGTAGTGTTGAAGTAGGTACCGTAGAAATGGTGACGCTAAGCGAGGATTTAAATAAAGTTGTCATCAAAGCACGGTTGCATTCTGATATGAAGGCGCTGTTACGTAAAGATTCGGTATTTTGGGTAGTGAAACCACAAATTGGCCGGGCTGGTGTAAGCGGTTTAGAGACCCTGCTTTCAGGGGCATTTATAGAACTACAACCCGGTACGCAAGGTGAGGCACAACATGAATATCCATTACTGGATTCTCCTCCTTTAGCCCCTCCTGATGTAAAAGGCATCAGGGTGACGCTGTCCAGTGAGCAGGCTGGACAACTACATCCTGGTGATCCGGTACTGTTTCGTGGTTATCGTGTCGGTTCAGTGGAAACCCGCGTCTTTGATGCTAGCGCACGGCTGATGCGCCATCAATTATTTATTAATGCACCTTATGACGTTCTGCTTACCACGAATGTCCGTTTCTGGAAAAATAGCGGCATAGCATTTGATATGTCTGCACAGGGTGTGCGCCTGGAAATAGCCTCTCTGGCCAACCTGTTCAATGGCGGTGTCAGTTTTGACATTCCATCAGGTTGGGATCCAGGCGATGCGGCAAAAGATAAGGCTGAGTACCGGTTATTTGACGATCAACGGAGTATTCAGGACTCGTTATATACTGAATTTCTCAATTACCTGTTATTTTTTTCTGATTCAGTGCGTGGTCTGCAGCCTGGTGCCCCGGTTGAATTCAGGGGAATACGTATGGGAACAGTGGCAGCAGTGCCATTCTATAGCAAAGAATTGCAGCAGAGAGTCAATAATGATTATCGTATTCCAGTACTGATACGTATAGAACTGGGTCGTTTGACCAAAGAGCTCGGTCCGGATTTTAATTTTCAACGGAATCTGGAACAGGGTGAACAGCGAGGGTTACGCGCATCACTCAAATTAGCCAATTTACTGACAGGATCCCTGTTCGTCGATTTAGATTTTTACCCGGACGCCGGACCCTGGAAAGGTGTAGAGCAGGTAGCCGGTTATCCTGTATTACCAACGGTGAGTGGTGGGTTAGCACAAATTCAACAAAAACTGGTGCAATTGCTGGATCAGCTTAACAAACTGCCACTTGAGCCTCTGGTCCGTGAAGCAACAAAAGCGCTATCTGAAAGTCAGGGTACCCTGCATGAGATGCAAAAAATGTTGGTGTCACTTAACGAAATAACATCAGGTCAGGCGATGCAAGACCTGCCCAAAGAGTTACAGCAAACCCTCCTGCAGTTAAATCATACCCTGCAAGGTTTGCATCCAGGATCGCCAATCTATAATAAAATGCTAAGTAATATGCAGGGATTAAATCATGTTCTGAATGAATTGCAACCACTATTGCGCACGTTAAATGGTAAGAGTAATGCGCTAATCCTGGAAGCCACAACCCATCAGGATCCACAGCCCAAAGAGGCTAAAAAATGAAAAAATGGGCGTTTGTCGTTATGGCTTTGCTCGTGGGTGCCTGTAGTAATACACAGAAAATCTATTATCAGTTACCTGAAACCAGCATTCAGGCACGCAGTACGGCATCACGATCATTATGGTTAGAACAGGTATCCGTGGCCAATTATCTTTCATTAATGGGCTTAGTATACCAGTTGAGTGATGTCAAATACATGACGGCAAGCCATCATGTATGGGCCAGTCCGCTGGATCAGCAATTACAACAGACTCTCATTAACCACCTCAATAATGCCATGCCAGGCTGGCTGGTTACTGATCAACCTGTGGGTAAGGATCAGGATATTTTGCAGGTGAGCGTGAATGGTTTTCATGGTCGTTATGATGGTAAAGTCATTATTCGTGGTACATGGCTGCTGGAGCATAAGGGGCAGTGGATGCAGCAGCCATTTAATATCGAACTGGAACAACATGAAGCGGGTTACGATGCTTTAGTGCGTACCCTGGCGTTGGGATGGCAACAACAAGCGCAAAAAATGGCGGCACAAATCAAAAACCGCTCGTGGTCACAGTAACAAAACAAGGAAAGCAGGACCACCCCACGGTAGTCCTGCACCAGCGTCTAACAAATTCTTATCACTAACGATTTCATTAACGACGATTACCAAAAATGCGCAATAACATCATGAAAAGATTAATGAAATCAATATACAAGGTTAATGCACCCACAATGGTATATTTGCGAAATGCGTCCGGGTCCCCACTATCTAACGCTGCACCCATCTCCTTTAACTTTTGCGTATCATAAGCTGTCAGTCCAACAAACAGGACCACACCGATATAAGTCACCGCCCACATCAATGCCGAACTCTTTAACCAGATGTTAACCAATGATGCCAGTACGATACCAATGACGCCCATAAACAGCATATTACCCAAACCACTTAGATCGCGTTTGGTGGTATAACCGTAAAGGCTCATGGCCCCGAACATCCCCCCCGCAATCACAAAAGTACTGGCAATGGATGAACTGGTATAGATAACAAAAATACTGGAGCACGTCAGACCAGTCAGCATTGAGTAGAACATAAATAACGACGTGGCTACGGCTCCACTCAAACGATTAATCATGCCAGAAATTACAAATACTAAACCTAACTGAGCAATAATCAACCCGAAGAAAAGAATTTGGCTGGAATAAATCAGATTGAGGACGGCGGGCGTATTAGCCGCATACCAAGCTACAACAGCTGTTAACAACAGACCGCAAGTCATCCAGCCGTAAACTTGTGCCATATAGGTCTGAATACCGCCGTTGGCACGCTCGACTATCGAACCATTTGAACGTGGATACCTATCCATGATGGTTACCTTCAATATGTTAAGAACGAGGATTGTATACAAAATAATTCATTTGCCAGTGTAACAGAAAATACCGCTGCATGCCTGTAAAAATAATCAATCCTTGATGAGAATGACGCGGCTTTCCAGTCAATAAGCGGGTAGTTTATATTCTCGATCACCATCTGGTATCCCAATCTGATTTTGGCAGCATACGTCATCATCAGTATCAAAACGTTAAAAGGAATCCTTGTGTTGCCTGTCACATAACAGGCCTTTAAGGTTTTAAACTGCTTTCAAGAAAAGTCATTATTTTATTGAAAGCGGTGGTTTTTTTATCTCCGACCTCGGTGGTATAACTGGATAGAGGTAAGAAAAATTACTCGTCAGGTAATGTAAAACGCACCTGCTTTTTAGCTAAGTTTTCTGCTGTCGCACTGTTCTGTCCGGGCATTTTAACAATGCTCCGTGCCTGCAGGGGAACAGTATGATCCTGGAGTTCTGGTTGAACTTCAGATTCTCTGGTTGCATGATGCAAAGCCCCTGATTTTTCAGGTAGGACTACTTTCAGAACGGAGCAGGCTTGGGCTTTTTGATTCGCTTTGAATGCGCCCTGGTTTCTTTTAATAGTAGCGAAATACGTTTTAGGTTCGGGTGTAGCCTGATGTGCAGAGAAAATCGATGCACCGCTTATTTTCTCACCACCACCAGAGTACGATTCAAGAGCATGGTAGCCAGGCTTAAGATGTGTGTTCTGATTAGAATTGTTCACACCTATGCATACCAGGGTAGAGTTTACTGATCCCCCTTTTGCTCTACTTGCTTTAAAAGTGCAGTGCTCAATTTTAATTTCACGATTAAATACCTGGTTGAATTGTGAGGAAATTTTCCTGGATTTTTGAGAAGCGGGTGCACCATAACAGCTAAAACTGCTACGGGTATTATTTAATAATTTTGTAAAAATATTTGGCATATTATATTCCTGTTATTATCTATTCCGTTAATTTCCCCTTGAGTCTAAAGAAAAATAACCATCCCGGACATAACAATACGCTCACTTTGACTCTTTCAGAAATTGATTGTGTTACCGATTTTGACGGGGATGGTTCTCTACAGGAAATCAGTGTGATCCACAAGCAGGCCCTGCGCAGATTTGATGACGCCTGCCAGACTCCGGTATTGCTGCTATTCCTGGATAAAAGTTTCTATCCACCCCAAAGAACCGCAGATGGAGATATAATAGACTGAATTAAATAACTTTTTATTTAATCTACAATATCAATATTGAATGTGCTTAATGCGATGGGGCTGTTTCTAGAGCGCCTGTTTGCAGCAGAAGCAATCGGACTGTATGCATTTTGGCTGGCGGATCCGCGGGCACGGTGAATCGGTCAATGTTACGTGCATACATGAGCACAGTATTTACAAGTGACGATATGCTGCTATAAGCAGTATCAATGCGGTTGCATCAGGTAAAGGAACGAATATAAATAACCAGTGATGACCGTTAAATCGCGAGGACAGATTTTTATTTACGTATTATTATGTTTCATTTAAAAAAATTAATGGCTTCCCGGTGAAACCTTAAGCGGTATTCATGGGTGGGAAATAGGCCTTTTGCGACACTTGCTGTAGAAAAACAGTGCGTAGTGCGAGGAAGAAACGAGCGCGGAGCGGGATTGTACACAAAATACATGAAGATTCGATTACCAGAGATAATGCAGTGGTTTTCTCGCAGTAGAGTGTCGAAAAAGCCTTAATGAAAAACGGTAATGAATGCTGCAGGATAAGGAGAATACAATGAAGGTGATGGTTATTGGTGCCAGCGGCACAATAGGGTGCAGCATCGTAGAAAATTTAAAACGAGACCATGACATTATTCGTGTCGGGAAGCATCGCGGTGATCTGCAGGTTGATTTGACTGACGAATCCAGTGTCAGGGCATTATTTAAATGCAGTGGTAAGGTGGATGCTGTTGTTGCGGCTACCGGCAGTGTCCATTTTGGCCCTCTGACTGAAATGACTAGCGTTCAGTTTATATCCGGCCTGCAGGATAAACTGATGGGACAGGTACGCCTGGTGCTTAACGGGAAAGATTATCTTAATCCGGGTGGATCTTTCACATTAACAACCGGCATTCTGACACAGCACCCTATCCATACGGGCGTTAATGCCACAACAGTCAATGCCGCTTTAGAGGGATTTGTGCTTGCTGCAGCAACTGAACTGGCTGATCTGCGTATTCGTATTAATGCTGTCAGCCCAACGGTTCTGACTGAATCACTGGAGAAATACGCTGCCTTTTTCCCGGGCTTTGAAAGCGTGCCTGCCTGTCGCGTGGCATTGGCTTATCGACGCAGCGTTGACGGTGTCGATACCGGAAAGATATATCCTGTATGGTAATAGCGGCGCAGCCAGCACTCTGTCGCACCACCCTCATCATAAGCAGTACGACCACCCTGCCCACCATGATGAGGTGTACCGTTAATCGTTAAAGCTGCCGTCGCTGCCCTATCCCCCAAGCTTGATACGGCAGTATGACAGTGGTTTTCACTCGCCATAACGGCATGATCCATGACTCGTGATCAACATGCTGAGTGACATTCCTGCTACACGAGCCGCCCTGGCGCAAGCTGCGGAAGAACTGACGATGCGGCTTCAGTAAAACTTGCGTGGCCACGGGAGCCGGTGTAGTTCTGTCGCATTCCATTGATACGCCAGGTAGAGTTGAGCCGGCTATTTTATTACATCGAACCTGTTTTTAGTGTGTTCAATTATTAAATGAGCATTAAATGGTAATACTAAGATTTAAAATAAAAGTACCATATGTTTATATCAATCATTGTTTAAAAATAAAGGAGCATTCAATTAAATGCCATCAGTAGATGATAAACGTAATAAGGTGATTACTGTCATGGATGCCAGTGATATTTCTGTAACAAAAACAATGCTGAAAGAACCGGGGGTACAATTTCGATTTCAACAAGTTCGGAATTCATGCGACAGGGTACCAGGAAGAAATGCGCTCAGTTTACCGGCAGTGGAGAGTATTAGATTATCGGCAGTAGATTTCAAATCAATATCTTCACGATATTCTGTTACAGAAACCAATGCTTTTTCGTTTTCATCAATAAACGACCGGCATTTAAGAAAAAGAAAGATTACCAGTTTACCCCCAACAACCGTTGGCTGTAAATCTATGCGATTCTCTGCTGTAGAAATCAAAGAGGTACAGTTTTCATCAGAAAATAAAGAAAATTGTTGTATTTCAGAAAAACCAGCAAATAAAAGCTCAAAAAATACACAGGAATCTGGGCAGTTTGTCACTTTAGAAAATACACCCCATATCAAACAAACGCAGGTACAACGTGTTTTAGACAGTATGGAAAAAATGGTAAAGGATAATCAGTGCCGTTGGGGTGCACCTTTTATGGTTAAAGGGAAGATTAAATTTCCTTTAAACGCAAAACTACCGCTGTTTAAATGGTTAGGTACCCATCAATCTCAGCCTTTTCCTGCTAAAATGAATTGCTGGGAGACAGTGCTGGTTGCTGCACATGATGCAGGTTTGGTTGATAAAAAATCCATTCCAAAATTAGTCGAGCTATCTTCAATTAATTATAAGCATGGTGAGTTGGATTCTGCGGCCATGGTACCACTAATGGCTCTTAATATTATGCATGCACCATCAGGTAAAACAGAAAAATATGCAACAGCACTGGATGAAATTCTGGATAAGATCCCAGCTGGTCATGTCATCGTATTTGGTCAGGGTGGACATGTTGGGCTCTCTGCCGGCAAGGGCATGATGTATAATATGAACGGACCTGTAGGAACTCAAACAGTCAGCTTAACTGAGATAAAAGAGACCCTGATATCGGGTTCGGCTTTTAATCCAATCTGTTGGGGGCCTGTTTCAAGCTGTCTTGGCCAATTTATGTTGAATCAGGATTAAGGCTTCAGGAATCGCTGTTGCAAACAGTGATGTCTGTCATTTTGGTTTTGCATCCCATACAGATAAAAATAGTAGCGGTTTTCCTCCCCTTTTGTGTTCCGGTCATACCATGATTTATATCCAGACTATGGCGTCCCATAGACGCTTTCAGTAAAAAGCAGTCACGATATGGCGCCGCCTCTGTCGTTTGTTTTTTTAAACGGTGACGCATTTCTTTGCTGGTAACACCAAGCGTAACAGACCACAACCTACCACTGCTGCCGCTGTTGATCCCAATAAAATGCCCAACCGGGAATAGGTGCTTAACACTGTGTCGGCATTGTCAAAAGCTAAAGAAGCAATAAATATCGACATAGTGAAACCAATGCCGCATAACACGGAAACTGCAAAAATATGTCTGAAATGAAGGGCATCGGGCAATTTAGCAATACCCAGTTTAACTGCCAGCCAACTGAATGTGAAAATACCCAGTGGTTTACCCAAAAACAACCCACAAATAATCCCTACAGGCAATAAAGCAGTCAGGCCGGCCATGGATACCCCTTCAAGAGATACCCCTGCATTGGCAAAAGCGAAGAGGGGTAAAATAAAATAGGCCACCCAAGGGTGTAAATTCTGTTCCAGCTTTTCCGAAAGTGCATGTCTGTGCTTGTGGGTATTCAGTGGAATCATTAATCCAACAATGACACCAGACAATGTCGCATGCACACCTGATTTTAGGATACTGACCCACAAAATAAATCCAATCAATAACCAGGCAGAAGCTTTATTCACTCCACGCCAGTTCATCCAGGCAAGCAGGGTAATGGCAACAGCAGCCACCAGTAGAGCATCCAGTGAAATGTGCTGGGTATAAAATAACGCAATAATGATAATGACACCCAAATCATCAATGATCGCCAGTGCTAATAAAAACACTTTAAGATTGCCGGGTACTCTGTTACCTAACAGGCTCATCACGCCAAGTGCAAACGCAATATCAGTTGCAGCAGGAATGGCCCAGCCCGGACGGGTCATTTCATTTGCACCATTGAATAACAGATAAATCAACGCCGGTGCCAGCATACCACCCAAAGCAGCAATGACAGGAAAGAGTGCCTTATCCCGTCCGGCTAAAGAGCCATTGATTAACTCTCGTTTGACTTCCAGACCAACAACCAGAAAAAAAATTGCCATCATGCCGTCATTAATCCACCATAACAGCGAATGTGTTATTTCAAGGGATCCTATTTTTATTGCGGCAGGAATATTAAGAAAAGCATGATAAATACCCTGTAGTGGGCTGTTTGCCACAGCCAGAGCGGACAATGTGACAAC
>CAZBYB010000001.1:5415-35461 GCA_964496225.1 uncultured Yersinia sp. | reverse complement strand
CGGCAGCAGCTTCCAGGCGCAAAAACTGACGAATAATATTTGCCAAAATGATGACTCCTTATACATCTGATAATGTAATTAAATTTTACTGTTACATTGCATGTCATTGACTGACTGATTCATTTTGCTGCAGTTTTTCCTGGCATGTGAAAAGGAATCACAACGGCTCTGACCCGTGAGCTTAATTTGCAATAAAACGTCTTATATCAATTAAAACCTGTAGTAATAAAGAAGGTTCGAGTTTTTCATGTTTCATTTGATTGCCAGCGTGATCAAAAACCTGCCAGCTTCCATTATCATCGACGACCAGAATGCGTGTAGGAGTGGTAATGATCAGCATGCCGTCTTCACCAGTGACTATCCAATTATGGCGGCGTGTAGCGGCAAACAGATCTTCACCCTGAGAGTAATCACTTGGTGCATTGCTAACAGAGAGCAGCCGTTGCATCAGCGTTGTCATGATATCTTTATGGCTGGTTAATTTAGTGATCTGTTGTGCAGCTATGGCAGGCCAGTGGATAATTAATGGAGCCTGCAATTGCTGGTAACGGGCTATTGATGTATTCGTGTGTACAGCAGTGATAATGATCACAGTATTATTTAAGCGATCCTGTTTCTCCATGAGATCAAGTATGGTTGCGATATGCTCATCCACAGATTTTCTTCCGGTATTGACTTCTTTTGTCTGATTATCAGACAGGCTGATATAGGAAAACCAGGGCGTACTCGTATCACGGCCGGCTAACCATTGTTGCCATTGTTCAGTTGTTTGACTGTTTTTTTGTTTTACCGGTGCAGGTAATGAAAAATCTGTTAATAAGGCTTGGCGATACAGTGGCGTGTCAAAACCATCGGACGAGAACAAGCCAAATTGATAACCTCGCATGTTTAAGGCATTAATTAATTCCGAAGGTTGATGAGTCGATAAAATGGCATCCAGATAGGTTGGTGAAATACCATAAAACAGGCCAAAAAGCCCGGTATCCTGGCGGTTGCCGGAACTGTAATGATTGTTAAATTGAATGTTGGATTGTGCAAAATGAGTTAGCGCTGGCATATGTGTCAGTCTATCTGTGCTATTAATTCCATTAATGATAATCATTAACAGATTGAATGGAGGTGCAGAATGCTGCAATTTAATTTCACTGAGCGGATATTCAACAGCAGGAACACCCGGATTACCTTGGTCTATTAATTTGCGTTGATATTCCTGTCGATCAAGCAGGCCATATTTTTCCAGAAAGCCACGTGCCGTCATTGGATAAGAAAGGGGGAAATTGGCACGTTGCATGGTAATTGGACGATAAAAATTAGCATCTGCCCAGACATAGAGGAGATGAGTGGCAAGAAAGGTGGTGATAAACAGTGCTGCCAAGGGTTTCCCTATGTGCCAGCGATTAAGACTGCGTAGTTTCTGCCAGCACCAGGCCCCCAATAGCATTTCAAGCAAAAAAATAACAGGTATACAAATAAAAATGAATTGCCAGTCGCGTATTTGCTCACTGTGTTCCGAATGAATCACTAATCCCCAGATAAGATGATTAAGGTGTAAATAGAAACGCGTAAAGACTTCAGTATCTACCAACAGCAGGGTGATTCCAGCCGTCGCAATGACGGTGGCAAGGAAACGCAGTAAGCGCTGAGACACAGTGACGAAAGTCAGCGGGAATACGATTAACAGATAAACGATAAAAACAATAAAACTAAAATGACCAAGCCAACTGGTGAAGGCATAAATGCGGCCCAATAATGAAGCAGGCCAATCAGCAACAAAAAGATAACGGCTGCCAACTATCAGGCTAAACAGTATATTAAATAAAACAAACCAGTGCCCCCAGCTGATCATTTGGGGAATGTTTTCGTTATAGCGCTGATGCGTGATCAACATAAATTAGATTTGTTCCCTATTAAAACTGCGTGATAGTCAGGGGGACATATATAACGCCTTTTTTATTTTTGCTGTTTTCCCCTTGATATTCAAACGAGGTAAGCTGTTATTCTGAGTATGCAGCATTTTTAAAACTATGGTCAGAAATCATGTTGGCACACAACGTAACAGGATGCTGATCATGAAAACCAGCATCCGTCTTGACCTGAAATCTGAGTGCTTGGCGTGATAGTTTAAACGCGTATGAAGTCGATATGTGTCAGCTTTGGTTTGAATGGATGGCGCTGAACTGCCTGTACTTTTACGTTGGTTGTCTGACCATCGATAACAAGGGCTAATGTTTCGCCATAAAAATTTGGTTTTACTTCCAAGTTTTTGGTCGTATCATGATCAAGTTCAATGGCAATCGGCGCTTTTTTTCCACCATAAACGATAGCTGGAAATTTACCAGCAATACGCAAACGACGACTTGCGCCCTTCCCCTGTTCTTTACGCACTTCTACATTGATAGTGAACATCGTTTTTTCCTAAAATCGTCACGGCGCCACAAGTGATACAGTGGCTTGGCATAAAATGCTAATCTGGCCAAACAGGCCTGTCATGCAACGTCAATCTGGTCGGCATTCTAGCTTAATGTAGCATTGACAGCAAATGGATATTAAGGAGTCTTCAGGAGAAGGCCTGTTGTAGAAATCAAAATTTTTCACGGCATACTCTTTTGATAGATATCCTTTATTACCCAACAGGGTATCGGTATGCAATTTTACTGATTGCCTTAAAGCAAACTCTGTGCATACTGCTGATTGTATACGTTAGTATGATTCATATGCCACGGATAGACAAAAGGGATTGCATGCGCTTGGACAGGTTTTTATCACAACAGCTTGGGATGAGTCGCAGCTTGATTACCAGGGAATTACGGGCGTGCAGGGTCACTGTAGATGGTAGCATTGTTAAAGATGGTGCGGTTAAAATTACGCATCAGCAGACGGTGACCTGTGGCGGGAATCTGCTTCATCAGCCGCTTGGCCACCGTTATTTTATGCTGAATAAACCACAATGCTATGTTTGTTCTACCACAGACCCTCATCATCCGACAGTATTGCATTTACTTGATGAACCCGCAGCTCATAAATTACATACTGTAGGGCGTTTGGATATTGATACCACCGGGTTAGTATTACTGACTGATGATGGCCAATGGTCACATCGGGTCACTTCCCCTAAATATCATTGTGAGAAAACCTACCTGGTGACCTTAAAATATCCAATAATAGTTGATGACATTGTCCGCCAGTTTATGGCAGGCGTTCAGCTTCGTGGTGAGAAGACACTGACCAAACCCGCACAGCTTATAGTATTGCAGTCTGGATTAATGCGTTTAACCCTGAGTGAGGGGCGCTATCATCAGGTAAAACGCATGTTTGCTGCATGCGGTAATTTGGTTACCAACTTGCACCGTGAACGTATTGGTAAAATAATTTTGGATGACTCTCTGGCTGCAGGGCAATACCGTAGCTTGACGGAGCAAGAAATTACCAGTATGGCTGTGTCAAGGCGTTAAACTAACGTTCTTTTTTTTCCTCAATAATCCAGATTCAGACGATAGCGTTCGGTACAGGTTGATCTTTGTTATTATGGATACAAGTTTTGTTGATGGATTATTGAAACGGGATACTGTGTTAGTGTTTATTAGTGCTAGTAAGTTAATTTATGTTGTGGTTTTTGAGTAATTAATCATTTTTTGATTATTAATTAGGGACATCATGTGAGTAAGTTCCAACTTTCGGTAGTGGATCGTCCGGTAGTGTATCGTCTACCGCAAAGTTATCGTTGGTTGTCTGGTTATACTGGTATACAGGTAGAACCACTGCCACCGGTAGCTATGGATGAAAATAATAAATTGCTGGGGCTAAGGTTACTGGGTTATACCGGAATTCATGCCATAAATGTTATGCAATGGCTCCATCATTCATTGCAGGAAATTCGGATTGATAGTGCAATCATTGAGTGGGAAGAAGATCCCTGTCTGTTTGTATCCTGCCGTGATGAAAGTGCGGTGATCTGCCGTTTGAAAGATGTTGGTGTTGCCATTGCTGAAACCCTTAGTGTGCCTAATCCTTGTTGAATCTATGTCAGCCTGATTTAGGGTCTGTTCAGGAGCGGTTGGATTTAAGTGAGGCTTTGTAAAAAAGCCTGCAAAAGATTGCATTACCCTGTTGATGCCATTGCACTACGCGCGATGGTATCTATTAGGTTATTTTTATAGGGTGCGGTGGTTCATGGATATGGCTGTCGTTTTGCGGGTCATAGACAATACGCTTCAATAGCTAACAACTGAGTACCACAATACATACGGATTGCTTCGGAAATATACTGGTTGTAGTACAGGCTCAGGTTCTGAGTAATATCAGTATTGAAACGCCTGCAGATCTATTTTTATCCAAAAATCCGGGGCATTCCTTTTTGACTTTGTCAGTAACGTGGTGTTGCCTTACATTTTAAGACAGGTGTTATCGGATATCGTGTAGTGATTCATCCTTACGACAGTTCCCTTTTTCGCAATGTCCGTAAAGATACAGGCTGTGGTTGGTTAATTTTATGCCATGCTGTCTGGCGATGTCACGCTGGCGTAATTCAATGGGCTCATCACTGAATTCAATAACTTTGCCACAATCCAGGCAAATCAGATGATCATGGTGATGTTGTTGCGTAAGCTCAAAGACAGACTTGCCGCCTTCAAAATTGTGGCGGGTGACAATACCGGCATCATCAAACTGATTCAATACGCGGTAAACCGTTGCCAAACCAATTTCTTCACCAATATCGATGAGCCGTTTGTAGATATCTTCGGCACTGATGTGATGACATGCCGGGTCTTGTAGTACTTCAAGGATCTTGAGACGCGGTAATGTGACTTTCAGGCCAGCGTTTTTTAATGCTTTATTATTGTCGCTCATGCGGGTTTGAGTCCTGTGAATAAAAACCGGCGGTCATTAACAGCAATATCATTACATACTTCAGAGGATTTATCACCGTGCCTTATTGCCAGGTTATATAAGGGTTATTGCATCTTGCGATTAGATAACATTCGACAACTGGAGTTCCTGGACAATCTGTCTAACCCAAGTTCTGACACGTTCATCTGTTAGTTCAGGCTGTCGATCTTCATCAATGGCCAAACCAATAAAGTGACCATTATCTGCCAGACCGCGGGAGGCTTCAAAGTGGTAACCTGTAACAGGCCATTGGCCAACAATGGTGGCCCCCTGTGGTTCGATGATATCACGCACTGTGCCCATGGCATCACAGAAATACTCCGCGTAGTCCTCCTGATCACCACAACCAAAAAGCGCGACAAGTTTACCATTGAAATTTATCTGTGACAGGGTAGGAAAGAAATCATCCCAGTCGCACTGAGCTTCACCGTAATACCAAGTTGGGATACCGAACAGTAATATGTCAAAGCGCTCCAGCGTTTCTTTACTGCTTTTGGCAATATCATGAACTTCAGCAGTCCCTTTGCCCAATTGTATTTGAATCGTTTTGGCAATATTTTCAGTATTGCCAGTGTCAGAACCAAAGAAAATGCCTACAGCTGTCATATCGCTTTTAACCCTGGTAAAATAGTACCCGTTATTTTTTCACGGCCATTATCATGCCAGAAATTTCTCTCAATTTAATCAAGTTTATGCAATATTGGGCGATTCAGTCCGTTTGCAGTGAGGTTTGTTGCCCATGTGCATGTTAACAAAGCATATTCTGGACGATATATTCAAGACTATGGTCGGGTTGTAATCAGCTGGTCATATGGGTAGCACATCATAAGATTGGTACAGGAATGGTAAATTCATAATGCGTGGTTTTAAGTCAAAAAACGCTGGATAACCCGTAGCAGGATGGCCGGTTTTTCAGCATGAACCCAATGACTGCTACCGGCAATTACATGAGCACGTGCTTGTGGGAACTGACTTGCGATGTCGTCAAAATACGTATCCTGTATATAAGAAGAACGTTCCCCCTTTATGAACAGCACCGGATGTGGCCATGCGGGTACGCGTTGCCAGCTGAGTATATGCTCATATTGATTTATCAGAACATTCAGGTTAAAACGCCAGGCTCCGCCATGAAAGGATTTCAGTAAAAACGCAATTACCGCATCCTGCGCCAGGAAAGTACGCATCAGCTGTGCAGCCTGTGAACGTTGGGTTATCCCGGCATCCGTTACCGCCTTCAAAGCAGCAAAAATGTCATCGTGCCTCCGGGTTTGATAAGCGATGGGTGCAATATCAATAATAATGAGTTTATCAATGCGTGCAGCAGCGATGGCGCTCATCGCCATGGCGACTTTGCCGCCCATGGAATGGCCAATAATAGTGGCTTTTTCTATCTGTAATTTATCCAGCAGTGCTAACACGTCCCGTGCCATAATGGGGTAATTCATTTCGGCATCATGTGCAGAAAGCCCATGATTACGCAGATCAATGCTGATGATATGCCTGTCCTGTTGCAATGCACGGCCCAAAGTACCAAGGTTATCCAGACTACCAAACAGGCCGTGCAGTAATATTACCGGTAAATGCATCGCCTTTTGTGTGCCCTGCAAGCGATAATTTAAATTCATGATGCATTCGTCTGATGATAAACAGGAGGGTTAGTGTATCATAAGGGGGATTAAATCAGAAAATCAGTACTGCAATCACAATGAAAACAATTGAAGTAGATGAAGATCTTTACCGCTATATAGCCAGCCATACCCGGCATATTGGTGAAAATGCGTCTGATATTTTACGGCGGATGTTAAAGTTTACCATCGAGCAGCCGGTGTTATTAGCTGACAAGGTGGTCGATAGCACAGGAACAACATCATCAAATGATCGGGTACGTATGCTGCGTAAACTGCTATTGTCTGATGAGTACAGAGGGCAACGTAAGGCTGTCAATCGTTTCATGTCGATACTGTCGGCATTATATGCACTGCAAGCCAGCGAATTCGCCATGGCCACGCGATCACTGCATGGCCGTACCCGAACTTATTTTGCCAGCGATCCACAGACACTGCTCAGGCATGGCACACAGAGCAAACCAAAACAAGTACCTGGCACCCCGTGGTGGGTGATTACCAATACTAATACTGATCGTAAACGTACGATGGTACAGTACATTATGTCAGCCATGCAGTTTCCTGATGATATAATCGAAAATGTCTGTGCTACTCTTTAAGAGTCTGTTGTAGGACCGTGAGCAGGGTGTAGATCACTTGCAGGTGGTTGCAGAGCGTTGTGTGGAAATAATGAGGAAGTACCATGAGCCTTCACCCTCGTGCCGGACAGCCAGCCCGGCAAAGTGATCTGATTAATGTGGCAGAGCTGATATCCCAGTATTATGTACTGCGTCCGGAGGCAGGTAATGCACAGCATGCGGTAAAATTTGGCACATCCGGGCACCGTGGCAGTGCATCCCATCACAGTTTCAATGAAACGCATATTCTGGCGATTGCCCAAGCGATTGTTGAAGTCCGTCATCAGTTAGGTATTAGCGGTCCCTGTTATGTTGGCAAGGATACGCATGCGTTGTCGGAGCCGGCATTGATCTCGGTGCTGGAGGTGCTGACAGCCAATGCCGTTGAGGTCATAGTGCAGGAAAATAACGGCTTTACACCTACGCCGGTTATCTCTAATGCTATTCTCTGTCATAACCGTCAGGGGAAAGGGCTGGCGGATGGCATTATCATCACCCCATCTCATAATCCTCCGGAAGATGGGGGTATTAAGTATAATGCCGCCAATGGGGGTCCTGCGGACAGATATTTAACGGTAGCTATCGAAAAACGCGCCAATCAACTGATAAACCAAGCGTTACAGGGTGTCAGACGCCAGTCACTGGATCAGGCATGGCAAGGAAATTATTTGCATGCACAGGATCTGCTGATGCCTTATGTTGAAGCTTTAACTGATGTTGTCGATATGTCCGCTCTTGCCAATGGGCACCTTAAATTAGGTGTTGATCCTCTGGGGGGATCGGGCATCGCTTACTGGCAACGTATTGCTGAACATTACAAGCTGGATTTGATGTTGGTGAATGATGCTATTGATCAGACATTTCGTTTCATGCCCTTGGATCAGGATGGTGTGATTCGTATGGACTGTTCTTCCGAATACGCAATGGCAGGTTTGCTGGCATTACGCGATAAATTTGATTTGGCCTTTGCCAATGATCCTGATTACGATCGCCATGGCATTGTAACCCCACAGGGCTTAATGAACCCCAATCATTACCTGGCGGTGGCGATCCATTACCTGTTCCAGCACCGTCCACAGTGGAAAGAGCAAGTGGCTGTAGGTAAAACTCTGGTATCCAGTGCCATGATCGATCGGGTTGTGGCAGATTTGCGGCGTCATCTGATTGAGATGCCGGTGGGCTTCAAGTGGTTTGTTGATGGCCTGCACAACGGTAGCTTGGGTTTTGCCGGTGAAGAGAGCGCGGGTGCTTCGTTTCTACGCTTTGATGGCAGCAGCTGGTCTACTGATAAAGACGGTATTATCCTGTGTCTGCTGGCGGCAGAAATCACGGTAGTGACTGGTGAAAATCCACAGTACCATTATGACGTTCTGACAGAACGCTTTGGTGCACCCAGTTATCGCCGTCTCCAGGCACAGGCGACTCAGGTACAGAAAAATGCGTTGGCACAACTTTCACCGGACAGTATTAAAGCCAGTACTCTGGCTGGTGATGGGATTACGGCCTGTTTAACTGTTGCCCCTGGAAATGGTGAAGCCATTGGTGGTCTGAAAGTGATCACCGCCAATGGCTGGTTTGCCGCTCGTCCTTCCGGTACTGAGGCTGCCTATAAAATTTACTGTGAAAGTTTTCTTGGTGACGCGCATCGTGAAAAAATTGAACGTGAAGCCCTGGAAATAGTGAATGCAACCTTGGCTGAAGTTGAACACTGATGCCGCCAGTCCATCGATAGTCCAATCCTGCCCATTAATGATTTTATTTCTGTTTTTTAGTCAATTCATTAACTGCAGTGATATTTTGTTCCTCGCTGCCATCACCCACCTTGACGTCTTTAATTGACTTGATTAGCAATGTCGTGGGGTTAATGTGCCACACCATGTCAATGGTGAGGTGTAACATTTGGCTATATACATCAATGTCATATTATTATTTTCCTTATTTATTATTTTATTAACTATCAATTAGTTAATAATCATCCATGGTTTTAATTTTCCTGGCACGTGGTTAAACTTCATCACAGGTGCTAGTATTTTATACACGTTACAGGTGATGTTTTCTTGGCTTTGGTAACGTTTTTATGTTGCCTGATAGGCTTTATTGAATAATAAAACGTTTTTGAGGGGGTTTTGTGTATAACATATATCCGTTGTATCAGGTTATTTTGCGTCGTAGTGCAGTGATTCTGTTAGGTATGATGGCATTGCCTATTATGCTTTGTCGTAGTGATCGTGCTCGTTTTTATAGTTACCTGCACCGAGTCTGGCTGAAAACCAGTGATAAACCAGTATGGTTAGACCAAGCTGAACTCACAGGCGGTTATTTTTACTGATATCCCCCAAGCCTTCCTCAGGAGGCCTTATACTCGCAGTACGCCGCCATGTTCTGCACCGGATTTCGCGAATCGATGCGCGGAAAATGTCTAAAGATATCTCTATTCGATAGCCGTCAGCCAGGGACTGGGTTTAGGAAATACAGTCCCTGGCGCAGTTTCATGGCTAATGATTCTCCGGTTAAAGAAGATTATTATAATAAATTTAATAAACTATGCACCCAAACGTAAAACGTCATCTGCCGTGGGTGGTCGCAATAACGTTGTTCATGGAGCAGCTCGATACAACCATTCTGAGCACAGCAATACCTTCCATGGCCGTAGATTTCCATGTGGCACCCCTCAGCCTGAAAGCCGTTGTGGCCAGTTATATCCTAAGTTTGGCTGTTGGCATCCCGATCAGTGGCTGGATGTCGGATCGTTTTGGCGTCAAGCGTGTATTCAGCCTGGCTGTGGCGATTTTCACTTTTGCTTCGATGCTCAGTGGGTTATCTGTAAATGTCCCCATGCTGGTTGCAGCGCGTATTTTACAGGGAACAGGAGCCGCCATGATGATGCCAGTGGGGCGCCTTGCCATTATCCGCACTTTTGAAAAATCCGAATTATTCAGGGCCATGAATTTTGTGATTATTCCAGCCTTAATCGGGCCACTGCTTGGCCCCGTTGTAGGTGGTCTGATTGTGCATTGGCTTCCATGGAGGGTCATTTTTTTTATTAATGTGCCGATAGGCTTAGTAGCACAATACCTGATTCATCGCTACATGCCAGATTATCATGGTGAAGGAAATCATCCTCTTGATATTACTGGCTTTATTCTATTCGGTGCTGGCAGTGCCCTGTTATCATGGCTGCTGGAAATGTTCGGCGAACATAATATGAGTACCACGTCGGCCATCCTGCTATTAATGCTCTCCCTGATCCTGTTGGCGGCTTACGTCTACCATGCAGGCAATATAAAAAACCCTCTATTACGCTTGACTCTGTTCAGGGTGCGCACTTTCCGTGTATCAGTCATGGGAGGATTTATGACAAGACTGGGGCTGGGAGGTTTACCGTTTCTATTACCGCTTTTTTACCAGCTGGGCCTTGGGTTTTCTCCATGGCAATCCGGATTGCTAATGGTACCTGCCGCTGCTGCGGCAATGAGTATGAAACTGATCTCAGTCAGTGTCCTGCGACGTTTTGGCTACCGCAGGGTGTTGTGGGCCAATACTGTCATGATCGGTATCACTCTGTGTTGGTTTGCGGGTATTACTCCCGATACATCCGTGGTATTTATTGTTTTTCTGGCCCTGTTGCAGGGATCTTTTAATTCATTGCAGTTCTCAAGTATGAATTCCATAGCTTGGGCGGACATCGGGACTTCAGATGCCAGTATGGCCACTACCATTGCCAGTTCCATGCAGCAGATGTCCATGAGCTTTGGTCTGGCCTGTGGAACCCTGATCACGGCCTGGTATCTGGGTGATGTGCCACAAAGTGATGCTGCTGTTATCAGGCAGGCACTGCATTATACTTTTTTAACCTTGGGTGGATTAACGATGTTATCCGCATTGTCCTTTTTGGCTCTGAAGCCTGAGGATGGGGAGAATATCAGTAAGGGTAGCTATACAGGAACATAAAATTAACTGCCAACCTGTAAAGCGCTGCATTTCATCCACATGTTTAGTGACGACTCTTTATTGCCATCATTGCATGTACGGCAAGTACAATGCAGGAACTTAATATAAAAATCAGCGATTGCACAACGGATTGTATACCCTCACGTTTTTCTGCCTGTATGGCGAAATCCAGCGAACTTAACCGCTGTCGGGTTAATTCATTCTCATCGGGTTTTATTTCACTATTCTGTGTATCCCCACCTCGTGATCCACATGACAACTTATCTTTCCAAAAAGCGGCATTGTTTTGATGCTGGTTATATTCATACGTTTCCATGGTTAATTCCGGTGCTGCAATTTTAAAAATTGCATATCCAAAAGTACCTGTAGCAATCATTAAACAAGTTACCGCACAAAAACAGACAAGCAATGCATATATTTCTATTATCCGGGATTTCATATCACCTCTATTGCCAGAACACAATCTGACGCATTTTATGGGGTAGATGGACAAGACAATACGGTCATAAAATTTGGTTTAGATCAATATAATCTTGAATACTTTTTGATTATCAGTTTACTCTAAATCCCGATAATAAGGGATGCCACAAATAAAAAACGCATTTTACTGGCCTAATGAGATCTTCTAATGAATGTCAAATCTCCTGACTTTAAATCATTACCCTGGCAGGCGGATGCCGTTTTACGGTATTTTGCACCTATTTCAGTCCAACCTTGGGCTATGCTGTTACATTCAGGTTTTGCCTGTCATGCACACAATCGGTTTGATATCCTGGTTGCTGATCCACTGCTAACCTTAACGACTCGTGGCCAGTCCACTGAAATAGCGTATGCTGGGAAATCGCAACGTGTGCAGGATGATCCCTTTCAACTCCTGCAACGGCAGCTAGATGCATTGAATTTTACTGCCATGATGCATCCTGATATCCCTTTTCAGGGCGGTGCGCTGGGATTGTTCGGTTATGATCTTGCACGTCGTATAGAGCAGCTACCGTTACTGGCTGAAAAAGATATCGAACTTCCCGATATGGCCGTTGGATTATATGATTGGGCGCTGATTGCCGATCACCACCTGAAAAAACTGACCCTGATGTGTTATGGGGATCCACAACAGCGTCTGGAATGGCTGCAGCGACATTCCAATGCAGCAACGATACCTTTTCACTTAACCGGCCCCTGGCACAGCAATATGTCACGTCAGCAATATGGAGAAAAATTTTGTCAGATACAGCACTGGTTACGCATGGGCGACTGCTACCAGGTGAATCTGGCACAACGGTTTAGCGCAAAATACCAAGGAGATGAGTGGCAGGCATTTTTACGTCTGAGTCAAAGTAATCAGGCACCCTTTTCTGCTTTTTTACGCCTGCCACAGAACACCGTGCTGAGTGTTTCTCCCGAGCGATTTCTCTGGTTGCAAAATCAGCATATCCAGACCAGACCCATCAAGGGGACGCTACCCAGAAAACAGGACACTAGGGAAGATCAAAATCAGGTTATTAAACTGAAAAATTCATCCAAGGATCGTTCAGAAAATCTGATGATTGTCGATCTGATGCGAAATGATATTGGCCGGGTGGCTAAGCCAGGTACGGTTCAGGTGCCTGAACTCTTTGTTGTTGAGCAATTTCCTGCAGTTTATCACCTGGTCAGTACTGTGACTGCCACTCTTGCGGATGAATACCATGCTGCTGATTTACTGCGCGCCTGTTTTCCTGGTGGCTCCATTACGGGGGCACCAAAGATACGCGCGATGCAGATTATTGAACAACTTGAACCTCAGCGGCGTAATGCATATTGCGGAAATATCGGCTATATCAGTTGTTGCGGTACTATGGATACTAACATCAGTATTCGTACTTTATTGACAGAGCAGGGCAGGATTTACTGTTGGGCAGGGGGAGGGATCGTCGCAGACAGCCAGGAGCAGGCAGAATATCAGGAAACTTTTGATAAAATAAGTCGTATCCTGCCGCAATTGGGAGAACTGGCATTTTTGTGAGTCAACTGCCTGAGCATTCATCATTGCCTGAATTTGTGAGCCGCTTCCAACTGCAAATGCCACAGTTTGTACAGCATTGTAGTAACCTGCGCAAGGCCGCAGTATTAATCCCTGTTATCTGTCGGCCGGTGCCGACGTTATTACTCACGCGTCGCGCCGATACGTTGCGCAGATATCCAGGGCACATCGCTTTTCCCGGAGGAGTAGCCGATCCGGAAGATGATTCATTGATAGCCACTGCATTGCGGGAAGCACAGGAAGAAATTAACCTGTCTCCTTTATCGGTAACTGTGCTTGGCCAGCTCGCTCCCCTAGACAGCATCAATGGTTATCAAGTCACTGCTGTTGTTGGTCTGATCCCTCCAGAAACTTTTTTTTACGCTAGCCCGACGGAAGTTAATGATTTGTTTGAAATACCGTTACAGGAAGCACTCCGGTTTTCCCATTATTATCCGCTGGAGGGCTATTATTCAGGCAAATATCGTCACGTTTATTTCTCATGGTATGGAGGGAAATTGATCTGGGGATTGACAGCAGCGATCATCCGTCAGCTAGCTTATCAGGTAAGTCATTCATTATACTGAGTTATAATTATTGTTGCTTACTTTATGTATGGCACTGTTAACAAAGTTGTTTACAGGCCTTCAAGCAGGCAACCGTGAAGAAAGAGAAAAAAGTGACATCCCAGTTATTAAAATGAGCGTTTTTTAAAAGATCATATAAAAAATGGCGTATATCTTACAAAGCATGAATTTTTCTTCCTTCTTATAATTAACGTGAGAGTAATGATATTCATGACGGCAACAGCAGATCTCCCTTTTCTCAATAACCTGCCTACGGTTGAGCTCAATCCGATGAGCAGTGCAGATGTAAACGAAAAGAACGGCAAGGCGATATTGGATTTTATAGACTGGGTCAATGAAAATAAGGGTTTAATCTATTTTAACAGCGGTATTCATCAGGCATTTTTTGATCGGCTGCAGTCAGCACTGCTGGAAGTATACCCTGAAAAACCACAGGAGATTAAGAGCGTTATTGATACTGTTTCGCAGGATATTGAGAAACAAAATTGGAAAGAAGGGTGGCCTCCTCTCAGTCAGTTAATGGGGCGTATTATTGGTACGTTGGTAGGTGACAGCAAACGCCAGTATCGTGAGCGTATCGGGCAGTACTGGAACAGCGAAAAAGAAAATGCACCCATAGCGGCAGTGATTCGTACTTTTGTACAGGAAAACCAAAGTAGTCAAAACAGTTATTCCAGAGAAAATTTACCAGAGAGTATCAATTACAGCTTTACTTACAATTCTTCCGACGGTTGGTTTAGTTACGGTGAAAGCGATATCATCGTGTTACTGATGTTGAGATTGGGCTTCAATTACGTCAGTCCGTCGGAAAAAACGCATTTCCTCATTGATCGCGCGGTTTTTGCACCACAAGCGTCGACAACATTATTAACATCCAGCCAGAAATCGAAAATACCGGTTCTGTTGCTGCCAGCCAGTGGCTCCACATCAATACAAAGTGGGTCATCCAGTTATGATAAATCCTGGTTACTTGGTGTGTTACGTGCCCTGAATCGATTCTTGGGTATGCCTGAATTAAGTGATGAAGAACCAGCCAATCACGCTGATGGCATGGCGTCTTCTGACCGGCATCAAGAAAGCCTATTTAATATTCCAGAACTGAAGGGGCTGCTTGAAGGCCAGCTTTCTCTTTCGCCTTCTGAAGAACCTGCATATATTGCTCAGTGTCTTATTCGCAACATAGATGTCAGGGATATCAGAAGCCGCCTTTTTCGCTTGGCAACAGAGATGGGTATGCCGAGCGATTTTGAGTATGAGTCCCGGTTGAAACGGCAGGAAATCTCCGACGGGGTGGAAGCGATTTTTGCTAAAGAAGCAGAATATTTTACGCCAGAAATGCGGTGGCGTATTGCCGACGAGGCCATGAACCAGGCGGAAAAATGGGTGGATAACCCCAAAAAAATCACATGGGAAATCGTTGAACCCTTAGTCAGGCAGGGTATTATCCAGGAAAACAGGCAGAGATCCGGGAATAGTGGAACGCAAGAGGATACCTTGCTTGCACTGATCAAAGATGCCGTTCCTGCCTTCCAGGTGATGCACGTACGTGAAAGTATCGATCAATTTGTCACTTTTCCCCGTATTATCTATGGACAAATGAACTCGATAGCGGTGAATGATTTTAATGGCCCTTTTGTATTTGGCATCTCCAATGCCTGGCCAGGTTATGCACAGTCGGATGGTCTGGTCAGAGTCTATACTTATGCTTTTGTTGATACCCCCCGTGTTGATGGATTTGGGCGTTCTGAAAAAGGGGATGATTTTAGGCATACACTCGAGCTTATTGCGATGACAGATGAGCAGAAGAGCCTGATAAGATCCGTTCTTGATGAAATCGAGAGTTTTGCGGCAATTCGTTTTCGCAAAGCCACAGAGGGTGAGGACATTGATTTTGATTTCGCTGCCTATCGTAATGATGATCGAGATACTACGCCAGGCAGGCTTGCTTTTATGAATGGAGAACTGCCTTACAGGAGAATCAGGTTTGGCGATGAATCAACCTTCGGTAAGGATACGCAATCAATACTGGGGATCATCCGGCATGAAATTGCCCATGCGCTTGGGTTGGATCATCGGAACGAGTTGATTAACGATATGCGGCTTTCAGTGATGTCACAGGGTACCGAAGTTTTTGAATATCAATCTACAGATAAACTGACAATCCAGTTAATACATGGCAGGAATCCTGAATTGGGCACATCACAGCAACTTTTTCGTGAAGCGCAAAAAGTTTGGCTGGCTCCTGGTTCCTGGGCTGCACAGATCACACTCAATGCCCAAGACAGGCTGAATGAAGATTATGCTGTTACGGGTTTTGTACAGGGGGAATCTGTGCTGCGCTTTTTCTCTGCTTCTGACAGAACAACAGGTTTCCATCGTGGCATAGCAATAGATGCACTGAATGACAGAACATGGAGGATTCATTTTAAAGACGATGCTGATACGGGAAAAACAGTGCTGATAATAGGAATGGAATCACTGGCGTTTTCTGATCTTCAGGTAGAAATTCTGTATGCTGACGGAAGTAGCTATCAGTTGCAGTCTGACAATAGTGCCGGGTTGAAATGGGTAGGGCATATTCTGCAGGGTGACAAGTGGATTACAATAACCGATATCGATGTACCATCAAATGATCATCTGCCGTTAAATACTGAATCTCACGATAGGCGACAGGCTATTAATGCGCCGCCAGAGATCGCTGAATCGGACGATGACTCACCGGATGCATCTTCTGCTACCCTGCAGAAACAGCAGAGGCCTGAGGGACTTCTTGTCGATGCAATTGCTGGTTTTCAGGATTCTTCATCTGCGGATGTGTATTTTCCATCGCCGGTTACAGGAACCTGCAGTGGCATAACTCCCTGTATAACATTCAGTACTGTGACATAACAGGACATACGGGCTGTGGTGATCCAGCCTGATTTCTTTTTTGTGCAGCAGGTAGCTGGATATCACCACCATCCAAATTTAAAAATTTCAGCTTCTCTCAAAAATAACGTTGTTAATCATGTCGTATTATATTTTCTTATTTTCATTGGCATTCAATGCTATCGATTTCTTTTTTTAACAGCTAAACTATGAGGGTGAAATTGTAAAATACCTGTAATCCTTATCTCTTAATATTATAAGAATAATGTTGATAATCAAGGTAATGCTGTTTTGGCTGGGTGTGCTGACAGGGATCACAGTATTCAGTTTCATCAAGTTATTTTAAGGAGTTATTGTGATTAGTGTTTTCGACATGTTTAAGATTGGTATCGGTCCATCCAGCTCTCATACGGTGGGGCCAATGAAAGCCGGGAAACAGTTTGTGGATGATCTGGTCAATCAGGCGCTGCTCTCTTCCATCACGCGTGTCGCTGTTGAAGTTTACGGTTCTCTATCATTGACTGGAAAGGGTCATCATACGGATATTGCCATTATTATGGGGTTGGCAGGGTATCAACCTGATACCGTTGATATCAATCATATTCCTGGTTTTATTCGCGAAGTTGAGCAACGGGAGCGGCTGATGCTCAATAAACAACAGGAAGTCAATTTTCCCCGTGAAGGAGGTATCGTTTTTTGTAAAGATAATTTACCGCTACATGAAAATGGCATGAAAATCCATGCATTTTCTAATGAAACACAGGTTTACAGTAAAACTTACTATTCTATTGGTGGCGGTTTTATTGTTGATGCCGAACATTTTGGTAAGCAAACAGTACATACGGTGACTGTTCCTTATCCTTTTCATTCCGCCAGAGATATTCTTGCTCACTGTGATCAAACGGGTATGTCTGTCTCTGGTCTGGTATTGCAAAATGAGTTGGCCCTACACAGTAAAAAAGAGATAGATATTTATTTTTCGGATATCTGGCAGACTATGCGTGCTTGTATTGATCGTGGTTCAAATACCGAAGGTATATTGCCTGGCCCGTTAAGGGTGCCCCGCAGGGCGTCTGCATTACGTCGATTACTGGTTTCTTCTGATAAATTATCTATGGATCCAATGAATGCGATTGATTGGGTTAATATGTTTGCTTTGGCAGTCAATGAAGAAAATGCAGCAGGAGGACGAGTGGTTACAGCACCGACTAACGGTGCATGTGGCATTATTCCGGCGGTCCTGGCCTACTATGATCACTTTATTGAACCTGTCACACCTGAGATTTATATCCGCTATTTTCTGACTTCAGGGGCCATTGGTATTTTGTATAAAATGAATGCGTCTATTTCAGGGGCAGAAGTGGGTTGTCAGGGAGAAGTGGGGGTTGCCTGCTCTATGGCCGCTGCTGGATTGGCTGAATTGTTAAGTGCAAGTCCGGCGCAAGTATGTATTGCAGCTGAGATTGGTATGGAGCATAACTTGGGTCTGACCTGTGATCCTGTAGCGGGTCAGGTACAGGTACCGTGTATTGAACGTAATGCCATTGCATCGGTAAAGGCAATAAACTCAGCCCGTATGGCGCTCAGGCGTGCCAGTGAACCTCGTGTGTCTCTTGATAAGGTTATTGAAACCATGTACGAAACGGGTAAGGATATGAATGCCAAATACCGTGAAACATCCCGCGGTGGCCTTGCCATTAAAGTCCAGTGTGACTGATACTGGAATCTAATTAGCATGGATTACCAAATGCTACAGTAAGAGAAGTCAAATCGGTTTGCGCGCAATGTTATCCTGCGCCTTGAACCGGGTTTGACACGTTCGAGGCAGCAAACTTTTACGCTGCATCTCCACGGTTCATTCTACTGTGCACGTTTTGTCGGCAATATTGCTATTGCTGATTGCAGCCAAAAAAGATCATAAAAAACCCATTATTCCATCAACATAGGCCATGACAGGGGAATATCAGTATTCCAGGTAGCACAGGTATCACGCCTCTTGTGAACGGCGGGAAAACCTGTGCATTATTGTTATTTGAGGTATTGCCCTGAACGTAACGCTTCAATGCGTTGGTCTAATGGTGGATGGGACATAAATAATTCACTAAACGACTGAGATTTACCATTAATACAGAAAGCCATCATACTGCTCGCTTCCTGAGGCTCATAGCTTGTTTTCAAGCGCTGCAGTGCAGAAATCATTTTTTCACGTCCTACCAATCGGGCAGAACCTGCATCAGCATGAAATTCGCGATGGCGTGAAAACCACATGGTAATGATGCTGGCGAGAATACCGAATACCAGCTCAAGGACCATGGATACTGCTAAATAGGTCATTGAATTGCCTGAATTGCTTTCTTCATCTTCACGATTACCGGAGATAAAGCCGGCAATAACCTGAGCAATCAAACGTGAAATAAAGATAACAAATGTATTAACAATACCCTGCATTAGGGTCATGGTCACCATATCGCCATTGGCAATATGACTGATTTCATGAGCGAGCACGGCTTCTGCTTCATCATGGCTCATGCTTTGCAATAATCCTGTACTGACAGCAACCAGGGAAGCATCGCGTCGTGCGCCCGTTGCGAACGCATTAATATCGGGCGCATGATAAACAGCCACCTGAGGCATAGCAATGCCAGCCTGCTCTGCCTGATGACGCACGGTATTCATTAACCAGCGTTCAGTCTCATTACGGGGCTGTTCAATGACCTCACCCCCGACAGAACGCAATGCCATCCATTTTGACATCAGTAATGAGATAAATGCACCACCGAAACCAAACAGGCCAGCCATAATCATCAGTCCAGAAATACTGCTGCGTTGGATACCTGTCAGGCTAAGTACCAAGCCAAAAACAAGCATGACTGCAAGATTAGTAAGAAGAAAAAGCATAATACGCATCATAACAATTTGTTTCCTTTTGTTTCCTTAAAGTGACTTAAAACGACAGGTAATACTTCGGATATATAGGCATCAATCTCATATTCAAGAGTTGTTAAGGTTTAGATGAGCTAAATCCAGCGCGATGTGGACAGACTCATTAAGATAATGATCAGGTTCATGGTAACTTTTAGATAATTCATTGAGTGACTTGAGCGGTTTTTTACCCTCACGTTTGAAACGTTCATTAAGCAGTATAAGACGCTTCGCGTCATATTCATGGTTTTCTTTTTCACGTTCGTAATAATTTAGGGAAATAATATTATTTTTTTGCTTGAAAGCATTATAGCGGGCGATCTCATTGGTAATATGATGAAATTCTGGATCATTGCTAATACGTTCAGCATGCGCTTTGATTAATTGAGGCAATAGTGGTTTCAGGTTTTTTATTTTGGTGTAGTTCGCAGCATCAATGCTGTCCCAAGGCAATGCATTATCTTCACGGTTTTCACCCATCTCCGCAGAGTTAATGCCCGTTGGCATGATAATATCTGGAGTAACTCCTTTACGTTGAGTACTGCCACCATTAAGCCGATAGAATTTTTGAATGGTATATTGCACTGAGCCCAACGCAGGCCAGTCCGAGCGCAGCATCTGATCATAGATGCGGCTGAGTGGGCGATATTGTTGTACTGTTCCTTTGCCAAAAGTGGGTTCCCCAACAATGAGCGCACGGCCATAATCCTGCATTGCTGCTGCGAAAATTTCTGAAGCTGAAGCACTGTATCGATCCACCATGACGAGTAGCGGGCCTTGGTAATACATATGACTATCAGTATCATTATCTGTACGTACCCTGCCGTTATTATCCCGTACCTGAACCACGGGTCCGATAGGAATAAATAAACCTGAAAGCGATACGGCTTCTGTTAATGCTCCTCCACCATTGCTGCGCAGGTCGATGATAATACTGTTTACATTTTGCCTGGTTAGCTTTTGTAATTGAATTTTCACATCTTCGGTCAAACCAACGTAAAAACCGGGTATATCCAGTATGCCAATTTTCTCTTTCCCAATATTTTTTACCGTCATTTTAACCGCACGGTCTTCCAGACGAAGATGCTCACGTGTTAAAGCCACTGTACGCGTCTTGGTACTTTTACCAACAGGTAGAATTTCAAGGTGGACTTTGCTGCCTTTGGGCCCTTTAATGAGCGCAACAACATCATCCAGGCGCCAGCCAATGACATCGATGGTAGGTTGACCGGGTTGGCCTACACCAATAATGCGATCTCCTATATTAATAGCTTTGCTTTTTGCAGCAGGACTGCCTGCCATTATGGAATTAATTGTCGTGTAATCATCATCCATCTGTAAGACGGCGCCTATTCCTTCCAGAGACAGATTCATTTCGGCATTAAATTGTTCAGTATTGCGTGGCGACAGATAGTTAGTATGGGGATCAATCTCACGGGCAAAGGCATTCATCATTAACTGAAAAACATCTTCACTTTTACTTTGCATAAGCCGTTTAATGGCAAATTGATATCGTTTAGTCAGCATTTCTTTTATTTGCCGATCCGTTTTACCGGCCAGTTTTAGATTCAGTTGATCGCTCTTAACCCGAGTACGCCAGAGCTGATTTAACTCTGTTACGCTGTTGGGCCATGGTGCTTTGCTACGATCCATATTGATGGTGTCATTGCTGTTAAAGGTTACTGAGGTTCCCAGTAATGATTGAGCATATTGATAACGTTCAAATCGACGCTTTTGTGCCAGATTAAAGAGTTGAAATGCTGTCGTGAGTTGCCCGGATTTTAATTCTTCACCCAGCCTGTCTTTTTTATCTAAAAATGTTGCTAAATCTGTGGCTAAAAATAGATCATGATTATAATCCAGCATGTTAAGATAACGTTCGAGTATTTTAGCTGAAAACGTCTCATCTAGTACAAACTGCCGGTAATGTGAACGGGTAAAACGTGACGTAATGCGCTCACTGATGGTTGAGTGTTGTGGCTCCTGACTGAGCTGAGGCAATTGTTCGATTTGATAACCGTGATTACTAGCTCCACTGATCTTCACCAGCAACAAAGTAGCCATTATTATTAATTTGATGGATTGACTTATCACTTAGTTGCTCTCCGTATCAAAATTGCAGATGTTCTGCGCGCACTATCATTGATAGACCAGAAGACAGCTGCACTCGTACACCATCTTTAGCGATTTCCAGTATAATGGCTTTCATGGAATTTTTACCTGCCATCACTTTAATATCCTGACCAACCTGTAATTTAGAGATATCCATGACGGGTAAAAAATAGGCCTTTTTTTTCTTAACTTCTGGTTTGTGCTGCTGGCTTTGCTGGGGCAACTCCTGCTTTTTTAAATCTGAAGCAATCTGACAGTGTTGGACATTGAGTAAATCGAGCCCGGTATTTTTGTTTAATGCAGTTAGAGTTTCGTGTTTTTTAACCTGTTGTTCAGTTCGTTGCTTTTTAACCCGGGCTTTCGCTTCTCTAAGTTGTGTACGGGCATATTCCTCATGTTGTTCGTCCAGAGCACCACATGGTTTACCATCTAAATCAATACGCTGGGCACCCACTTTGATTCCATGAAGATAACGCCAGCTGGAAGTATAAAGACGTAACGCTGAGCGTAGTTGGGTCTTGCTTAACGTCATTTCTTTCTGAACACGTTCGACAACATCTTGAAAAATGCCGATTTTAAGTGGACGAGCCGTACCTTCAGCAGTAAAGCAAAGTGGAAAGCGTTTTGCCAAAAAAACGATGATTTCTTTACTATTTAATTTAGGTTGATTTTCCATGAAATTTCCTGATTACACCGTGTTTATCTGGCAGCTCTGGTATGCACAGGTACCATTATAATGGCACTGTTGCTAAATGCTACGTTATCCGCATATCAACGACTGGCTTATATATCAAAGCAGGCTCAATTTATATATTCTGGACACCACTAAATCAATGGCACGATATTTATCAGAATCGTAATAAAATTGCTTTTTCATTAAAATACAGAATGTTATAGTCATTTTTTACACTTTATGTAACATGTTATTTTCTAACTGATAACCAGTATAAAAATAAGTTAAACAGATATCTGCTTACTTTAGATTAAATAATGATAAAGTATGCCTTACCATCAGGTTTATTATGCTACGCAATGATCGTTTTTAGCACTTTTGTTAATCAAAATAATAAAAATTGTTCCGGCTGTTGCCCATGATAGCCAAAATGATACCAATACTTCCCTAAAATTATGAGGGGTTAAATCGATGTCAGCAATTATTGGCATGACGCCAAAACAAGTCTTCATGCCGTTACCAATATGCCTGCTAATTATTGCAATGATTTCACTTCAGAGTAGTGCTTCTTTGGCAAAAAGCTTGTTCCCGCTCGTTGGAGCTCAGGGAATTACTTCATTACGGCTTGGTTTTGGTACTCTTATTCTGTTTATTATTTTTAAACCCTGGCGTATGCATTTCACCGCAGCCAGTCGTATATCATTGTTAATTTATGGCTTGGCACTAGGGGGGATGAATTTTCTTTTTTACTTATCGTTAAGAACGGTACCACTGGGAATTGCAGTAGCCATTGAATTCATAGGACCACTGGCAGTTGCTACTTTTTATTCCCGCAGGCTTATTGATCTTTTATGGATTTTGATCGCTACCTTGGGTTTATGGATACTTTTATTACCCGCAGGGTATAATATTAGCACGGTTGATTTATCGGTGGCAGCATATGCATTTGGTGCAGGTGCGTGTTGGGCAATTTATATTCTCTCTGGTCAAAAAGCGGGTATTGATCATGGACCTGCAGCAGTAGCTGTTGGTTCTCTGATTGCAGCAGCCGTATTTTGCCCTATTGGCGTGATATATAGCGGCGATGCTTTATTTGATTCTGCCATCCTGCCCGCGGCGCTGGCGGTAGCTATTTTTTCAACTGTATTACCTTATTCATTAGAAATGAAGGTATTAACCCAACTTCCTGCCAGAACATTCGGGATCTTAATGAGTCTGGAACCCGTAATGGCAGCACTTTCAGGTTTAGTTTTCTTAAATGAGCGCTTGAATGGCATGCAATGGTTGGCGTTAGCTGCAATTATTAGTGCTTCAATAGGCGCAACATTAACCATAAAACAAAAATCACCGTTAAAAAATACGAATATGTAAAAAATCAATATCTTATTTCATTTAAAAGCGAGTTATAACAAAATAAAATAGCTTTGTTATACTTATGGTTCTGCTATCTAAAACGTCATCAGCCTCAATACAATTCAATAAAGAGGGTATTATCATATGAATAATGACAGGTTAGTAAAAGCGCCATCTTCTAAGCTTATTAGCACTAGAAACGATATTGATAATGATACAAAAATAAAACTGGTCAATATATTAAATCGCATGATTGTCCAATTTACAGATTTATCCCTGATGACTAAACAAGCTCACTGGAGTATACGTGGGGGAAACTTTATTGCTGTGCATGAAATGCTAGATGATTTTCATACTGCTATTGTCGATCACCAGGATGTTTTTGCTGAGCGTATAGCACAGCTCGGTGGTGTGATTCTTGCTACAGTTCAATGGATTAATGAGCAAACCCCTTTGAAAGGTTATCCAGTTAACATTCATGGCGTACAAGAACATTTAACAGCGCTAGCAGAGCGTTATTCTGTTGTAGCAAATGATATCCGCAAAGCGATTAAAGAAGTTCAGGATGAGAATACCGCAGACATGTTTACGGTAGCATCCCGTGATCTGGATAAGTTTCTGTGGTTTTTAGAATCCAGTATTGAATGACGCTTCTCGTACTAACGCCCTTGCCTCACTCATCAAAAATGGTGGTCAGTAAGTGGTATTGTTTTTTACCTGATGCCGGCCTGATTTTTTTCAAGACCGATTGCGGTATCTTAAGGCTTTTCAGTACTGGAAGGTCTTATGACAGTACTTACAGAGATATCGCTGTGCTCCTGATATAGGCTTATCCATTGCATAGAACATCACCTGTTTTGCAACAGTAGCAGTTTAAATGGTAACAATATAATTTTTCATTATAAAAAGAGCATTATTTTACAGAGAAATGAACAAAAAAATTATAATATGAAATATTATTAGATAGTTAACTTTCATTTAATCAAAATATTCTTTATGAAAACGAATACCGTTGATATTGTTACACCTCATGTAAAAACATCCATTACTAATGATAGTCAGTCAGTGCAGGTTAAAATAAATAATTTAATAAAAAATCCAAAGAAATTTATGACTGAAAATAGAATTGTTCCGTCATATAATGAAAGTCATCCAAAAAATACTTCTGTCATTAGTACAGCGTTATCTTTTAATGATGAATTTAATATTTTTCGTTTTAACTATTCAGATGACCAGAATAATAAAATAAATATTCTATATACAAAAATGAGGAAAACAGAATCTGAAGAACGTTTTATGGCACCTGATATTGTTCAGATAAAAGAAAATTTCTTGATTATCAATCACAACGAATATTATTTTATGAACGATCGTGTATTATGGTTAACTACAGCTCAGACTGGATGTAGTGTTTTGATTATTGATTATGGCAAAGAAGATAATATTGGATCTAAACAATATTCAATGATTCATATGCAACCAAGAAATAGCGATATATTAGAAAATGATCTTCCGCTTGATTGCAAATGCAATACACAGGAAATTTTCTTGGAAGAAGATTTGGCAAAATGTTTTAAAAAAATACCCGTTAAATATATTCTCATTCATTCAGAGGAAGTCAATTATATTGATGATAAATCTACGCAATTAGTTGGTATCAGTGATTGTGATGGAGAATTTACTTTCTATAAACAACTTTACGAACCCTGTAATTTAGGAGAAAAAAATACAGTAGAAAAATTAGAGTGGAAAACCTTTCATCATGAACAAGATGCTCATTTTAAAAGAGCGCCTAAGAAATCACGCTTGAATCAAGGATAGCCCGTTTTCAGTGGAAGCAAGGAGTCTGTGAGCTGGAGCGCTTCCTTGCAAAACGTGGCCACCGGTCCTTGAGTGGATAAAACTCGTCGTTGAGCGTATTGTTGCCTGTGGGCAGTCATGGGCGCCTGTTGTTACTGCTGCTCATTTGCTGGACGCTGTGCTGCATCATAGCGGGAATACTTTTTGTAGTGGTAACCGGAAAACGATAACTGAAAATAATGGTGTCCCCGACTGGAATCGAACCAGTAACTAGCCCTTAGGAGGGGCTTGTTATATCCGTTTAACTACGGGAACCTCAGGCTGGTGGCATTGAGATCGTTCACGAAGGTTTCTATCTTATCGTAATTCCTCAATTTTTATCAACCGCGCTGCTTCTTTCTTTTTATATCCTCTTTTTCTGTTGTGATTTTATCCACTTCCTTTTCCTTCACTTGCCAATGGATACACATTGATTACAGAATTCATTGAGCTTATATACACCTGAGTTCGGGATAAGGAATGGGAGTTAATGCGGGTAACCTATTGATACGAAATGGATAAGTGCCACATATTCCGGAATAATCAAATCACAACAAATGGTTAATAGCGAAACAGAGGAGCACTCATGGACGATATCAATTTACTGCCGTATGGACGATTTTTATCATCAATTTGAACAGGAGCTCAATGCCAGATTGCTGAGTGAGGGTAAAAAGCAGCGTCTGCGTCCTTTCCGTTACCGGCAGTTTAAATCATTCTGGCTACATCACGTGCGCCAGCACCTCAGAGCCGAATGACTGCGCCTTCCTATTCACGCTGTATTGAACTCCTGCCACGTTGTTATCCGGTAATTTTATCGTCAATTTACTCGGGGGGATTACTGTCTTGCGCCATCCAGACCAAAAATGGATGTCACTTATTCAAATTCACAACCTCAAAATCACGCTCTTATCCCGAATTGAGGTTATATACAGTACCCAATAGCGGCTCTCAGTAATATAAAACTCCGTAACCTTCACGGTACTACACCGGCCCCCATAGATAAAAATCTAACGCATTTTATTCACTGTAAGTCATTAAATAGTCCTTGGTAAAGCTTAAGGTTTGCGGATTACCAAGTATGAATGTCACACTCCAGTCTGGCCTGTGAATTTAAGTTTATATAAGGCTGCACGCTAGTATGCTTTCAGGGATGCCGGTAGCACAGTATGTTATCATCTTGTTTTAATAAAAGTTAATACGCAGAATCATCATGCTGGAAGCCAAAAACTTAAGTTGTACCCGTGATGAACGCATTTTATTTCATGGATTGAACTTTTGTGTACGGCCCGGTGATCTTGTTCAGGTGGCAGGAACCAATGGTGCAGGTAAAACCAGCCTGTTGCGTATCCTTGCTGGTTTATCGCAACCGGATGAAGGCTGTGTGAACTGGTCAGGCACAAATATTCATCATTACCGGGAATATCATCAGCAATTGTTGTTTCTTGGCCATCAGTCAGGCATTAAAACATTATTGACTGTATGGGAAAATTTACTTTTCTATCATTCAAAAAAATACAAATGTCATTCTGACATTATCGGTCAGATACTGATCCAGACAGGCCTGTCAGGGTACGAAGATTTGCCTGTTGCCCAACTGTCAGCAGGTCAACAACGCAGAGTTGCTCTGGCACGGTTATGGCTGAGTGATGTACCCTTATGGATTTTAGATGAACCATTGACAGCCATTGATCAACAGGGGAGACAGCAGATTATCCTGCTGTTTGAAAGGCATGTCGCTGCAGGTGGAATGCTTTTATTTACCACGCATCAAGATTTAATGGGCATCAGGAAAACAGTGAAAAAAATTTATTTAACAGGTACACAGGGGTTTTAATGTTTCTCAAAATATTACATAGAGAACTCAAAATTGCAGTTAGGAAAAAAACGGAATGCATTCATTTTCTTTGGTTTTTTTTTATTATCATCGCATTGTTCCCGTTGGGGATGGGCCCTGAACCACACTTATTAGCGCGTATTGCACCAGGTATTGTCTGGGTTGCGGCATTACTTGCTGCGTTATTATCACTGGAACGATTGTTTCGTGACGATTTTCTTGACGGTTCACTGGAACAACTCTTATTGCTGCCATCACCGTTGCCGTTGACCGTTCTGGGTAAGGTTTGTGCGCACTGGATCGTGACGGGGTTACCCTTGTTGTTTTTTTCGCCCCTGATGGCATTAGTGTTTTCTCTGGATTCGTATACCGGTTTTACCCTTGCGATAACACTGTTGCTTGGGACGCCAACGTTAAGTTTTATTGGCGCGATTGGGGCAGCATTAACCGTTGGACTGTGCAGGGGGAGTGTACTATTAAGCCTGATGATATTACCCCTTTATATTCCCGTATTAATTTTTGCCACAGCAGCCATTGATGCTGCCCGCATGGCGATATCCACCGGAGGTTATCTGGCGATCCTTGGCGCGATGCTAACAGGGAGTATTACTTTAGCTCCTTTTGCCATAGCAGCGGCATTACGTATCAGTGTCAACTAACAGGTTACCGGCAACTAAAAATCGGTGGGTTAGCGCACGTCTGGCTTGCTATTCCGCTTCTGCTAAATTGCTTTGCAGGATAAGCATTTATTACTGATGAGTCATAACAACAATGTGGAAACAGTTACACCCATTAACTAAACCAGAGACACTTTATTCTGTATGCGGGTATTGCATACCTTGGTCTGCAGCTGCAGCTGTTATCTGTCTGCTGACTGGCTGGACATGGGGGTTTGGTTTTGCACCAAAAGATTATCAGCAAGGTGATACGGTACGTATCATGTATCTTCATGTTCCCGCTGCTATCTTGTCAATGGGTACCTATGTTTCCATGGCGATAGCTGCCTTCGTCGGGCTGGTTTGGCAGATGAAGCTATCTGATACTATCGCCGCCGCCATGGCCCCCTCAGGGGCGGTATTTACTTTAATTGCCCTAGTGACGGGTTCAGCATGGGGAAAACCAATGTGGGGAACCTGGTGGATATGGGATGCACGTTTGACTTCTGAACTGATTTTGTTCTTTCTTTATATTGGCGTGATCGCGCTGTATAACACGTTTGAAAATCATAAAATAGCGGGGCGTGCCGCCAGTATTTTAGTATTGGTGGGTGCTGTTAATATCCCGATTATTCATTATTCAGTCATCTGGTGGAATACCCTGCATCAGGGTTCAACCAATATGCAGCAAACGATTGATCCTGTCATGCGCTCACCTTTACGTTGGGCCATTTGTGGTTATTTATTTTGTCTGGCTACCTTTACTCTGATGCGTTTACGCAATCTCATTTTGGCTCAGGAACATCTGCGGCCTTGGGTAGCCAAACTGATCGTAAAGAAGAAATCTTGATGACGATGGCATTCGATTCTTGGGCCGCATTTTTTGTTATGGGCGGCTATGCTTTTTATGTCTGGCTGGCGGTAGGTGTCACATCAGGCTCGTTAATTGCCTTATGGTTTTATACGTTGTGGCAGCATAAACAATTACTGGCCAGTATACAGCGGCGCAAAGCCCGCCGAAAAAGGCTGTATCCGTTACAAGAAAGTGCCCCTGATCCCTTACAAAACGCGCTGGAAAGAAACAAATGTAACAAGTAAAAACGAAGTGCAGAACTGGCGTGTGTACGCAGACGTACATGAGAATTACAGCACTTAAACAATGTACGGGTTCTCTCGCAGTAGAATTTTATAAGAGGGCTGGTACACAAAACTTGGCATTATCTAATTAGAAGGGAAGGCTATCCATGAATCCTCGTCGGAAATATCGATTGTATATGGTACTTCTGGTGCTAACTGGTGTCACATTGACCGTGATGTTAATACTGTATGCCCTGCGTTCGAATATTGATCTTTTTTATACACCTGGCGAGATTGTGCAGGGTAAAGGTGAAAAACAGGAAAAACCACAACCAGGGCAAAGACTCAGAGTGGGAGGGCTGGTAATGCCAGGGTCAATAAAACGGGATGACTTTAGCCTGAAAATGACTTTTCAGATCTATGATGCCAAGGGAACGGTTTCAGTCAGCTATGAGGGAATCCTGCCGGATTTATTTCGTGAGGGACAGGGAGTTGTGGCTCAAGGTGTACTGGCAGAAGGTAATATGTTACATGCTAAAGAAATTCTGGCGAAACATGATGAAAAATACCTTCCCCCCGAAGTCGTAGAAACCATGAAAAGCAACAATCAGAACCCCACGGTAGTTGATAGTCGTCAGTAAGATGGTGATATAAAATCATGATTCCTGAAATAGGAAATTTTTTGTTATGTCTGGCACTGGCCATTGCATTGCTCCTGAGTTTATACCCACTATGGGGTGTGGTACGTCAGGATCTTTCCATGATGCGGGTGGCAAGACCTTTAACCTGTGGCTTGTTCGCCGCCCTGTTTTTGTCGTTTCTATGTTTAATCCATGCCTTTATTGTTAACGATTTTACGCTGACTTACGTTGCAGCAAATTCCAATACGCAATTACCGATATACTATCGCATCGCTGCAGCTTGGGGATCTCATGAAGGTTCACTCTTGCTGTGGGTATTGCTTCTTGGAGGCTGGTCACTGGCGGTCGCTTTATGCAGTAATCAGGTACCACTTGATGCCATTGCGTGCGTGCTGGCGGTAC
>CAZBYB010000001.1:0-5405 GCA_964496225.1 uncultured Yersinia sp. | reverse complement strand
GGCGGTACTGGGTATGGTTACCGGCGGTTTTTTACTGTTTATTATTTTTACCTCTAATCCCTTTACCCGTACCTTACCCCACTTTCCTATTGATGGTAACGATCTCAACCCATTATTGCAGGATCCAGGGCTTATCTTTCACCCTCCGCTACTTTACATGGGCTATGTGGGTTTTTCGGTCGCTTTTGCTTTTGCCATTGCATCGCTGATGGTTGGGCGGCTGGATACGGCTTGGGCACGCTGGTCGCGTCCATGGACACAAGCAGCTTGGGTTTTTCTCACGCTGGGTATCGTGCTGGGTTCAGTATGGGCTTATTATGAATTGGGTTGGGGGGGATGGTGGTTTTGGGATCCAGTAGAAAATGCGTCACTGATGCCATGGTTGGCCGGCACAGCCTTGATCCACTCGCTAGCAGTGACCGAAAAGCGCGGTACTTTTAAAGCTTGGACAGTGTTACTGGCTATTCTGGTTTTTTCTTTATGTCTGCTGGGGACTTTCCTGGTGCGTTCTGGAGTACTGGTTTCCGTGCATGCTTTTGCCTCGGATCCCGCACGGGGGATGTTTATCCTTGCTTATCTGGTTGTGGTTATCGGTGGATCCCTGCTGTTGTATGCCTTGAAAGCTGGGCAGGTGAGAAGCCTGACACAACATGCACTGTTTTCACGGGAAACCTTCCTGCTCGGCAATAACCTGATGTTGATCACCGCCATGCTGGTGGTGTTATTGGGAACTCTGCTACCCCTGATACACAAACAATCAGGTCTGGGAAGCATTTCCATTGGTGCACCTTTTTTTAATACCGTGTTCACTTGGTTGATGGGACCCTTAGCCCTGTTACTGGGCATTGGACCACTGGTTCAATGGCGCAGGGATGAGCCACAAAAATTAAGGAAACGCCTGACCCTGGCGGCGATAATCACATTAGCACTTGCCATTTTACTGCCCTGGTTAATGCAAGATCACATTGTCGCTATGACCACCGTGGGACTGATCATGGCACTGTGGGTTATCATACTGACGGTGATGGAATTACATGAACGGGCGACACATCGTCATCACTTCTGGCGTGGATTAACACATCTTTCGCGCAGCCACTGGGGCATGGTATGGGGTCATTTGGGTGTTGCGGTCACTGTGATTGGGATTGCTTTCAGCCAGAATTACAGCGTGGAACGGAATTTGCGTATGACAGTGGGGGACAGCATTGATATCCATCATTATCATTTTCTGTTCCGGGACGTACATGACCTTAAAGGGCCTAATTACAGTGGGCATGTGGGCATTATTGAGGTGAGTCGAAATGGTAAGCCCGAGACCACGTTATATGCAGAAAAACGTGACTATAACGTTACCCATTTGGTGATGACAGAAGCCGCTATTGATGGGGGTTTGACACGTGATCTCTATGCAGCACTGGGTGAAAAACTGGACGATAGTGTCTGGGCTGTGCGTCTGTATTATAAGCCTTTTGTTCGCTGGATCTGGTTTGGTGGGATGTTTATGGTGCTCGGTGGTCTCTGCTGTATGTGCGATCCCCGTTATCGGCTGCGCAAAAAACAGCCGTCTGCTCATTGACAAGAGGTGCAATGATGAATTTTAATGTGTTGTTTCTCCCACTGTTTTTGTTTCTGTTTCTTGCCAGTATTTTTATTATTCAGTTAATGCGTCATACTCAGGGTGAAGCTCCGGATTTACTGGAATCGGCCCTGTTAGGCAAAACTGTCCCCACGTTTAAACTGGAAGACCTTGAAAAAAAAGGTAGAATTTACGAAAGCACGGTACTTCACAACGGGACACCCACATTACTCAATATCTGGGCTACCTGGTGCCCAACCTGTCAGGGTGAGCATGGATACTTAAATAAGCTTGCTGCTCAGGGTATCAGGATCATTGGCCTGAATTATAAAGATAATCGTATGAAAGCGGTGGAATGGCTTAACCGGCTAGGTAACCCTTATGTGCTCAGTTTATACGATGCTGATGGCATGCTTGGCATGGACCTTGGCGTCTATGGTGCGCCGGAAACTTTTTTGATCGATGGACAGGGGGTTATTCGTTATCGCCATGCTGGAGATCTTAACGATCGCGTATGGCAACAGCACATGCTGCCAATTTACCAGAAATATCAGGATGGTAAATGAAGTTCATCCTTCTGTTATCCACATTATTATTCAGTTGCAGCCTGTATGCTTCCATTGACACTTGGCAATTTGCGTCGCTGGAACAGGAACACCAATACCGTGAGTTGACGCAGCAGTTACGTTGCCCAAAATGCCAAAACAACAATATTGCCGACTCAAATGCCATCATTGCAGCGGATATGCGTGCTAAAGTTTATGAACTGACGCAGCAGGGATACACCAGACAGAACATTATTGATTACATGGTAGCGCGTTATGGTCACTTCGTGACTTATCAACCCCCGTTAACGGCAGTAATACTGCTGTTATGGATAGCTCCCGTCTTTTTTTTGTTGATCGGCCTTGCCATTATTATTAGACAGGCACGGCTTAACAGCATTGAGAACACCTGTACAAAACAAGAACAACAACGTCAGGCATCATTACAGATGCATAATTTCTCAAAAATACAATCGCTTAAGGAAAATAATTCACTGCACCTGTCAGATAAAAAAGGGAATAGTGCGCGGAGAATGACGTACAGGAAGTCATCATCATGACGTTTTGGTTACCCGTGATACTTTTTGTGGCAGCAGCAGGAGCATTGTTCGTGATACCGGTAATACGCCAAATTCATCAAGATACCCGGATGACACGTGATGGCCTGAATCAGGCGTTTTACCAGTATCGCCTGACAGAATTGAAACAGGATGAAGATCAAGGTGTTATCGTCGCCAGCCAGGAAATGATCCAGGAATTACAGCAAAATTTACTGGATGATATTTCTCAAACAAAGAAGGCACATGCTTTACCTTGTAGTCGCTGGACGCTGTTGCCCGGGATCCTCATTCTAATGCTTGTTCCCCTGATTCTTTATGTTAAAACCGGTGCATTAACACAAGTGCAGGCATGGCAGCAGTTAATGACACAGATGCCACAATGGCGTGCCCGGATTGCCAATCCCCATGCTGTACCACTGAATCTGGAAGAAATGGCTCAATTTGGATTGGGGTTGAGGACGTTGTTGCAATTCGATGGAGATAATATTAATGACTGGATGATGTTAGGGCGCGTGGCGATGATATTAAATAATATCAGCACAGCAATCCAGGCTTTCAGCCAGGCATATCAACGAGCACCCACTAACCCTCAGGTAACACTCGGCTATGCCGAAGTATTAATTCATTCTAATGATCTTCAGGACAGACAGACAGCAACGCAAATACTGGGCAAGGTGATAGCACAGGATCAGAATAATTTACGGGCACTTGGTTTACTGGCTTTCAATGCATTTGAACAAAATGACCTTGCACAGGCCATCAGCCACTGGGAACGTATGTTAAAATTACTGCCTGGCGATGATCCGAGGGCTAAGCTGGTCAGGCTCAGTATTGAACGCGCCAGCGCTCAGGCTAACAGTAAACCCTCTGACAACCGATAGGGCTTATTGCTCCTGATGCAGTGAGCAGGATATCACAATGAGGAGTTACTAAAGGGGGTATGGGCAAGCGTATGAATTTTCGTCTGATGGGATCCCTTCTTGTCACCCTGATATCCGTTGGGTGTGCCAGCCCGTCGGATCAAAAAGTATCAGAGCGTACTGATACTTTTGAGGCATTTAATCGGACCATGTTCAATTTTAATTTTACTGTCCTTGATCCTTATGTAGTAAGACCGGTTGCTGTCTTCTGGCAGCATTATATGCCCGTGCCTGCCCGTCGTGGTTTAAGCAATTTTCTGAGCAATCTTGAAGAGCCCGCCAGCACGGTTAACAGCTTTCTGATGGGAAATCCTTATAAGGCGATGATGCACGTGAACCGTTTTTTCTTAAACAGCCTGTTGGGTATGGGTGGATTTATCGATGTGGCATCCATGGCAAATCCTAAACTGGCAAGAATGAAGTCCCAGCGTTTTGGTAGTACTCTGGGTTATTATCAGGTTGGGTATGGGCCCTATGTGGTGTTGCCAGTATACGGTAATTTTACCCTGCGTGATGACGGTGGGCAATGGCTGGACAAATTCTACCCCATGTTAAGTTATCTGACACTTTGGGCATCGACAGGCAAATGGGTGCTGGAAGGGATTGAAACGCGGACACAATTACTGGATTCAGACGCTATTTTGCGCAATTCATCGGATCCCTATCTGGTCATGCGTGCCGCTTATTTCCAGAATCACGACTTCATGGCAACCGGGGGGGCACTTAAAACACAATCGAACCCAAATGCGCAAGCTATTGAAGACGACGCCAACAATATTGATGCCGTTCACTGAAATACCATCAAGGGTGCCGCAGATGCTGGTCAACGTAGTCGGTACTGCCGTTTAGCTGCAGTACCTGAAGATGATTAAACCTGCATATACAACAGAATATAATACTTGACAATATACTGCAGTTTCTGTAGCAAGGATCGACCCCAATCCTTGATAATCTATCCGCACGCGATACTGCCTTGTGGGCTTTCCTATACCCGAGGTTATAAACTGTAATTAAAGTTCACTGCATATAACATCGCACTGCCTTTTGCATTAAATTCATAAGCAGGACCATTATTGGGTAATTTTTCTTGAATCCGGGTATTTTTACCACGCATCCATGAAATCCCCACATCCACAGAGGCGGCTTCGTTAAAAGCATAGGTAGCCCCTGTACTCAGCCAGAAACGATCCTGATCCGGAATGGAAATTGAACTATTCTGTGCCGGAACAGGACTGTCATCAAAGGCGATACCAGTACGGAAAGTCCAATTTTGATCATGGTAATAAGTGGTACCTAATGCTATACGGTAGACGTTATCAAAGCCTTCATCCTTTTCGAACAATATCTGGCCATTATCACCCGTGGCTTTAAGTTCCTTAAAGCGACTCCAGGTAGTATAAGCTACACCGTAATGAACAGCCCATTGTAAGGCCACTTTATTATAACCAGAAAATTCCCAGATCTCTGGCAGATTTAAGGTCAAAGATCCTGGAATGGTAGCACCGCCAGTACCTCTGGGTGCAGGGAGATCACTACTGAAATCACCCTTAAAATCGATATCCACTTTTGAACGGTACGTAAGGGCATAGCGATTGTTCTGATCAGCTTCATACAGGAACCCCGTATTCCAACCATAACCCCATTTATTCCCTTTCAGATGTGCAACCTGTGTCCTGGCAGGCCGCATTCCCTGTGTTGATAAAGGCAGAACTTCACCACCCGTACGGTTAATTTCTGCATCCGCATAAACGGCATTAAACCCCAGACCAAAACTTAGCTGTTCATTTAACCGATACGCTGTACT